>CALUIN010000004.1 GCA_944320745.1 uncultured Alloprevotella sp. | reverse complement strand
CCGGGGCTAAGGCGTGTTCCTCCGGGGCTAAGGCGTGTTCCTCCGGGGCTAAGGCGTGTTCCTCCGGGGCTAAGGCGTGTTCCTCCGGGGCTAAGGCGCGTAATTTCTCCTGTACAGTCTTTTTCGCCATATCCTTTTTTCGTAACTTTGCAAATTGCCGCCCGCTGTGGCCTGGCCGGCCCGAGGCGTGACGGCAAAGTTAAGCCTTTTCCCGCAACACGTATGGAAAAAAAGAAGATTTTGATACTCAACGGGCCGAACCTCAACCTACTCGGCAGGCGCGAGCCCGGCATCTACGGCACGGGCACCATGGACGGTTGCCTGGAGGCCCTGCGCCGCCGCTATCCCGACGTGGAGATAGACTATTACCAGAGCAACGCCGAGGGCAGCCTCATCGACCGCCTGCAGGCCGCCGCCACCGACGGGACGGACGGCGTGGCCTTCAACGCCGGTGCCTATACCCATACGTCCGTGGCCCTGCTCGATGCCATCCGCTCCGTGCCCGTCCCCGTGGTGGAAGTCCACATCTCCAACGTCCACAGCCGCGAGGCCTTCCGGCGGCAGTCCATGATAGCCCCGGCCTGCGTCGGCGTGGTGTGCGGCTTCGGGCTGGACTCCTACCGCCTGGCTGTCGAGGGCCTGCTGTGCGCGGCAGCCGGCCGGGACTGAGGCCCCGCTTCCGGCCCGCGGATTTCCCTTGAACCTACCGACAGACTTACGATTATGTACAAGAAAACCAAGATAGTAGCCACCATCTCGGACGCCCGGTGCGACATCGGCCTGCTCCGCGATCTCTACGAGGCGGGCATGAACGTCGTGCGCCTCAACACCGCCCACCAGGACGCGGAAGGCATGCGCCGCGTCATCAACAACGTGCGCGAAGTGTCCAGCCACATCGCCGTGCTCGTCGACACGAAGGGCCCCGAAGTGCGCACCACGCGCTGCGAGCGCCCCATCGAGCTGCACCGCGGCGACATCGTGCGCATCGTCGGCGACCCCGACCGCGTGACCACGGCGGAGCGCATCGCCGTGACCTATCCCGGCTTCGTGACGGACGTCGGCGTGGGCGCCCATGTGCTCATAGACGACGGGGCGCTGGGCCTCTACGTCGAGGACAAGGCCGAGGGCGCGCTGCTCTGCCGCGTGGAGAACGACGCCACCCTCGGCTCGCGCAAGAGCGTCAACGTGCCGGGCACGCGCATCAACCTGCCGGCCCTCACCGAGCGCGACCGCGCCAACATCGCCTTCGCCATAGAGGCCGACGTGGCCTTCATCGCCCACTCCTTCGTCCGCTCCCGCGAGGACGTGCTCGAAGTGCGCCGCATGCTCGACGAGGCAGGCAGCGACATCCGCATCATCGCCAAGATAGAGAACCAGGAGGGCGTGGACAACATCGACGAGATCCTCGAGGCCGCCGACGGCGTCATGGTGGCCCGCGGCGACTTGGGCATCGAAGTGCCCCAGGAGCTCATCCCCGGCATCCAGCGCCGCATCGTCGCCAAGGCTATCCGCGCCCACAAGCCCGTTATCGTGGCCACACAGATGCTCCAGAGCATGATCCGCAACCCCAGGCCCCTGCGCACGGAGGTGACGGACATAGCCAACGCCGTCTACTCCCGCGCCGACGCCCTCATGCTCAGCGGTGAGACCGCCTACGGCGACTATCCCGTGGAAGCCGTCCGCGTCATGGCCACCGTGGCCGAGCAGGCCGAGAAGGACAACTTCGAACTCTTCGACGACGTGGACATCCCCCTCTCCCCCTCCCCCGATGTCACGGAGTTCTTCGCCAAGGAAGCCGTCATGGCCACCAAGCGCATGCGTCTGCGCGCCATCATCACGGATAGCTACTCCGGCCGCACGGCCCGCTATGTCTCCTCCTTCCGCGGCCGCTGCGTCATCCTGGCCATATGCTACAAGGCGCGCACCGTGCGCCACCTGGCCCTCTCCTACGGCGTCTACGCCATCTACATGCCCATGAAGAGCTACGGACACGAGTTCCTCCTGGCCGCCCTGCGCAAGCTCCTCTCTGACGGCATGGTGCGCCTCGAGGACCGCATCTGCTACCTCGGCTCCCAGCGCAAGGAGCAGCGCACCTCGTTCATGGAGATGAACATCGTGAAGAACCTCTTCGAGTCAGAGGGCAAGGAGACCTTCCCCAACTGACCCCGCCAGCGCCGACCGAGCATGACACCCGAACTCGAAGACTACGTCCTCGCCCACATATCGCCCGAGGACGACTACCTCTACCGCCTCTACCGCGCCACGAACACCTGCCTGCTCCGCCCCCGCATGGCCTCCGGCCACCTGCAGGGGCTCATACTGCGCCTGCTCACGCGCCTCATCGCCCCGCGCCACGTGCTCGAGATAGGCACCTACTCGGGCTACTCCGCCCTGTGCATGGCCGCGGCCATGGCCCCCGGCACAGTGATCCGCACTTACGAGATCAACGACGAGCAGGAGGACTTCACCCGCCCCTGGCTCGAGGGTTCGCCCTACCCGCCGCGCATCGAGTTCGTCATCGGCGACGTGCTCCGGCTCTTGCCCGGATCCGGCCTACAGTTCGACATGGCCTTCATCGACGGAAACAAGCGGCAGTACGCCGACTACTACGCCCTGGTCATGGACCACTTGCGCCCGGGCGGCTTCATCTTGGCCGACAACACGCTCTGGGACGGACACGTCGTGGACCCCGCCTACGACGACGACGCGCAGACGCTCGGCATACGCCGGTTCAACGACCTGGTCGCCGCTGACGAGCGTGTGGAAAAGGTCATCCTCCCCCTGCGCGACGGGCTGACCGTCGTCCGCCGCAAGTGAGGGCGCGCCCGCCAGGAGATTTTTTTCGTAACTTTGTCCCCGAAACCTTCATTCTTAGCTTTATGGAAACTACCCGTCAGCAAAAGATAGCCCGCCTGCTGCAGAAGGAACTGAGCGATATGTTCCAGCGGCAGACGCAGGCTACGCACGGCCTGCTGGTCTCGGTCTGCACCGTGCGCATCAGTCCCGACCTGAGCGTGTGCCGCGCCTACCTGAGCGTGTTCCCCTCGGAGCGCGCGCAGGAAGTGGTGGAGAGCATCAACCGCCACGCCCGCGAGGTGCGCTACGAGCTGGGCACCCGTGTGCGCCACCAGCTGCGCATCATCCCCGAGCTGCGCTTCTTCGTCGACGATTCGCTCGACTACATAGAACACATCGACGAACTGCTCAAGAAGTGAGCGCCGGCCGCCGGCCTTCCTCCGCAACCTTTCTGCCATGCACCTACCCTTCTTTCTGGCGCGCCGCTACCTCTTCGCCAAGAAGAGCCACAGCGCCATCAATATCATCTCGGGCATATCGGCGTGCGGCGTCGCCGTGGCTACGGCGGCGCTCGTCTGCGTGCTGTCCGTGTTCAACGGCTTCCGCGATCTCATCGGCAGCCTCTACTCCACGTTCGACCCCCAGCTGGAAGTCGTCCCGGTGCGCGGGAAGTACGCCGCCGCGGACGATGCCGCCCTGCGCCGCGCGGCCGCCGTGGAGGGCGTGGCCCTGAGCTCGGCCTGCCTGGAGGAGAACGCGCTCATCCTCTACAAGGGCAATCCGCTCGTGGTCACCATCAAGGGTGTCGATGCCAACTTCGGCCGCGTCACGGGCGTGGACAGCATCGTCCGGGCCCCGTCCGGCGCGTCCATGCCCCTGCCCGAGCTGAGCGTGGCCGGCGTGGACTATGCCGTCCCCGGCTTCGGCCTGGCCTGCCGCATGGGCGTGAACTTCGGCCAGCTGCAGCTCTGCGCCCCGCGCCGCGGCGAGCGCATCAACCTGGCCAATCCGGCCGAGAGCTTCAACGTGGCGGACATCTTCTCCGCCGGCGTCTATTTCCAGGTGAGCCAGAAGCGTTACGACGACGTCTATCTGCTCACCTCGCTCGACTTTGCCCGCCGCCTCTTCGAGCAGGAGGGGCGCATCACGTCCCTGGAGCTGAAGCTCAAGGACGGGGCCGACGCCGAGGCCGTGGAGCGCAGGGTGGCCGCCGCCGCGGGGCCGGCCTACGAGGTGCGCAACCGCATGGAGCAGCACGCCGAGACGTTCAACGTGATGAAGATAGAGAAGCTCGTGGCCTACGGGTTTCTCACGTTCATCGTGCTCGTGGCCTGCTTCAACATTATCGGCTCCGTCTCCATGCTGATTATCGACAAGCGGGACAACATCGCCACGCTGCGCTGCCTGGGCATGGACGACCGCGCCCTGACGCGCATCTTCCTCATCGAGAGCCGGCTCATCACGCTCGTAGGCGCCGTGGCCGGCCTTGCCCTGGGGCTGCTGCTGTGCTGGTTGCAGGAGTCGTTCGGCTTCCTGCGCCTGGGCGGCTCGGAGGGCAGCTTCATCGTGGACGCCTATCCCGTGAGCATCCACTGGACCGACGTCGTGCTCGTCTTCGTCACGGTCGTCGCCGTGGGGTTCCTCTCCGTGTGGTATCCCGTGCGCTACCTGAGCCGCCGTTTCCTCTGACCACGGGACTAAGGCGCGCGAAAACGGGGCTAAGGCCAGTCGGAACTGGGCTTAGCCCCGTTTTCGCGGGGATAGGGCGAGCGGCCTGTCAGCCTATCTCGATGCGGCTGCGGCCTCCCGCGGGGAGTTTGACCAGGCGCACCTGGGGGCTGATCTGGGAGCGTATCTGCTCCGTGTGACTGATGACGCCCACCTTCCGGCCCTGCGTGTTCTCCAGGTTGGAGAGCGCGGTCATGACGAGCTCGAGCGAGTCGTGGTCCAGGTTGCCGAAGCCCTCGTCGATAAAGAGGCTGCCTATGGACAGGCCTTCGGCCGAGAGCGAGGCCAGGCCCAGGGCCAGGGCCAGGCTGACGACGAACGTCTCGCCGCCGGAGAGGGAGCAGACGTAGCGGTGCTGGTCGAACATGTCGTGGTCGATGATTTCGAGCGTCAGCGAGTCGGGGACGGCGCGCAGGCGGTAGCGCGGCGAGAGCTGGCGCAGCTGGTAGTTGGCGTGGTCCACGAGGAAGTGGAACGTGTACTGCTGGGCCACTTCGCGGAACTTCTTCCCGTCGGCGCTGCCGAAGAGCGTGTCGAGGCGTTTCCACTCGTCGCGGTCCGCCCGCGCCTCGGCCAGGGGGCCGTCGTAGGCGGCGGCTTTCCGCTCGCAGGCTTCGTGGGCCATGAGGCGCAGGCTGATCTGGCCCAAGCGCTCGTGGAGCCGTTCCGCTTCCGTGCGGAGGCGCTCCGCCTCGGCCTGCAGGCGGGGACGGGTCTCACCGTCCTGCTCCGAGGGGCGGTCCGGCGCGCCTTGGAGGGAGAGGAGCGTCTGGCGGGCGGCGTCGAGCCGGCTGGCGGCCAGGGCGACGGCCTCGCGCAGGCCGTGGATGCGGTCGCGCAGGGTCTTCCAGTCGCGCCGGTCGGAGAAGAGGGCGTCCAGTTCGGCAAACTGCACGGGCGGGTGGGTCCCGTTGTAGCGCAGTATCCACTGGTCCAGCTCCTCCGTGCGGCTGCGGAACTCCTTTAGCTTGGCGTCGCGCGAGTCGGCGAGGTTGCGCAGCGTGCCTTGCAGCAGCTGTAGCCTGCCGGCGGCATCGTCGTGCGCGGCGCGGGCCTGTGCCTCGGCGGCGCGGGCCTTGTCGAGCGCGGTCTGCAGGGCTTCCTCCTCCTTTTCGGGCGAGCCCTCGCCGAAGAGGCGCACCAGCTCCTGCCGCTTGTTGGCCAGCGTCTCGGCGGCGGCGTCGCGGGCCTCGGCGGCCTGCACGGCGCGGCGGCGTGCTTCGTTCTCGTTGTGTTCGGCGGCCTTTACCTCCTCGCGCAGGAGGGCTTCGCTGCGCGTGCAGCCGTCGAGCTCGCGGGTCGTCTGCTGCCAGTCGCGGTAGAGGGCCGTGAGGCGCAGGCGGAAGTTGTCGGGGCTGTTCTTCCATTCGGTGAACCAGCCTGAAAGGGTCACCATCTCGTCCAGGTCGGTGTAGAGCTCGCTGCAGGAGCGGTCGGAGAGCTGCATGGCGCGCTCGGTGTCGGCGGCCGAGGCGGAGGCTATCTGGTACTGGGTGCGCAGGCTGTCCAGGTAGGCGTGGTCGTCGGACATCTGGGAGTCGAGCGCGTTGATGGCTTCGTTGAGGCGGTTGATGTGCTGCTGGTGGTAGTTGAACGTTTCCAGGTCGGTGCGGGCCTCGTCGACGGCGCGCTGCGTGTTGTCGATGAGCAGCCCGATGGTAAGGCGGCGGGCGTCGCGGTTAACTGAAGGGGAGCATTCGGCAAAGGAAGGGTCCAGTCCGGCGCAGGCCTTCCACTCCTCGGCGTCGGCCCGCCCTCGCTCCTCCCTGTCGGCCAGGTTCTGCCGCTCGGCGCGGAGCTGCCCCTCGCCGGCGGCGAGCTGGCGCTGCAGGGCGGCCAGGCGGTCGCGGCGGCTCTGCAGCTCCTCGGATATTTCCTTGAACTCCTTCCCCAGGTTGGTGAGCAGCTCGCCCAGTTCGCGCTCCGTCTCGGTGTGGTAGGGGTGGTGCGTGGCACCACACACGGGGCAGGCCGTGCCTTCCTTGAGCTGGCGGCGCAGCTGCACGATGTTTTCGCTCTGGCTCAGGGTGAGGGCCACGTTGAGCCGTCTGTAGGCCTCCTCGCTCGCCTTGGCTTCCAGGGCGGCGCGCTCCAGGTCCTTGCGGGTCTGTTCCTGCTCCATCTCGAGGCGCTTCAGCCCGGCGTGTTTTTCCTCGATGGCCTCGTAGCCCGAGGAGATGCGGGCCCAGAGGGCTTGCGCGCGCTCCAGGCCCAGGAGGCGGTTGCGGTTGTCGGCGAAGCGCTGCTGCAGGGCCACGCTGTCGTGCCCTTGGTTGGTCTGGCGGTGAATGAGGAGCTCGCTCTTCAGCGATGCCATCTGCGCCTCGTCGGCCTGTTGTTTCTTCTCGAGCGAGCCGGTCGTGGCGGCCAGGTCCGATTGCTTTTTCTGCAGTTCGGCGAAGCGCTTGTGGAGTTCCTGGTTGCGCCGGGTCTCGGCCGTGAGCACGCTCAGCTTGTCCTTGACCAGGTCGAACTTGTCGAACATCAGCCGGTGGACGGACAGGGCCTGCTGGTGGAGCTGGTGTTGCTCGAGCTCCTGGTGGGTGCGTTCTGCCTGGCCGCGCTTGGCCAGCAGGCGGGAGTGCTGCTCGTCGAGCGAGGCTTGGGCGCGGGCCACCTGCTCGTCGGCTTTGCGCAGCTGGCCCTCCACTTCGGAGATTTCGCCGGTCAGGGCATGTCCGCGGCTGATGACGGGCCGTCGCTGCGCGGCCTGCCGCTCGGCGTCGGCCACCCGTTCGCGGGCCGAGTCGAGCCGGGCGGCGGTCTGGCGCAAGGCTTCCTCGCCGGCGCTGATCCGGGCTGTCGTGTCGTCCTCCTGGCGCTTCAGTTCCTCGACGTCGGCCTGGCGCATGACGATCTGTTGGTAGAGCGGCTGTACGGCGAGCAGCGAGTCGTAGCGTTCGAGCAGGAGCTCGTCGGAGCGTACGGCGACGTACTGCTTGTGGGCGGCGGCGCTTTCGGCCTCGCGGGCGCGGACCTGGGCCGAGGCGGCGTCGAAGTCGGCGTACCAGCGCAGCTGGCGCGATATGAGCTCGCTGCGGCGGGCGGAGCCTTCGGCCGAGGCGGTCAGGAGGGTGCGCTCCTCGCTGAGGCTATGCAGTTCGTCGGGCTGGAGGCGGTCGTGCAGAATGCCTTGCACGATGTTCTCGAGGTCCTCCACGGTGCGTCGGGCCTGTCCTGCCAGTTCGTTGATCTTTTGCGAGATGCGGCCGTAGATTTCTGTTCCGGTGAGTTTCTCGAGCAGGGCCGACTTCTCGTCGCGTCGGGCGCGGAGGAAGTTGGCGAAGCTGTTTTGCGCCAGCATGACGGTGCGCGTGAACTGGGTGTAGTCGAGCCCGATGATTTCGGGCAGGCGGGCGGCCACTTCCTTCTCGGGCACGGTCTCGCGGCGTGGCGCGAGCTGGCGGAGCGAGCGCGTCACGCTGTTGTACGTGCCGGTGCGCTTGAGGCTGAGGCTCCAGCCGGCCTCGTAGCGCGCTCCGTCGGTGGCGGTGAACTCCACGCGGCAGTAGCCCTCGCGGCAGCCGCGGCGCAGGATGTTGCGCACGTCGTTGGCCTGGATGGCCTGGGCGCGGTCCTCGTTTTTCTTCCAGCTGTCGCCTTGGAAGCGCTCCACGTTGTCGAAGCGCGGGGCCCGGTTGTAGAGGGCCAGGCAAATGGCGTCGAGCACGGTGGACTTGCCCGCGCCCGTGTCGCCCGTAATGGCGAAGAGCCCCGCCGAGCGCAGCGGCTCTTTGGTGAAGTCGATGATCTGCTCGCCCTCGAGCGAGGTGAGGTTGCAGATAGTTATCTTGTCTATTTTCATAGTTATTCGGATTTGGGAGAGGGGGCCTCCGGCGCGGCGGCGCTTTCGTCGGCCGCCTCGCGGGCGGCGCGTTCGAAGCGTGCGGCGAGCCCGTCGGGCATGGCGGCGTGGTAGCGGTTTTCAAAGAAGCGGCGCGCCACGTCGGCCGGTTCCAGCCTGTGGAGCGACTGCGGCGGATTGCCCTCGGCGCCGGGGTCGGGACTGTCGGGCACCTCGCGCACCATGCGGCACAGGCGCACGGCCCGGTCGGCCAGGCGGGCCGTCACCTCGTGAAGCAGTCCGGGCTCGGGCTGCCGTTCCTCCACGCGGATTTCCAGGTAAGGCCAGGTGGCCTCGTCGGGCTCCTCCCTGCGCGACGGCAGGGCGGCGCAGGCGGCCAGCACGTCGGCCGGCGCGGCGGCGCCCCGCCCGGGGATGGAGACGAGCGGCCGCTGCGGGGTGTAGTCAATGCGGGCGGTCGTGGCGTGTCCTGCCGCGTCTATTTCGACGGCCGTCACGCCGTGGTGGTATCCTTTCTCGGAGAACGACATGGGGAGCGCGCTCCCCGCGTAGTGCAGGGCGTCCGCCCCTCCTCCCACCTGCTGCGCCTTGTGCAGGTGGCCCAGAGCGGTGTAGGCCGCGCCGCAGGCCACGGCCCGCGCGTCCACGCAGTCCTGCCCGCCCACCACGAGACGTTCGCTATGCTCCCCGGCGCAGATCTCCGCCCCGGCGGCGTAGAAGTGGGCCGCCACGACGACGGGCAGCCCCCGGAAGTCGCTTTTGCGCAGCCGCCGCGTCAGGCGGTCCAGATACCAGGCTATGCCCTCCTGCACGGAGAGTCCGCCCGGGTAGTCGCCCGGCCGCAGGAAGGGCAGGGCGAAGCAGACCACCTGCGCCTCGGGCGAGAGGCGGGAGCTCAGGGGCAGCAGCAGGCTCTCCACGTCCGGCTCGTCCGTCTCCGGGTCGCGGTGGACGTAGCCGCGCACGTAGACGTTGAAGGCGCGGAGCATTTCCGCTGTAGCCTCCAGGCGGCCCGGTGAATCGTGGTTGCCTGCGGTGATGACTACCTGCAGCCCCTTGACGGCCTGCACGGCCTGCATCAGGAAGTTGTAGTAAAGGCGTTCGGCGGCGGCCGAAGGGTTGGCCGAGTCGAACACGTCGCCCGTGACGAGCAGCACGTCCGGCCGGCGGGCGCGGAGCACGCCGAGCAGCCACTCCAGGAAGTGGCGGTGCTCCTCGAGGCGGCTGTAGCCGTGGAACGTGTTGCCCAGGTGCCAGTCGGCGGTATGGATGATGTTCATGTCTCAAGTTGTTTAGTCCCGGCGCCGGTGTCGGCGCCAGCCGCGCAAAGTTAAGTTTTTTCGGCGAGGCGGCGCGGCATTACGGCGCGAAATTGCGTCGCTCCTCCCCCTGTTTCCGCCCTCGCCCGCCCGCCGTCCGTCGACGCCGGGCTAATGCGGGCGGAAACGGGGATAGGGCGAGAAAAAACGGGGATAGGGCAAGAAAAAACTGGGATAGGGCGAGGAACGACGGGGATAGGGCCCGTCGGCGCGAAGCGGGGCGGCCGTCCGGGCGGAACGGCTGGGAAAACATGCCGCCCGCGCACCCTTTCGGGCGGCGGGCGGCGGCTGTGGGGCGGGCGCGGCGCGCGGGGGCGCTTGCCCGGGCTGTTATTTCAGAATGATTTTCTGGCCCTTACGGATGTAGACCCCCTTGGTGGGGTGAAGCACGCGGCGGCCGCTCAAGTCGTACCACGGGCCGGTTTCGCCGTCGTCGTCCGCCGTGGCCGTGTCGATGCCGTCGATCACCTTCTTCTTGAAGGTGTAGGTCACGTCGAGGTTGCCCGTCATCGTGCCGCTCGTCAGCTCTTCGCTGCATTCCATTTCGGGGTAGCCGTAGGGCGCTTCAACGGGGCACTCCAGGCGGTAGGGCTCGCCGGCGCGGACGAAGAAGGTGTACGTGCCGCGCTCCACGGTCCCGCCGTCCTCTGTGCGGCAGGTGTAGCGGATGGCGTAGTACGGCTCCGTGCGGAACTTGTAGATGCGGTAGGGGTGGGGCGTCCCGTAGCCCGTGAACGACCCGGCGTTGCCGTTGAAGTAGAGGCCGTTGCGCACGCCCTGTATGGTCCAGTCCGAACCGTCGTAGGTGAAGGTGAACATTTCGCCGGCCTGGTTGAGCGTCACGGCGCCGCCGGAGCTGAGCATGGGCAGGTAGAGGCCGTTGCTGGCCCGCACGAGGAAGCCGCGGGAGCCCTCCTCGAGCTTCCACACGTAGTCCGGCGTGCCCTCGACGGTGTAGGCCGACATCACCTGGCGCGTGAGCGGGTTGGCGAAGAGGAAGCCGTTGCGGCCGGAGGCCGTGGTGTTGTCGTAGATGAGATAGTACTGCCCGGCCTCAAGCTCGGTGACGGGCTCCAGGCGCTCGGCGAAGGAGGGGTAGGCGTCGGTCGAGTAGCTGACGGTGATAAGCGTGTCGCCCGTCAGGACCAGGGAGCGGTCCGCGCTGGCCGAGGCGAATGCGTAGTAGGGCAGTTCGGGCACCTGCCAGGTGAAGGCCTGCGCCTCCTGGGGCGTGGCGGTGAGGACGCTCTCGCTGATGAGGTTGCCGCTGGGGTCGACGGCGCGCACCGTGGCGGCGTAGGCTGTGCGGCGGTAGGTCACGTCGTAGCTCAGGTCTGCCGTGACGCAGTCCGTCCCGGTAAGCGTGGCGGGGTCGGTCAGCAGCTCGTAGCGGTCGATGACCGGCGGCTGGGGCACGTAGGCTTCCCCCATGGGCACGGACTGCGTGAAGGTGCCCACGGGGCGGCCCTCCGTGTCGGTGGCGCGGTAGGTGACGCGGGCCACCTCGGTGAAGCGCCAGTGCGAGCCCTGGGGCACGAGGGCGCCCGCCGTGGGCGAGAATGTGCCGGGATTGACGGCGTAGCCCTCGCCAATGGGGATGAAGAGGCGGCCGCTGGCGTCGGCCACGGTGAAGCTCTCCTCGGCGTTGTCGTACGTCAGGACGAGCTCGGAGGGCGTGTCGCCCAGACGCACGGGCGCCTCGGCCGAACTTACGGACCGGCCCGTGGCGGCGTTGGTCAGGGTGATGGTCTGCCGTCCGCCCTCGGCCGGCGAGGCGCTGACGGTCCAGGCGTCGGCACACCAGGGCTGGCGCGCGTAGCCGAGCGTCGTGCCGCCGTTGTCGCTCCAGCGCAGGCCTGCCAGGTTGGCGGCCGTCGTCTCGATGCGGTAGGTGCGTCCGTCGGCTATGCTTTCGCCTTCGCCGGGCTCGTCGGGCTGCTGCCGGGCGACGAAGGTGAAGAGGCCGCCGTTGCCGTCCGCCGGGTCGTTATATACGTTGATGGCCCACTGCTGGCCGCCCAGGGCGGAGTTCATGTAGTAACCGCTGTGCTCCTCGCTTCGGATGGAGTAGTAGAAGTTGTCGCCGTCGGCGCCGTAGTATCCGGCTTCGCCCAGGACGAAGCTGTAGTGGCGGGCGGAGTAGTCGTAGCTCCAGCGGGAGCTGGTGGCTGTCCCCGTGGTGGGACTCACGGAGCCTTCGGGCGCGCCCTGGCACACCATGGCGTAGTAGCCGGGCCGTGCGGGGTCCTCCACGAACTGCCACATCTGGTAGGCGTAGTCCGGGTCGGCGGGGTCGGCGATGGGGTCGTTGCTCCAGAGCTTGCCGGCCTGTGCGGCAGGCGCGTCGGCTATGGCCGCGCCCTCGCGCACCAGCTGGATGCAGCGTCCGGCGCGGTCGCCGGCGGCGCGCGTCACGAGGCGGTAGTCCGTGCCCGCCTGGGGCATCACCTTCTCCTCGTCTCCGGCCTGCACGATGTAGTGCGTGGCGTAGGTGTAACCGCGGTAATTGAGCAGGGCCGTGTCGCGGCGCAGGCGTCCGACGAAGTCGTCGAAGTTCTTCCGTCCCGCGGGCGTCCAGGCCGATTCGGCCAGCGCGATGAGACGGGGCAGCGCCTGGTATTCCAGGCCCTTGTCCGACGATACGTGCTCGCACCAGAAGGTGCCTTGGATGCCGACGGTGCCGGCCCGTACTTGCGGCTGATGGTTATAGACGATCTCGAGCGTGCAGTCGGTCCCGTTGCCGGCGTTGTGTACTTCGCCGGGCAGGTTGCTTTGCTTGCGGTTGATGTAGTACTGCGGCTGTGGCGTGAGGATAGTGGCCATGCCGAGTCCCTCGGCCACGGCGGAAGCGTTGTCCGCGCCCACCCAGCACATGATAGTCAGTCCGTCGCCGCGCAGCAGCTCCGTGTCCGACCCGCCGGCGGTCACGCTCTCGTTCCAGGCGATGAGGCGCCGGCGGTCCGCCGGGTTCTCCTTGTTGGCCATATACTGTGCCAGCTCGTGCGTAAAGTGGCTTTGCAGGGCGCGGTAGCTCGTCAGTCCCAGCTCGGAGTAGAGCGCCTGGCACTCAGGGTTTGTCTCCCATGCGCCTGAGGGGCACTCGTCGCCGCCTATGTGGATGTAGGGCGAGGGGAAGATTTCGGCCAGCTCGTCCAGGATGTCCTTGCAGAACTGTACGGCCTCGGGGTTGCCGATGTTGAGCACGTCGGAGGAGATGCCGCCGTCGTTCCACACGCGGTGGGAGCCGTAGGGCGAGCACGAGAACTCGGGGTAGGCCGTCATGGCGGCGGCCATGTGGCCCGGCATTTCCACCTCGGGAATGACTTCGATGTGGCGCTCGGCCGCATAGGCCACGATTTCCTTCATGTCCTCCACGGTGTAGAAGTAAGGGCCGTACTGGTCCGACACGTAGTAGCGCCCGTACTCCATATCCACGTCGTAGCTGCCCTGGCGCGTGGCCCCGACGGTCGTAAGGCGGGGATACTTCGGCATTTCGAAGCGCCAGCCCTGGTCGTCGGTCAGGTGCCAGTGGAAGCGGTTCATCTTGTAGTAGGCCATGACGTCGAGCATGCGCTTGAGCTCGTCGACGGTCCAGAAGTGGCGCGAGCAGTCGAGCATGAATCCGCGGTATCCGAAGTGCGGGCGGTCCGTGATCTCGCCGGCGGGGACGGTGTAGGCCGTCACGCGGCTGTCGGGCTGCCCGGCCATGACGTTGAGCGGGAGCTGCATCTTGAGCGACTGGAAGGCGTAGAAGAAGCCGGCGGACGTGTGCGCCTGCACGGTGATGCGTTCCGGCGTGACGTCGAGGCGGTAGCCTTCGGCGCCCAGCTGGTCGTCGGCCGCCACCTCGCACACCACGGCGGCCGAGGCGTCGTCCGCGGCCTGGATGCTCAGGCCCGAGGCGGCGTTGAAGTCGGCGATGAACCGCTCGGCCTCGGTCCGCAGGCTGTCCGGCAGGGCGTTGCAGGAGACGCGCGTTCCGGCGCTGAACGTGAAGCTGCCCTCGCCCGCCGTGTAGCGCAGCGGCTTCGGGATGAGCGTCTGGGCCTGGGCGGCTGGCGGCGGAGCGGCGAGCCCGAGCCCCAGGGCGAAGAGATACCAATAGAGTCTTTTCATAAACGGGTAGATGAAGAGGGGTGAATGATTACGGCCCTAAATTTACGGAAAAATCACGGGCCGACGGGCCTTAGCCCCGTAAAAAGCGGGCTAAGGCGAGTTTTTACGGGGCTAAGGCCCGTCTGGGCGGGGATAGGGCCCGTGCCGCCCGGCGGCGGGAGGCTGCCGGGCGGAAAAGGAAAGGGCGCGGGGCCGGCTCTCCGAAGCCGGCTCCGCGCCCTGGGCGTGCCCTCGGGGGCGGGTCAGTAGAAGATGACGGCGCAGGGGTAGACGCCGGCGCCGTAGCGGCAGACGAACTCGCCGGCTGACGTGTAGCGGTACACGTAGCCCGGCGACGTGTAGTCGTAGGCCGAGGGCTGCGTGCCGATGAAGAGGTCCCCGTTGGCCGGGTTCACGTCGATGTCGATGGGCGAGGCGGGCAGGTTGCCGGCGGGCAGCAGCTCGGCGTCCAGGAGGGCGCCGTCCGTCGTGCGGTAGGCCTTGTAGGTCGTCTCGCTCTCGTAGGTCGTCCAGTCCGTGAAGTTGTAGACGGCATAGAGCGTCGTGCCGCGCACGGCGATGTTCGAGCCCGGCGCAAAGTCCGTCACGCTGTCGTCCGGCGCAATCTTCAGGATGACCGGCTTCGTGGCTGCGTAGTCCCCGCGGCAGACTACGAAGACGTTGCCCTCGCTGTCCGCCTCGATAGGGCCGGGGTTCATGCCCACGGTGATGTCCTTCACTTTCCGGAACGCCCCGCCGGCGATGTCCACCTTCGCCACTCGGAAGCCGTCAGCATAGCCGCCTGCGGAGTTATAGCCGTCCGAGACGGACACGTACAGATAGTCGCCCGCGGCGGTCAGGTGCGCCGGATTGGGGCCTACGGCAATCTGGCCCGTGGGGGCGAGCGAGAGGGTGTCGATGCGCGTCACGTAGCCGTCGTTGTTCGACACGTAGACGCAGCCTCCGGCCGCGCAGATGCCTTCCGGCTCGCGCGTCTCGATTTGCTTTACGATGCGGGCCGTAAGTTTGTCCACCACCCATACGAGGTTTGAGCCGTACATGGCGATGTAGAGGCGCGAGCCGTAGACTATGCCGGCCTGCGGCGAGTCGCCGAGGCTCTGGCCGTTGACGGCGGCGAAGACGCCCGGCGTGTACGTGCCGCGCCACAGGCTGATGCGGTCCAGCGAGCCGGCGATGCCGCTGTAGTAACTGCCCTGGTTGAGCACGTAAGCGCCCTCGCCCGTGGCGAACGTGGGCGGGTCGATGACGGGAGCCTGGGGGGCGTCGTCCGAACAGGCTGCCAGCAGCAGCGTAGCGGCCAGCAGGGCCGCGGAATACTTCAAGATGTTCATAAGCAGAATATAATAAATGGAGTGAAAGATTTCGCCGGTACCGGCCCCCGTGCGCTCACCATTCCGCCTGGAGCGAGAGGCGCCAGCTGCGGCCCGGCATGGGGTAGCGGCTGACGACTTCGTACTGCGCGTCGAAGGCGTTGCTCAGGTCAGCGCGCACGCTGAGGCGGCAGCGGCCCAGGCGGAAGGAACGGTAGACGGCCAAGCCCGCTTCGGCGTAGCCCGGCAGGCGTGTGCCGGCGGTGTGCTCGTGCGTGCTCCACCGTTCGGACGCCCCCGTGACGGAGACCGCCGCGCAGAGCCACGGCCCCTCGTAGGCCAGGCTCGCCGCTCCCGTGTGGCGGGGCATGTAGGCCGGCTGCAGGCCGTAGCTGCGGCTGGAGTGGTCCGAGAGGTCGGCCGCCCGTTGCAGGGAATAGTTGCCCTGGATCACGAGCAGGTGGCTGCGGGCGGGTTCGGCCTGCGCGCGGAGCGTGACGTCGAGTCCGCCGGTACGCACCTTGCCGAAGTTCATCGTGCGCCATACGAAAAGGTTGTAGGGAATGCTCGTGATGCGGTCGCGCACCGTGCCGCCGTAGCCGTCTGCCGTGACGGCGAGCACGGGCCGCCAGCCCTTGTCGCCGCCTTCGAGCAGAAGGGACAATCCCGCTCCGGCGCGGCGCGCCGTCTCGGGCTTCAGGTCTTGCGAGCCGAGGTGGTAATAGTAGGATTCCGTGAATGTGGGCACGCGGAAGTGCTCCTCTGCCGATGCGCGCAGATACAGGCGGACGGCCCGCCCGCCCCGTCCCCGCCGCTCCAGAGCCAGCCACGAGACCGACGCCACGGGCGCCAGCCGCCGCGCGTCCCTGGCCGCCTCGCCGCCGGAGCGGCGGTTGCGGTAGACGTGGCCCGTCAGGCGGGCCGTGGCCGTAAGCCGCCGCCCGGCGAAGCGCAGCGAGAGGCATTGCAGCACGCCGAGGCGCCGGGCGTGGCCCTCGTCCGGCAGGTTGCTGTTCAGGCCGTCGTGCAGCAGGTCCAGGGCGTAGGCTGCGCCCCAGGGGCCGCGTTGCCAGGAGGCGCCGGCCGTGGCGTACCATTCCCGTTGCCAGTAGTGCTGGCGCAGGGCTCCGCCCGGGTACTGGGCGTCCACGTCGGCGTAGCGGCTTTCCTGCCAGTTGAACTTCCCGCCCGCCATGAGGCGGAACGGGCCGAAGCGCTGGTGCCACAGGGTTTGGGCGAAGGCTGTCCGTTCGCGCAGCCGCTCGTCGCCTTCGTCCGTGTAGAGCGTCACCTGGCCGGGCAGCCGCCTGTGGGAGTCGTAGAGGTAGGCCTTGGCCGCGAGCTCGCCGCCGCCGGGTGTGGCGTGGCGCATGTCGAGCTCGCCGGTCCAGGCCTGCATGCGGCTGCCCTTGCGCCGCTCGCGGCTGACGAGCTGCCCGTTGCGCAGGGTGAAGGGATAGTCGTTGCGGCCGTAGCGGAAGGCGGCCGCGGCGCTGAGCGAGGTGCGCGGCCCGGCGGGCCCCTGCAGGCGGAGCGAGGGCATGGCTGTGCCGAAGGCGCCGAAGCGGAGCGCGGCCGTGCCGTGCAGGCCGCGGCCCGCGGCGGGAAGCGGGGAGGCGAGGCGGACCGTCGCCGCCGCTACGGACCTTGCCGGGCAGAGCAGCTCCGGCGCGTCCGTGACGCTCAGGGACAGGCCGCCGAGCTGCTCCAGGGGAAACTGTCCGAGGTCCACTTGGCCGCCGCGGGCGTCGCTGACGGGCAAGCCGTCGTAGCTCACGGCCGTGTGGGCCGCGCCCAGTCCGCGCACGCTCACCGTCTTGAGTCCGCCGGCGCCGCCGTAGTCGCGCAGGTTGACGCCCGCCAGCCGGCGCAGCGCCGCCCCGATGTCCGCCGCGCCGCTGCGGCGCAGGTCGGCGGAGTCCAGGCTCTGCAGCGGCGTGGCCGCGGCGAGTCCGGCGGGCAGGCGGCCGGCGCTCACGCGGGCCTCGCCCAGCACGCGGCGCAGCGTGTCGGCGGGTTGCGGGAAAAGGCATGTGCAGGCCGTAGCCATACACAGCAAGGCGGCCGTCCGGCGGACGGTCTGGTGGAACGGAGGGATCATCTTCTCAGCGTGGGGTAGCAAGAGTCATGTCCCGGCAGGGCCTCTCCTCGGAGGCAAGTGGCCGGGACGGCGAGCGGCAGGTCTTCTGGCTTATCCTTTCCCCAAACGCCTTCCCGCATGCCTCGGACGGCATGCAGTGGCTTTCGCTGGTTTGAGGCTGACGAAGGAAATACAGCAGCGGGACTGCACGGGAGTCGCACCCGTTTCCCTTTTCATGGGCCGGCCGCGCGGAAGCGGCGGCCCAACCGCAAGCTCGCCGCAAAGGTAATGATTTTTTTGCGAACAGGGCGCGCCGCGGCGCGGATTTTTTGCCGGAGACCGGCGCTTTTACCTGCCGCACCGTCTCTGCGGGGCGGATTTTTAATGCTAACTTTGCAGGCATGGAAGACTTGAAAATCTACGACGCCGACCTGCTCTCCGAGCTCGACCTGCCCTATGCGGACGGCGGCGTCAGGGCCGGCTTCCCCTCGCCGGCGCAGGACTACATGGACCGCTCCATCGACTTGAACCGCGAACTGGTGCCCCATCCCGAGAGCACGTTCTACGGCCGCGTGGAAGGCGACTCGATGGAGGACCGCGGTATCTTCGAGGGCGACATCATGGTGATAGACAAATCGCTCGAACCGCGCAATGGCGACGTGGCCGTCTGCATGGTCGACGGCGAGTACACGGTGAAGTTCGTCGAGTTTCACCCCGACCACGTCATGCTCATCCCGGCCAATCCGGCCTATCGCCCTCTGCGCGTGGAGGCGGACGAGCAGTTCGACGTGTGGGGCGTCGTGACCTACGTGATTCACAAGACGCGCTGAGCCGGCGTCGCAGGGAAGGGAAAGGGATGTTCGGACTGGTGGACTGCAACAACTTCTTCGTGAGCTGCGAGCGCGTCTTCAACCCGCGCTTGCTGGGCCGCCCCGTCGTTGTCCTGTCGAACAACGACGGGTGTGTCGTGGCGTGCAGCAACGAGGCCAAGGCCATCGGCATACGCCGCGGCGTCCCCTTCTTCCGCCTGCGGCATCTGGCCGAGTCGGGCGAGCTGGCCGTGCTGTCGGGCAACATGACGCTCTACGGCGACATGTCGCGCCGCGTCATGTCCGTCGTGCGCCGCCTGGTGCCGCGCATCGAGGTCTACAGCATCGACGAGTGCTTCCTGGACCTCGGCGGCGTAGCCCGGCCCGACGAGCTGGGCCGCCGCCTGGCCGCCACCGTGGAGCGCTGGACGGGCATCCCGGTGAGCGTCGGCGTGGCGCCCACCAAGACGCTGGCCAAGGTGGCGAGCCGCTTTGCCAAGCGTTACCCCGGCTACCGCGGCTGCTGCCTTATCGACACGTCCGAGAAACGGGAGAAAGCTCTGCGCCTCACGGACATCGGCGATGTGTGGGGCGTGGGCCGGCACCACGTCGCGACGCTCCGCGCGCAGGGCGTCAGGACGGCCTGGGACCTGACGCAGTGGCGCAGCCAGCGCGTCAGGCGCACGCTGGCCCTGCCCGGGCTCAACATGTGGCACGAATTGTGGGGCCGCTCCGTCATCGGGTTCGATCCGGGCTCGGCCCGGCGCAGCGTCACGGCCTCGCGCTCCTTCAAGTCGCCCCTGACGGACTACGAGGACTTGCGCGCGCTGGTGGCGGACTTCGCCTCGACGTGTGCCGACCGCCTGCGGCGCAGCGGCAGCGCGGCCCGCATCGTGACGGCCTACATCCGCACGGACCGCTTCCGCCCCGACCTGCCGCAGTACGCCAACGCCGCCAGCGAGACGCTCGATGTGGCCACGAGCGACTTGCGCGAACTGGTGGCCGCCGCGGCCCGTTGCCTGGAGCGCGTCTACCGGCCCGGCTATGGCTACAAGAAGGCGGGCGTCACGTTGGGCGGACTGGAAAACGGCGGCGTGCAGGGCCACCTGTTCGACGGCGTGGACCGCCAGCGCCAGGAGCGGCTGCTCGCCGCCATCGACAGCGTGCGCCGCAAGAACGGCCGGGACGCCTTGCGCGTGGCCTCGCAGGGAAGCGTGGAGGCCGTGGCCCGCCGCGACTACCGCTCGCCCAACTACACCACGAGCCTGGACGACCTGATTGTGATCCGTGTGGGCCGCAGGCCGGAGGACTGACCGGCGGCGGCGCCGTTAGCCGCGCCGCTCCGCCGGCAGGCGGAAGAAAGACTCGCCCTATTCCCGTCGCGACGGGGATAGGGCGAGTTCTTACGGGGCTAAGGCCCGTGGCGGCGGTCCTCACCGCCCCTCGACGAGCGGCTGGGCGGGGGAGAGGCTTTGCAGTTCGAGTTCGGCCGGCTGCGGGCGCTGCGGCCCGTCGCCCACGATGGAGGCGCGCACCGTGATGCGCCCCGGACGCGTCGTGGCGCGCAGCAGGACGGGCGCCGTGCCCCACTGCACGGCCCGCGGGTTGGTGAAGGTCCCGGCGTCGGCCACGAGGACGCCCTCGCCGCTCACTTCGAAGCGCACCGTGGAGTTGTTGAGCCGCTTGATGGTGCCGTTCGCGTCGGCCACGGCGGCCACGATGGTCACCAGGTCCGAGCCGTCGGCCTGCAGGGGCGTGCCCTCGTCGTCGGCCCAGAGCAGGAGCTTCACGGGGCGGCGGGCCGGCATCACCTTGTGCGTGGCTACGACCTTGCCGCCGATGAGCCCTTCGGCCAGCAGGTAGGAGTCTGCCTGCCGGCGCGAGCGGCTCAGCCGCTTGTCGTCCATCACGTTGAAAGCATCGGGGAAGACAAAGGCCGGCGAGGGCATGCCCGCCGAGTCGGCCGGCTGGCGGCAGACGCGGACGGGGCCGTCCTTGCCGCACGTGAGGCGCACCTCCTCGCAGTTGCTGAAGACGGTGACGTCGGCCGGGGAGAAAGGCGTCATGGCGTGGGCGATGAAGACCATGGGCCCCGTCTCGGCGGGGAGCGCATCGTTGACGCGGGGCGGACGCTGCGCGCGGAACAGTTCGTAGGACAGCTTCGGCTGGCGGAAGGCGTCCATCAGGCCGCCGTAGAAGGGGTCGGGGTGGTAGCCGCGCTGGTGGTCGAAGGCGTGCCAGAGGCAGCCGCCCACGTGCTGCGCCGGCATGCGCCAGAGCACGTCGTAGCACGTGTACCGGTAGTCGGGCTTGCCGTAGCTCTTGGCCTGGACGAGCATGGGGACTTCGCCCCAGGCGCGGCTGGCGCGGCTGGGCGAGTTGTGGGACGACCAGTCGTCCACGTTGTCACCCCATTCGCGGGTGAAGTAGGCGATGCCCTTGCGCATGGGCGGGATTTCCGAAAAGCCGTCGCCGCCCAGGGTGGGGTGGGCGAAGAGGACGGGGAAATACTCGTTGCCGCGCGCCGTGGCGTCGCAGGCCATGTAGCACGAGGGGTAGGGATACTCCTCGCGCACCAGCTCGACGGCGCGGCGGGCGAAGTCGTCGGGATAGCCCGTCTCGTTGAGAATGGGCTCCCAGAGCCATACGCTGGGGCGGTTGCGGTCGCGGCGCACCATGTTGCGGATGTCATCGTAGACCTGGTCGGTGAACTCCGTGGCGTTGTTCCAGAACTGCCAGCCGGGGGTGTTGACGATGACCAGCAGGCCCAGCTCGTCGCAGGCGTCCATGAAGGCGGGGTCCTGGGGGTAGTGGGCGTTGCGGATCACGCGCAGGCCGGCGTCGCGCAGCTTCTTGGCGTCGCGCCAGTGCAGGCTGTTGGACAGGGCGTTGCCCACGACGGCGAAGTCCTGGTGGCGGTTGGCGCCGATGAGGGGCTCGCCGAAGGGCTTGCCGTTGAGCCAGAAGCCCTCTTCGCCGCGAAACTCGAAGCTGCGTATGCCCACGCGCTGCGTGTAGCCGTCGACGGTGTGTCCGTCGCCGTCCATGACGCGCACGTGGAGGCGGTAGAGGTAGGGCCGGTCTGGCTCCCACAGCTGCGGCGACTTGAGGGTCAGCTCCTCCTTGACGGTGCGGGCCTGGCCCTTGCCCACGCTCAGGCGGCTGCCGCCTTTGAGCACGGGGCGGCCCGAGGCGTCGCACAGTTCATAAGTGACGCGGCCGGCGAAGGGGCGGGCCGAGGCGTTGCGCACGTGGGCCGAGAGCAGGATGCGGGCTGAGCGCTCGGAGACGTCGTCGAAGGCCACGAACAGGCCGCCGCCGGCGGGGACGGACTCGTAGTTGGGGTCGGTGAGGTAGACGTCGCCGTGCACCACGAGCCAGCAGTCGCGGTAGATGCCGCCGCAGTAGGTGAAGTCGAGGTCGCGCTGCGGCTTTCCGGGCGGGTAGGAGGGGTCGTCCGAGTTGTCGGCGCGCACGGCTATGACATTCTCGCGCCCGGGCTCAAGGTAGGGCGTCAGGTCCGCTATGACGGGCAGGTAGCCGCCACGGTGGGCGGCCACGCGGTGGCCGTTGAGCCACACTTCGGAGCGGCCCATGATGGCCTCGAAGTGGGCGAACACCTTTTTCCCCTCCCACTCGGGCTCGGGAACGAAGCGCTTGCGGTACCACACCTCGCCCTGGTAGTTCAGCCCGCCGCTGGCTTCGGTGGGGAGCAGTTCGATGCCGTCGGGCAAGGCGGTGCGCTGCCAGCCGCTGTCGTCGAAATCGGGCTGCTGGGCGCCGGGGGCCGCGCCCTTGTGCAGGCGCCAGCCGGGATTCATGTTGTAGGCCGTGCGGCCCGTACCGGGCAGGACGTAGAAGCCCGCCGTGGAAAACTGCGGCCCGGCGGCGCGGAGGTTGCCCCAGGCCAGGCAGCAGAGCAGGCAGAGGCAGAGCGTGGAGAGTCGGTTCATGACAGAATATATAAATAGGTGAGCAGACGGCCGGCAGGACGCCTTGCCGGCAAAGATAAGGAAAGGCGAGAGGAATGCAAGGGAGGAACGCGGTTTCTCCCTTCATTCCCGAGCCGCCTCCTGTCTTCACGAAGGCAAAGATAGGGAAAATCGGCAGAATGCGCCCGGCGCCGCCCCGTAAAATATGACGCGGGGCCCCTGCGCGCGGTCCGGCGGCGGGGGAAAGAGGAACGTTAAGTTTGGCGGTATTGAAAAAATATAGTAATTTTGCCACCATACCTATTCCGACCCGACGCACGTCACCGAGCCATGAAGAAACTCCTCCTATGCCTTTGCTGGGCGGCCGCGGCCTTGCTCGCGCCCCTTGCCGCCCAGACGCAGGCCCGCTTCGGCTGCCTGCGTTACGACTCCGTCCTGCACGCCATGCCCGAGTATGCCGAGGCGCAGGCGCAGCTCCACCAGCTGCGCGAGAAGTATGAACTGGAGGCGTCCTACAACGAGATGTCCTTCAAGCGCATGTTTGCCGAGTTCCTGCAGGGACAGAAGGACTTTCCGCAGAACATATTGCTCAAGCGGCAGCGCGACTTGCAGGACGAGCTGGAAAAGGGCCTGGCCTTCCGCCGCGAGGCCGACAGTCTGCTCGTCCGCGCGGCGGCCGACCTGGAACGCCCCGTGCGGCAAAAGCTCGACGCGGCCATCCAGGCCGTCGGCATGGAGTACGGCTTTGCCGCCATAGTGAACCTCGACGCCGGCGCCTGCCCCTTCCTCCATCCGTCCGTGACGGAGGACGTCACGCGGCGCGTCTGGCTGAAACTATACCCCCAACCCTGAGCCGCCCGCCCCGCCGCGGCGCGCTTATCCGCACAGCTGCACCATGTACACCGCATCATCCGAAGCCATGCCCGCCCGGCCGGCCGCCTTGCCGGCTGCCGGTCCGCTGGGCGTCTTCGATTCCGGATACGGCGGACTGACCATCCTGCGCCAGATCCGCCAGTTCCTGCCGCAGTACGACTATCTCTACCTGGGCGACAACGCCCGGGCGCCCTACGGCAGCCATTCCTTTGAAGTCATCTACCGCTACACGCTCGAGGCCGTCGAGGCGCTCTTCCAACGGGGCTGCCCGCTGGTCATACTGGCCTGCAACACGGCGTCGGCCAAGGCGCTGCGCACCATACAGCAGTGCGACCTGGAGCGCCTGGGCGGCAACCGCCGCGTGCTGGGCGTGATTCGCCCCACGGTGGAAGCCGTCTGCTCCCTTACGCGGACGCGCCACATCGGCGTGCTCGCTACTGCCGGGACGATTAACTCGGGCTCGTACACCTTGGAAGTGCACAAGATAGCCCCGGACATTGTCGTCACGGGCCAGGCCTGCCCCATGTGGGTGCCGCTCGTGGAGAACTACGAGTTCGATTCGCCCGGCGCGGACTATTTCGTGCGGAAGCGCATCGAGGGCATCCTGCGCCTGGACCCGGACATTGACACGCTTGTGCTGGGCTGTACGCACTATCCCTTGCTGATGAACAAGATCGTGAAGTACACGCCGCCCGGCGTGCGCATCGTGCCGCAGGGCGAATACGTGGCGGCGAGCCTGGCCGACTACCTGAAGCGCCACCCCGAGATGGCGGCGCGCCTCACCACGGGCGGCCGCTGCCACTACCTGACCACGGAGAGCGCGGACAAGTTCCGCGAGAGCGCGGCCCTCTTCATGCACGGAAAGGTGGAGGTGGAGCAAATCGCTCTCTAAGACTCCGCCGCGGAAAGCCTATGACCATGCCATTGCGACAAAAGCAAATACTCATCACCGGAGCCAGCGGTTTCATCGGAAGCCATCTCGTGGAGCGCGCCTTGAGCGAAGGAGCCGTGGCGTGGGCCGCCGTGAGGCCCACGAGCAACCGCCGCTACCTCGCCGACCCGCGCATCCGCTTCATCGAACTGGACCTTTCCGACGACTACAGGCTCCGCGCCCAGCTGGAGCAGCACTGTGCCGAGCACGGACCGTGGGACTACGTGGTCCACGCCGCCGGCGCGACGAAGTGCCGCCGCGAGGAAGACTTCTTCCGCACCAATACGGAAGGGACCCTGCGCCTGGCGCGCCTCCTCGCCGCGACCGGTGCCCTGCGCGGCCGCTTCGTGTTCATCAGCTCGCTGAGCGTGTGCGGACCCATACACGAGGCCGACGGCGGGCTTATCGGGGAGACCGACGAACCGCGGCCCGACACGGCCTACGGCAGGAGCAAGCTCGAGGCCGAGCGGGGCCTGGCCCTCATGGACTGTGCGCCGGACTATGTCGTGCTGCGCCCCACCGGCGTCTACGGGCCCCGCGAGCGCGATTACTATCTCATGGCCCGAAGCATTGCCCGCCACGTGGACTTCGCCGTAGGCTGGCGGCCGCAGGTTCTCACGTTCATCTACGTGGCCGACCTGGTCGAGGCAGCCTTCCTGGCCCTGGAGCGCGGGGAAAGCGGCCGCGCCTACTTCCTGACCGACGGCGGGGCCTACAGCTCACGCGACTTTTCCGATCTCCTGGGCCGCGCCATCGGCGTGCGCCGAGTGCTCCGCGTCAGGGCGCCGCTCTGGCTGCTGCGTGCCGTGTGCGCCGTCGCCGGCGGCTGGGCCAGAATCTGGGGGAAAACGTCCACGCTCAACATGGATAAATACCGCATCATGAAACAACGCAACTGGCAGTGCGACATCACTCCCGCGCGCCACGACCTCGGCTACACGCCGCGCTATCCGCTGGCCCGCGGCGTCGCCGAGACGGTTGCCTGGTACAAGAAAGAACAATGGCTCTGAATCTTCTGGAACACTTGCCCCGCCGCGTCGGTCTGCTCGGCGTGGAAAAGGCGACGCTGGCCTACACCCTCTTCACGACACTCCTTATCCTCTTGCTTTGGGGACGGATGACCGACCCCTCCCAGCTGGTCCACGGCCGCGTGCTCGTCGTGGCCGGCCTCGTGGCCACACGCATTATATATATGTGGATGCCCACGCGGGGCACGCTTCTTCTCCGTTATCTCTATCCCCTCTCCCTACTGGCCTACTGGTACCCGGACACGTACGAGTTCTGCCAGATCTTCGGAAACCTGGACCACGTCTTTGCCGCGGCGGACCAGGCCCTTTTCGGCTGCCAGCCCGCCCTGGCCTTCTACACCCTTCTGCCGGGGAAAGTGTGGAGCGAACTGTTCCACCTGGGCTACTTCTCCTATTATCCGCTCATCGCCCTTACGGTTCTGGCCCCCCTCTTCACGGACCGCTGCCTCTTCGGCCGCACGGCCTTTGTCGTCCTCGTATCCTTTTTCCTTTACTATCTCATCTACCTTTTCCTCCCCGTAGCCGGGCCGCAATACTATTTCCACGCCATCGGCTTGGACGCCGTGCGGGCCGGCCATTTCCCGGCCGTGGGCGACTGGTTCCGCTTCCACACGGAGCTGGGCCCCTCGCCGACGCCCGAAGGCCTGTTCCGCAACCTCGTGGAGTCCACCCAGGCCAGCGGCGAACGGCCCACGGCGGCCTTCCCCTCGTCCCACGTCGGCGTGAGCACCATCCTCATGCTCCTTCTCTGGCGCAACCGCCGCGCGCTGATGCTCGCCGTCCTCCCCCTCTACGTGCTCCTGTGCGCCAGCACAGTCTACATCGAGGCGCACTATCTGATCGACGTCTTCGGTGGCCTGGCCTCGGCCTTCCTCTTCTTTTGGCTGGCCAACCGCCTCTATCCCCTTGTCCAACGCAACAGTATCAATCCATAAACATCCAGACTCATGAAGAGAATCCTGCTTACCCTCCTGCTGGCGGCCCCGGCCGCCCTGCTCCCGGCCCAGACCGGCACGGGCGGCATCACGCCCGAGATGCTGAAGGAAATACGCGCCGCCCAGCCCGCCTCGGCCGCCGACCGCGCCCTGCGCAACGCCCTGGCTGGCACCAGCATCAACAAGCTCGCCACCGCCGCCGAGAACCCCTCGGCCGCCGACACGTACTTTTCCAACCGTGTCAACAGCAAAGGCATCACCGACCAGCAGTCCTCCGGCCGTTGCTGGCTTTTCTCCGGTCTTAACGTGATGCGGGCCAAGATGATTGCCCGCTACGGCCTCGGCGATTTCCGCTTCTCGCAGGCCTACGGCTTCTTCTACGACCAGCTCGAGAAGTCCAACCTCTTCCTTCAGGCCGTCATTGACAATGCTTCCAAGCCCATGGACGACCAGCTCGTCGAGTGGCTCTTCCGTCATCCGCTGAGCGACGGCGGCACCTTCTGCGGCGTGCAGGACATCGTCACGAAGTACGGCCTTGTCCCCGCCGAAGTCATGCCCGAGAGCTACAACGCCAACAACACGTCCAAGATGGCCGAAATCCTTTCGCTCAAGCTCCGCCAGTACGGGCTCGAGCTGCGCAAGGCCGCGGCCGGAGGTGCCTCGGCCGACGAGCTCCGGCAAAGCAAGACCAAGATGCTCGCCACCGTCTACCACATCCTGGCCATCTGTCTGGGCGAGCCCCCCTCGGAGTTCACGTGGACCCGCCGCGACGCCGCCGGGAAGCCTGTAGAGACCAAGCGCTACACCCCTCTCTCCTTCTACAAGGAGTACGTCGGCATGGACCTGAAGAACGACTACGTGATGCTCATGAACGACCCCTCGCGCCCCTACCATAAGACCTACACCATCGACATGGACCGCCACAGCTACGACGGCAAGCAGTGGACCTTCCTCAACCTGCCCATCGAGGAAATCAAGCAGATGGCCATCGCCTCCATCAAGGACAGCACGATGATGTACTTCAGCTGCGACGTGGGCAAGTATCTCGACAGCCGCACGGGCGTGCTCTCGCTCGACAACTACGACTACGCCTCGCTCTTCGCCACGGACTTCCCCATGAACAAGGCCGACCGCATCCGCACCTTCGCTTCCGCCTCCTCCCACGCCATGACCCTCATGGCCGTGGACCTCGATGCCGCCGGCAAGCCCCGCAAGTGGATGGTGGAGAACTCCTGGGGCCCCTCCTCCGGCTATAAGGGACACCTCATCATGACCGACGAGTGGTTCGACGAATACATGTTCCGCCTCGTCGTGGAGCGCAAGTACGTCCCCGCCAAGACGCTCAAGCTCCTCGACCAGGAGCCCGTCCTGCTGCCCGCCTGGGACCCCCTCTTCGCCCCCGAACAGTAAGCGCGCCGCCTCGCGCGGCCGCCACGGGCCTTAGCCCCGTAAAAACTCGCCCTATCCCCGTGCCGACGGGGATAGGGCGAGTCCGTTATGTGCCGCGCGGAGCGGCGGCGGCCCGTGGGCGGCGCGCGTGCGCTTTTGGCGGGCGGAAGGCGGCGCGCATCGCGAATTTCTTGTAAATTTGCCCCCGGGCCACGGCCCTAAACTTCATCCCTACACCCATGCGTACGCGAATCCTTTTCCTTCTCCGCTTCTATGCGGCACTGCTCCTTACGTTTATCCTGGCCAAGCTCGCCTTCCTGCTGCTCGACGCGCCCGCCGGCACCGCCGTCGGCGCGGCCGACTGCCTGGCCGTCGTGTGGCACGGGCTGCCGCTCGACCTCGCCGCCGCCGGCTACCTCACGGCCTTGCCCTGGCTCGCCACGGCCGTCTCCGTATGGACGCGCGTGCCTCGCCTGCGGCTGGGCTACCAGGTCTATGCCGGCATCGTCGCGGCCCTGCTCGCCGTCATCTTCGTGGCGGACACGTGTCTTTACACCTTCTGGGACGTGAAGCTGGACGGGACCGTGTTCGCCTACCTCGACTCGCCGCGGGGCGTGGCCGCCAGCGTCAGCACCGGCTACCTGCTGGGCGCCGCCGCGGCCATAGCCGTCGTGGGGCTGGCCCTCTTCTTCGTCCTGGCGCGCCAGTTCCCCCGCCAGCTGCCGCCCTGCCGCCATCGCGTGGCCGCCACGTGCGGCGCCATCATCGTGGGCGGCCTGCTCTTCCTCGGCATCCGCGGCGGCGTGGGCAAGTCCACGGCCAACGTGGGCATGGTTTACTTCAGCGACCGGCAGTTTCTCAACCACGCCGCGGTCAATCCCGCTTTCAGCCTCGTGTCCTCCTCGCTCAAGACGAAGGACTACGCGGCAGAGCACGACTTCTTCCCCGAGGCGGAGCGCGCCCGCATCTTCGCCACGCTGGGCTACGACACTTCGAGCCTCGCGCCCGACACGCTGCTCCGCACACGGCGGCCCAACATCCTCATCATCCTGATGGAGGGCTGCGGCGGCACGTTCGTCCATGCCGTCGACTCGCTGGCCGACCCGTCCGTCACGCCGCGGCTCAACGCGCTGGCGGCCGAGGGCGTCGTCTTCACGCGCTGCTACGCCAACTCCTTCCGCACGGACCGCGGCACCGTCTGCGCGCTGAGCGGTTACCCGGCCTTCCCCGACCTGAGCGTGATGAAGCTGCCCTCGAAGTGTGCCCACCTGCCCTCCATCGCGCGCAGCCTGGCCCGGGCCGGATATGCGACGGACTTCCTCTACGGCGGCGACATCAACTTTACGAACACGAACGGATACCTGCTCTCGACGGGATATGAGCGGACGGCGGGCGACACCTCCTTCCCCTCCGAAGTGCGCCGCACGCACGACTGGGGAGTCACGGACCGCATCGTCTTCGACCGCCTGTTCGAGGAGCTCTCCGCCCGCGGCGGGAGCCGCCCCTGGCTGACGACGCTGCTCACACTGGCGAGCCACGAGCCCTGGGGCGTGCCCTACGCCCGCATCCCGGGCGATACGGTGGCCAACGCCATGGCCTATCTCGACGACTGCATCGGCCGCTTCGTGGACCGCTTCCGCGCGACGCCGCAATGGGACAACACGCTCATCATCCTGCTCCCCGACCACGGCATCGGCTACCCCGAGGGCATCGGCGCGGGCGACCCGCGGCGGGCCCATATCCCGATGATATGGACCGGCGGAGCGGTGCGCGGCCACCGCGTGGTGGACGTGCTCTGCAACCAGACGGACCTGCCCGCCACGCTGCTCGGGCAGCTGGGAGTGGAGCACGGCGATTTCCGCTTCAGTCGCGACGTGCTGAGCCGCACGTACACGCACCCCTCCGCCGTCCACGTGTGGAGCGAAGGCATCTGGTACATGGACGGCTCGGGCTTCACGGCGCTCCACCTGCTCTCTTCCCCGCAGCGTGTGCTCGAGGAGCGGCCGGCCCCCTCGGCCGGGCGCGCCGCCGCCGCCAACGCCTTGCTGCAGACGGCCTACGATGACCTGGGCGCGCTCTGACGCCCGGCCCGTGCCGGTATCACGTAAAAACCGCGTGGCCGGGACTTTCCCCAAAGGAAGGTCCCGGCCACGCGGCCTTTGCGCCTGAGCGCGCTCAGAGCTGTCCGCTCTCGACCATGCGGACCACGCGCTCGGTGAAGCGGTCGTCTCCCTCGGGGTCGTAGCGGCGCGTCAGGCTGTTGCCGAAGCAGAAGGCCAGCGTCTGGTACATGTTGGCCTTGAACGAGCCGATGAAGGCCTGGGCTATGCGGTAGCCCGTCTGGCCGCATTCGCGGTCGATGAGCTTCACGAGCAGGCGGCCCTGTGTGCGGGAGAGGCGCTTGAGCGTGGGGGCGTACTGCTTCTTGAGCCCTTCCTCGACGCGGCGCAGATGTTCGCGCCGCGCCTCCTCGTCCGGCAGCGTCTCCAGGTACTCGTAGGTCTCGATGACGGTGTACTTGGCCAGCCGCGCCAGAGGGAGCAGCTTCTTCACGTTGGCCACCAAGCGGTTGTAGCGTGCCGCCTCGCGGGCGTTCTTGAACGTCAGCGGCGGATACTTGTAGAACGTGGGCATGATGACGTGGGGGATGCTGTCCCCGCGGTAGGCCACGCGGCCCACGCGGACTTCGATGGGCACGGCCGGCACATCGGCGGCGGCCGCGCTGTCGGCTGCCGCCGGGCGCTGGGCCAGCCCCGGCAACGTGCCTCCCGCGAGCAGGAGGCCGGACAATAGGATTTTCCCGTACTTCATGGCGCGGCGAATTTAGCAAGAAAATCCCGCCCGTCCGCGTTATTATTCCTTAATTGACAGGACGGTTGCGAAAAAATAACTTCCTTTGTAATAAGGAAAGGGCGGGCAGCCTCCCGGCGGCCCCGCGCGGCGCTCCGCGCACGGGCCTTAGCCCCGTCCCGACGGGCCTTAGCCCCGTCCCGACGGGCCTTAGCCCCGTTTCCGGCGGGCCTTAGCCCCGCGGGCCGCACGCCCGGCCGCCGCCCCGATTACTTAACATCGCATTGAGACTATGAGCCGAAAGAAAACGAACGACAGTCCCCGACGCCTGAGAAAGAAGGACATCCGGCAGGCGGTGCTGGACCTTTTCGAGCAGCATCCCGACAAGAAGTACGGCGTCAAGGAAATCTTTGCCGCCATCGGCGCCAAGAACCACCCCGCCAAGATGCTGGCCATGGACGTGCTCTCCGAGCTCGTCCTGGACGACTACCTGGCCACGGAGGGCAACGCCGAGTACCGCCTGGCCCAGCGCTCGCAGGTCATGGAAGGCACCTTCCAGCGCAAGCGCAACGGGCGCAACTCCTTCATCCCGGACGACGGCGGCAAGAACATATTGGTCTGCGAACGCAACTCCCACCACGCCCTCGACGGCGACCGCGTGCGCGTCACGATGCTGGCCCGCCGCCCCGGACATACGCGCGAGGCAGAAGTCATCGAAATCCTCGAGCGCAAGCGCGACACCTTCGTCGGGCAGCTGCAGGTGGAGAAGGGCTTCGGATTCCTCGTGACGGAAGGGCGCTCGCTGGCCACGGACATCTTCATACCGAAGGACAAGCTGAAAGGCGGACAGACGGGCGACAAGGCCGTCGTCAAGATCACGGACTGGCCCGACGACTCGAAGAGCCCCGTGGGCAAAGTCATCGACATACTGGGCCGCAAGGGCGAGAACAACGCCGAGATGCACGCCATACTGGCCGAGTACGGCCTGCCCTATGCCTATCCCAAGGCCGTCGAGGCCGCCGCCGAGAAGCTCGAGCCCGGCATCACGCCCGAGGAGGTGGCTCGCCGCGAGGACTTCCGCTCCGTCACCACCTTTACCATCGACCCGCACGACGCCAAGGACTTCGACGACGCCATCTCTATCCGTTCCGTCGGGAAGGACTGCTGGGAAGTGGGCGTCCATATTGCCGACGTGTCCCACTACGTCAAGGAAGGCGACATCATTGACCGCGAGGCCGTGAAGCGGGCCACGAGCGTCTATCTCGTGGACCGCACCATCCCCATGCTGCCCGAGCGCCTGTGCAACTTCATCTGCTCGCTGCGGCCCGACGAGGAGAAGTTGGCCTACTCCACGATTTTCCACATGAACGGTCGCGGCGACGTGCTGGACTGGCATCTGGCCCACACCGTTATCCGCTCGGACCGCCGCTTCACCTACGAGGAGGTGCAGGCCATATTGGAGCGCAACGGCGAAGCCTCCGCGCAGGACCTGGCCCTGCCCGGCGACCACCCCGAGCCGCTGCCCGCCGGCGCGCCCCCCGAGGGCGAGTTCGCCCAGGAGCTCATCACGCTCAACCGCCTGGCCAAGCAGCTGCGCGACCGCCGCTTCAAGAACGGCGCCATAGGCTTCGACCGCGCCGAGGTGCGCTTCGACGTCGATGAAAACGGCCACCCCGTATCGACCTACGTCAAGGTGGCCAAGGACGCCAACAAGTTGGTCGAGGAGTTTATGCTCCTGGCCAACCGCAGCGTGGCCGAGCGCATCGGCCGCACGGCCAAGGGGCGGAAGCCCAAGGTCTTCGTCTACCGCGTCCACGACGTGCCCGATCCCGAGAAGCTCGAGAAGCTGAGCGGCTTCATCGGCAAGTTCGGCTATAAGCTCCGCACCGAGGGCACCAAGACGGAGGTGTCGAAGAGTCTGAACCGCCTCCTCTCCGACGTGAAGGGGAAGAAGGAGGAGAACGTCGTGGAGATGGTGGCCCTGCGCGCCATGATGAAGGCCCGTTACAGCACGCACAACATCGGCCACTACGGCCTCATGTTCGATTACTACACGCACTTCACCTCGCCCATCCGCCGCTATCCCGACACCATGGTCCACCGCCTCCTGACGCGCTATGCCGAGGGCGGCCGCTCCGTGAGCCAGACCAAGTACGAGGACCTGTGCGAGCACGCTTCGGAGATGGAGCAGCTGGCCGCGACGGCCGAGCGCGCCAGCATCAAGTACAAGCAAGTGGAGTTCATGGCCGACCGCCTGGGCCAGGAGTTCGACGGCACGGTGAGCGGCGTCACGGAGTTCGGCCTCTACGTGGAGGTGACGGAGAACATGTGCGAGGGCATGGTGCCGCTGCGCGACCTCCAGGACGACTACTACGAGTTCGACGAGCGCAACTACTGCCTCATGGGCCGCCGCTACCACCGCCGCTACAGCCTGGGCGACAAGGTGCGCGTGCGCGTGGAGCGCGCCAACCTGGAGCGCCGGCAGCTGGACTTTGTCCTGGTGGGCGAGGACGGCGCCAAGCCGGCCCCCGCGCCCGCGCCGCGGGCGGACAAGGGCGGCTTCGGCAAGCAGGCCCGCGGCAAGCGCCGCCGCCGCCGCTGAGCGCGTGTCCTGCAGCGCCGCAGGCCCGCCCTGGTCCTCCCGAATGCGGGGACCGGGGCGGGCTTTTTGTGTGCCTATCCCCGTCGCTACGGGGCTTAGCCCCGTAGGAACTGGCCTTAGCCCGGTACTTACGGGGCTAAGGTCCGTGCGCGGCGCGGCTGCGGGCGTGCGCCGGCGGCCGTGGGGAAACAAAAAGAGCGGCCGTCCACGCCGGTGCGTGGACGGCCGCAGTGTGTGCGGGCCGGTGCGGACGGGCCGCCGGGCCTTTATTCCTTCATGTCGGCCGGGAGCATGGTGACCGTGACGCAGTTCTTCTGCTTCAGGAGCACGTCCTTGGCGAAGGCCTGAATGTCCTCCGGACGAATGGAGCGGGCCGTCTGCTCGTAGTCGGCGTAGGTGTCCTTGTCCCACTCCACCAGGTTGGTCATGCGTGCCTGCCAGAAGTTGTTCTTGCGCTGGTTGTCGGTGTAAGTCTTGAGGTTGGACTTCATCACATTGTCCAGCTCTTCAGCCGTCACGCCCTTCTGTGCGAGTTCCTCCAGCCCCTGGTCCAGAAGGAGCAGGGTGGAGTCCATCTTGGCCGGCTTCGTGGGGCAGACTACCTGCATGATGAACCTCTCGCGCAGGCCGAAGTCTGCCTGTGCCAGGGCGCCCACGCTGTAGGCCAGGCCGTGGTCCTCGCGGATGCTCTTGAGGTAGCGCTGCGTGAGGATCTGTCCGAGCGCGTCGGCAATGATGGCGTTCTTCACGTTATACTTCAGCGGGCCGGTCCACATCTGTATGGCGTAGGCCTTGGGCGTCTCCATGGCGCGTACGAAGTGGTTGCCCACGGTGCCTTTCACGGGATCGATGTGGCGGTCCACGTAGGTCTCGCGCTTGCTGACGGCCTTGAGCGGTGCGATGTACTGTTCGACGTAGAGGCGCAGGCTGTCCACGTTGAAGTTTCCGGTGAAGAAGAAGTCGAAGTCGCCGCCGGCGGCAAAGCGCTCGCTGTAGATGCGCTGGATGGTCTTGTAGTCGGCCTGTGCCAGGTCGGTGACGTGGAGGCTGCGCATGAGCGGGTTGTGGCCGTAGAGGGTGCTGCGCAGGGAGTCGGTGAGCGCCGTCTCGGGCACCTTGTCGGCGTTCTCAAGCTGCGACTTCAGGAAGGCGATGGTGTTGTAGTAGGCCTCGGTGTCGTTGGCCGGCGCCTGGAAGCGGAGGTAGATCAGCTCGAAGAGGGTGCGCAGGTCCTTGGGCGTGGCGTTGCCGCTGAGGCCCTCGGTGAGCTCGCCCAGGCTGATGCGTACGGAGGCCTGCTTGCCGGCGAGCTTCTTCTCCAGCTCGGGCGCGGTGAAGGCGCCCAGGCCGGTGCTGCCCATGACGTCGGTCAGCAGATTCACGTTGACGAAGTCCTTGGCGTCGGTGCGGCTCATGCCGCCCTTGCTCAGAGCGGAGAAGAGCACTTCGCTGTCATTGAAGTCCGTCGGGCGGAAGAAGACGCGGGCGCCGTTCTCGAGCGTCCAGCAGGTGTAGCCCAGCGGAGCCGCCTCTTCCTTCTTGATGGCGCCCTTGGCGGGGAGCTGGGGCACGAGCGGATCGTTGTTCACGCTGTCCACGTAGGCCTCGAGCTTGGCGGCCTTGGCGGCGGCCACGGCCTGCTTCATGGCGTCGGCCGTCGGGATGGTCAGGCCCTCCTTTTCGGGATACATGGCGAGGAATACGAAGTTCGTGTCGGTAGAGGCCGTGAGCTGCTTGAACGTGGCCGATATGGCCTCGGCCGGGAGCTGCTGCCCCATCATCTTGTAGAGGTTGTACTCCGTGGCGATGTCGGGGATGGGCACGTTGTCCAGGAAGTGGCGCACGTATTGCGGCACGTAGAAGGAGTTCTGCTGCTTGTCGCGGTTGTCGTAGATGCGCTCGATGCGGCTGAGGAACTCGTCGCGGGCACGGAGAATCTCGGTCCCGGTGAAGCCGAAGCGGGCGGCGCGCTCTACCTCCTGCATGACGGCCTGCACGGCGGCGGCGTCCTGGCCCGTCTTGGGCACGAGGACTACGGTGAGGGCGTCCATCGTCTTGCTGATGAGGTACTGCCTGTCGCCGCAGCCGGCGCCGAGGAAGGGGCAGTCGGCCTTCTGGCTCAGTTCGTTGAGGCGCGCGTTGAGGGCGTTGCAGGCCAGGGAGAAGATGAGGTTCTGGGCCAGGTAGACGGACGTGTTGCGGAGCTGCTCGGGCAGCGGCTCGTGCTTGAACATGATGTTGATGATCGGCTGCTGGAGCTCCTTGTCCTTATCAATGATATAGATGGCCTGCGGCGTGGCGGGCACGGGGTAGTGCTCGTAGGCGGCGGGGTTGGCCGGCATCTCGATGGGGCCGAAGATTTCCTTCACCTTGGCCTCGACCTGGTCCACGTCCACGTCGCCCACGATGATGATGCCCTGGAGGTCCGGGCGGTACCACTTCTCGTAGTAGGCGCGGAGGAAGTCGGGCTTGAAGTTGTCAATGATTTCCATCAGGCCGATGGGGTAGCGGTGGCCGTAGCGCGAGCCGGGGTAGAGGGCCGGAAGGTTGCGCTCGTAGATGCGCATGTCCGCCGAGGAGCGGAGCCGCCACTCTTCGTGGATGACGCCGCGCTCCTTGTCTATCTCCTTGGGGTCGAGGGTGAGGCCGTCGGCCCAGTCGTGCAGGATCCAGAGGCAGCTGTCCACGTTCTCTGCCGTCACGGGCACGTTGTCTATGTTGTAGACCGTCTCGTCCGTGGAAGTGTAGGCGTTGAGCTCCTGGCCGAACTGCACGCCGATGCCTTCGAGGTACTTGATGACGCGGTTGCCGGGGAAGTGGTCGGTCCCGTTGAAGCACATGTGCTCCAGGAAGTGCGCCAGGCCGCGCTGGTTGTCGTCCTCCTGGACGGAGCCCACCTTCTGCGCGATGTAGAAGTCGGCGCGGTTCTCCGGCAGGCTGTTGTGGCGGATGTAGTACGTCAGCCCGTTAGGCAGCTTGCCGTAGCGCACGGCCGTGTCGATCGGGAGCTGCTCCACCTGCTGCGCGGCGGTGCGGACCGTCGGCGCGAGCACGAGCGCCAGAAACAGTAACACGATGAAGTTACGTTTTTTCATAAAGTAAGAATTTAGATGTTTTATGCTAAGCAGGCCCTGCGCCGGGCCTCGCTGTTCGCCAAAGTGTTGGAATACTGGCTGCAAAAGTAACGAATTTTTTATAAACCGGCGTGCGGTCCTTATTTTTTAATGCGGTGCCCGCGCCGCGGCCCGCGCGAATTTCGTAGTTTTGCAGGGCAAACGCGGCGTCCGGCCCGCGCGCTACGGGGCTAAGCCCAGTTCCGACGGGGCTAAGGCCAGTTCCGGCGGGGCTAAGGCTCGTACCGGCAGGGCCGGGGCGTGCAGGCGGCGTGCCTGTTGGCCCGCGACCGCCGCTTTATCCTGTAAAGATTCAGACCATGATACGTAGATTCGACTTTCTTGTGATCGGCTCGGGCGTAGCCGGCATGAGCTACGCGCTGCAGGTGGCTGCAGCCGGAAAAGGGAAGGTGGCCCTGGTGTGTAAGACAACGATGGACGAGGCCAATACGGCGAAGGCCCAGGGCGGTATCGCTTCCGTGACAAACCTGGAGGTGGACGACTTCGGGAAGCACATTCACGACACGATGGTGGCCGGCGACTACATCAGCGATCCTCGCGCCGTGGAGCAGGTGGTCAAGGGCGCGCCCGAGGGCATCAGGAATCTGCTGCAATGGGGCGTCAACTTCGACCGCAAGGAGAACGGTGACTTCGACCTGCACCGCGAGGGCGGACACTCGGAGTTCCGCATCCTGCACCACGCCGACGACACCGGCTTCGAGATTCAGCGCGGACTGATGGAGGCCGTGCGCCGCACGCCCAACATCACCGTGCTCGAGAACCACTTCACCGTGGAAATCATCACGCAGCACCATCTCGGCATCGAAGTGACGCGCCGCACGCCCGACATCGAGTGCTACGGGGCCTACATCCTCGACCCCGACACCAACAAGATAGACACCTTCCTTTCGAAGGTGACCATCCTGGCCACGGGCGGCTGCGGAGCCGTCTACGCCTCGACGACGAATCCCAACATCGCCACCGGCGACGGCATAGCCATGGCCTACCGCGCCAAGGCCACCGTCAAGGACATGGAGTTCATACAGTTCCACCCCACGGCCCTCTTCCACCCCGGCGAGACCCACCCCGCCTACCTCATTACCGAAGCCATGCGCGGATATGGCGGCGTGCTCCGCCTGCCTAACGGCGAGGAGTTCATGCAGAAGTATGACAAGCGCCTGTCCCTTGCCCCGCGCGACATCGTGGCGCGCGCCATCGACAAGGAGATGAAGATTCACGGCCTGGACCACGTCTGCCTCGACGTGACCCACAAGGACCCCGAGGAGACCAAGCACCATTTCCCCAACATCTACGCCAAGTGCCTGAGCATCGGCATCGACATCACGCGGCAGTACATCCCCGTGACGCCGTGCGCCCACTACCTCTGCGGCGGCATCAAGGTGGACCTCGACGGCTGCTCCAGCATCCGCCGCCTCTACGCGCTGGGCGAATGTTCCTGCACCGGCCTGCACGGCGGCAACCGCCTGGCCAGCAACTCTCTCATCGAGGCCGTGGTCTACGCCGCCGCCGCCGCGCGCCATAGCCTGGCGCACATCGGCGAATACGCGTTCAACGAAAAAGTCCCCGAGTGGAACGACGAGGGGACACTCACCAACGAGGAGAAGGTACTCATCGCGCAGGATGTCCGCGAGGTCGGGCAGATCATGTCGAACTACGTGGGCATCGTCCGCAGCGACCTGCGCCTGAAGCGGGCCTGGACGCGCCTGGACCTGCTCTACGAGGAGACGGAGGAACTCTTCAAGCGCGTCAAGGCTACGCGCGACATCTGCGAGCTCCGCAACATGATCAACGTGGGCTATCTCATCACCCGCCAGGCCATGGAGCGCAAGGAGAGCCGCGGACTTCACTACACCATAGACTATCCCAAGCACGCCTACGACCACAAGTGAGCCGTCTGCGCCGCGCGGCGGTACGGATACACCGGGGGCCGGCGGAGCGCAATGCCCGCCGGCCCCCGGTGCGTCTGTGCCTCAGTCCCGTGCCAGTACCCGGAGCGGGACGCCGCCTATCTGGCTCGCCATCTCCGAGAAGGAACTCTGGAACGAGCCATAGATGCGCTGCGTGCGGGCCAGGGTGAACATGTCCGCCACGCCGTCGCGTATGCCGGCTGCCGAACTGCGGTCCGCGCCGGCCTCGGCCGTGAGGACGCGGCTGCCGTAGCGGCGGCGCATCTCCTGCTTCACTTCCTCGGAGTCCGTGGCCAGGAAAATGCCCAAGGCAGGGTTGCGCTCCAGGTCGCGGTCCAGCGCCTCGAAGAAGAGGCCCGTCGGGCTCTTGGCTATGGACGCCGCGTGGTCCGTGCGGCGGATGTGCACGCCTACAGTTTCGGGGGCGAAGCGTTCCTGTCGCAGCTCTATCTCGCGCCGGACCTCGGCCACGGGGACGAAGAGTGCGCCCAAGAGGGCCTCGTCGTAGGGGAAGAAGGCCGAGTAGGACGCCATGTAGCGCCGGCCGCCCTCCTCCGCCCAGCGGCGGAAGTCGAAGCCGCCCTGCTGCAGGGGCGTCACCGCCTGCTCGTAGAGGCAGGCGTCGAAGCGCAGGCGTTGCCACAGGCGGGGCAGGCCCAGGTTGCGGCGGCGCGGGCGGTCCAGCGTCAGGGTGTCGGCAAGCGTGGCCTCGCGCAGCCGCAGCCCTTCCGGGGTCTCGAAGATAGAGCAGAAGGGAGCATGGAGCGCCCAGTCCTGGAACCAGACGAACTCCAGGGCGCAGCGCGACGCCTCCGCCAGTGTGACGGCCGAGGCCATGGCCCGCATGCGGTTGGCCAGGCCTCCCACGGGGATGAAAGTAAGGGTGTTCATGATGAAGGAATCTTGGCGGATGGTGCCCGGCGCCGGGGCGCCGGGCGGAGCGGGGCCGTCAGCGCCGCTCCAGGTAGGCGACGACGGGGTAGTGGTCCGACGCCGCGGCCGAGCGGTCCACGTGGCAGCCGTAGGGTTTCCAGTCCTTGCTGCACAGGATGTGGTCGATGCGGACGTAGATGGCGTCGCGGTTGAACGAGCGGCCTATGCCGCGGCCCGAGGCGCGGAAGGCGTCCGTCAGTCCCCGCGCGATGCGCCGCCGGGTGTAGGAGATGGGCGTGTCGTTGAAGTCGCCGCAGACCAGGAGGCCGGCCTCCCGGTGGCGTTCCACGTAGCGTGCGACGAGGTCCGCCTGCCGCGCCCGCTCCACGGCGGCCCGCGAGATCTTCGAGACGAGCAGGCGCGAGCTGCCGTCCACGTCGCTCGTCTCCGGGGCGCGCACCATGCGGTGATACTTTGCCCGGTCGTCCGGGGTCAGGTGCATCGACTCCAGGTGGCAGTTCACCACGCGCAGGGTGTCGCCCGGAGCCATGAGGAGCAGGAATACCGCGCTGCCGTTGGTCACGTTGCTGCACAGGAGCTGTTTCCCCACGATGGGGAACCGCGAGAAGCAGCCCAGGATGTTGTTCCCGATGTTGACCGTGTCGGCGTAGGGCAGGCTGGGGCGCACCGTGGGGAGTATTTTCTCCGTATAGACGGACGGGGGCGTCGTGCTGCCCTCTTGGAAGCAGACGATGTCCGCCCCGCTTCCGGCCATGTAGGCCGCCACGGCGTTGCGCCCGGCCTCGTCCGTCGCGTTGCCGCCGAAGTTCGCCGTGTTGTACGTCAGCACCTTCAGGCAGCCCTCCGGCGGACTGGCCGCAAAGTTCAGGGGGCAGTAGGTGCGGATGGCGGGGAAGGCCACCGCGAGCCCTATGAGCGGAATCCAGGCGTGGCGTTGGGAGACGAGCAGCGTCAGGGCCAGCGCGAAGAGCGTCCCGGCCAGGAAGAAGGGGAAGGCCAGGCCCACTACGCCCAGGAAGCGGCAGTGGGCGGGGCTGACGAATGTGCTCGCCGCGCAGGCCCACAGCGCCGCCGTGGCGAACCACGCCACGCCCGCCACCAGTTTCTTGTAGAGAGGCTGTTTCATGATGCGGCGGCCCGGCTGCTTACTTCCGGCTCTCGTCGAAGAGGATGCGCTTCTCCTCCTCGGTGAGGCTCGCGTAGCCCGAGCGTTTTATCTTGTCCAGTATGCGGTCTATCTCTTCCTGCCGTTCGCGCCGGCGCCGGTTGTACTCGTAGTCGGCGTCGCGGTCCTTGAAGCGCTTCCCCCCGTTGCGCACGGTCATGCGTGGCTTGCGGCGCAGCAGGTTGCGCCAGCGTCCGCGCAGCCGCTCCCAGCGCGAAGGGCGCCGCGGTTCCCACACTTCCCAGCCGCCCGTGCCGCCGCGGCGTCCGTCGTGGCGCCGCCAGTAGAGCAGCAGCAACAGGCCGAAGAGCATGCCGCCCAGGTGGGCGAAGTGGGCGATGTTTCCGTTCGAGTAGAAGGCCGAGAGCAGTTCGATGACGGCGTAGCCCGCCACGAAGTATTTCGCCTTGATGGGGATGGGAGGGATGAGCAGGATGATGCGTTCGTTGGGAAACTTCATGCCGAAGGCCAGCAGCACGCCGTAGCACGCGCCGCTCGCCCCGATGGTTGTCCACAGGTTCAGGTATTGCGCCATAGGCATGAGGCCGTACTGTGTGTCTGCGAAGAGAAAGCGGTTCATGCCCGTGAGGAAGTATTCGCCCGTCTGCCAGAGCTCCTGGCACAGACCGGCGCCCAGGCCGCACACCATGTAGTAGAGCAGGAAGCGCCGCGGGCCCATCACGTTCTCGATGATACGGCTGAACATCCAGAGCGTGAACATGTTGAAGAAGAGATGGGTGAAGTTGGCATGAAGAAACATGTAGGTCACCAGCTGATACACGCGGAAGTCCTCCGCCAGGACGAAGTGCAGGCCGAGATAGTCGGCCAGGTCCGTCCCCCGCTGCTCGAAGACGAGCTGCGCCAGGAAGATGATGCAGTTGATAATGAGTAGGTTCTTGGTGACGGGGGGAAAATTCTTGAACATAGGGAAAGGGGGAAAACGGGCGCACCGGCGCGCTCCGTCGGCAAAGTTACTATTTTATTTCTTCAGAAAGGGCCGCCGCGGGCCAAAACGTCGTCCGCCGCCGCGCCGCCCCCTGTGTGGCCGGCCGCGCCGCGGGGCCGCGGGGCCGGGGCGCGCCGCGACGGCGCCAAGGCCTGCAGAAACGGGGCTAAGGCGCGTTTCTCCGGGGCTAAGGCGAGAAAAAACGGGGATAGGCCCCGTGGCGGCGGGTATAACCGCTGCCGGCGCGGACCGTCCGGAAGCCAGCGGCCCGCCCTGTCCTCCGGGTCGGGGGCGGGGCGGGCCGTCGGCAGGGCGGTGGGGCGAGGCGTCAGCGCGAGCGGTAAGTATCGAGGCCCTTTTGCAGGAACTCCACGAAGTGGTCCACGCTCTCGTCGAACGTATAGGCACTGTTGAGCGGCTTGCCCTCGTTGTCCAGCAGGACGTAGAACGGCTGCGCGTTGGCGCCGAACTTGGACCGCTGCAGGTAGCTCCAGCGGTCGCCCACGGTGCGGAGCTTTGTCTCCTTGCCGTTCTCCCGCACCACGAGCGTCTCCGGCAGGCGCGTCTTCTCGTCCACGTAGAGCGAGATGAGGACGTAGTCCTTCGTGAGCAGGTCGCGCACCTTGGCGTCGTGCCATACGGCCATCTCCATCTTGCGGCAGTTCACGCAGCCGTGGCCCGTGAAGTCCACGATGACGGGCTTGCCCGCCTGGCGGGCATAGGCCATGCCGGCGTCGTAGTCGCGGAACTGTGCCTCCACTTTCACCTGGTCCAGGTTGAAGTCCTGCGTGGACATGGGCGGGGCGAAGGCGCTCACGGCCTTGAGCGGTGCGCCCCAGAGGCCGGGCACCATGTAGATGGCAAAGGCCAGCGAGCAGAGGGCCAGGAAGAAGCGCGTCACGCCCGTGTGGTGCTGCTCGTCGTCGTGCGGGAAGCGGATTTTGCCCAGCAGGTAGAAGCCCAGCAAGGCGAAGATGACGATCCAGAGGGCGAGGAAGGTCTCGCGGTCCAGCAGGTGCCAGCCGTAGGCCAGGTCGGCCACGGAGAGGAACTTCAGGGCGAAGGCCAGTTCGAGGAAGCCGAGCGTCACCTTCACTGTGTTGAGCCAGCCGCCGCTTTTGGGCGCGCTCTTCAGCCATGCGGGAAAGAGGGCGAAGAGGGTGAAGGGCAGCGCCAGGGCCAGGGCGAAGCCCAGCATGCCGATGGTGGGCGCCAGGGCCGAGCCGCCGCTCGTGGACACCTCGACCAGCAGGAAGCCGATGATGGGGCCCGTGCACGAGAAGGAGACGAGCGAAAGCGTGAAGGCCATGAGGAAGATGCTCAGCAGGCCCGTCGTCCTTTCCGCCTTGCTGTCGACGGCCGAGCCCCAGGAGGAGGGCAGCGTGATCTCGAAGCCGCCGAAGAAGCTGGCCGCGAAGACCAGGAGCATCAGGAAGAAGAGGATGTTGAACACGGCGTTGGTCGAGAGGTCGTTGAGCGCGTTTGCGCCGAAGATGGTCGTGATGACGAGGCCCAGGGCCACGTAGATAACCACGATGGAGCAGCCGTAGAGCACGGCGTCGCGGATGCCCTTGCGCCGGTTGCCGGACCGCTTCAGGAAGAAGCTGACGGTCATGGGGATAATGGGCCATACGCAGGGCGTACAGAGGGCGATGAGTCCGCCGGCGAAGCCCATGAGGAAGATGTACCACCAGGCGCGTTCGGCCACGCCGGCACCGCTGCCGCCCAGGGCCTCCAGTTCGTCGATGACGGGCGTCCACCACTCGCTGCGGTCGGCCGCTGTCACGGCGGCGGGCGCTGCGGCCTCGAGCGGGCCAGAGGCTGCGGCGGTTTGAGCCGCGGCGGCCGTGTCGGCCGGTGTGGCGGCGGGAGCCGCGGCCTGTGCGTCGGGGGCTGCAGGGGTCCCCGCAGCGGCCGCGGGCTCAGCCTGTGCGGCCTTGGCGCCGGCCTGCGCGGCGGGCACCGGCGCGGCGGAGGCAGCAGCTGCCGGGCCGTCGCTGCCGCTCACGGTGCACTCCACACTGGTGGGCGGCAGGCAGTTGCGGTCGTCGCATGCGCCGTATTGCAGGTAGCCCTCCAGGCGATAGTCCTTCTCCGTGAGTTCTATGCGCTGGGTGAAGGTGCAGCTGTTCTCGAAGTAGCTCACCTCCATCTGGAAGACGGGGTCCATCTTGCGCTTCACGCCCGGGCCAGCCTGCAGGCCGCCCTTCAGGCGCGCGCCGCTGGCGGCGTCGATGTTGAACGTGGCCTTCGTGGGCCCGCCGTCCTCCACGTCGGTGGAGTAGACGTGCCAGCCGCGGGCAATGGTGCCGGTGAATATGAGGTCGACTTCAGTGGGGCTGACTCTTTTCTGTGTCACCTTGAACTGGACCTGTGCCTGCATCGCAGCCACGGCCGAGATAAACAGGAAGAAGAGGAGGGCAAATGTTTTTTTCATAAGGGTTGACCGAATTTTGTGGCAAAGTTAATCAATCGCTCACAGACAGGCAAGTGTGCGCCAACCCTTTATCGTGATTTTTGGCCCCGCGGGCCGCGCGGGCGGCGGAATATTCGTAACTTTGCACCTGCTGCCGCCCGGCCCGTCCGGGCGGCAGCGGAGGGGGTTCCCCGAAAGCAGGACTTTTTTCTTCCCATCTTATACGGATTATGGCAAAACAGCGGATACCTTATTTCGACTTCCTGCGCGGCGCGGCCATACTCATGGTGGTGGCCATCCATACGTTCGACGGCAGCCTCGCCTTCGACAGCCCCGCTTCGTGCGCGGCCATCGCCGTGCGCCAGCTGCTGAACTGCGCCGTGCCGGTGTTTCTGGCCGTCAGCGGCTTTTTTCTTTCCCGTAAGTTATTGGTAACCAGGGGGGGGTAGAATAGCCTTCTGGCGAAAGCAGGTGCCGCGCGTCTATGTGCCCTGCCTGCTGTGGTCGCTCCCGCTCTATGTGCTCGCCCTGTACGGCGGCAGCCGTTCGTGGCTGACGAGCACGGCGATGTTGCTGCTGTGCGGCTTCAGCGTTTATTACTTCATCGCGCTCATCATCCAGTATTACTTGCTGCTCCCCGTTATCCAGCGCTGCTGCTCGCGGCGGTGGGTGGCTGCGGCGGCCGCGGTGTCGGCGGTGAGCATCGTGGCCGTGACCTGCGTGGTTACGGTGCGCGGCCACGCCCTGCCGCTTTTGGTCTATGCCGGCCCCTTCCCGGTGTGGCTGGTCTTTTTCGTCCTGGGCGTACATCTGGGCCGCTCTCGCCGCGACTACTCTCCGTGGCTGCCGCTGCTGCTGGCGGTCGTGTTCGCCGCGGCGGCGTATGGCGAGGCGTGGTGGCTGCACAGCCTGCACGGCGCGGGCGGCTACGGCATCAAGCCTACGGCATTCTGCTATTCGGCGGCAGTCGTGCTGCTGCTCTTCTCGCGGCGGACGGAGGAGGCTTGGGGGCGCGTGGCCGGCTGGCTGCGTCCCGTCTGCTGGCTCGGCGGGCTGTCGTTCGGCGTCTACCTGTGCCACTGCTACGTTATTCAGCTTGCCGACCGCTTCTGCCCCGTGAGCGGCTGGTTCGCGAAGTGGCTGCTGGTGACGGCCGTGACCTGCCTCCTGCTGGCCGCTGCGCGGGCCGTACTGCCGCGGCGGCTGCATGCCTGGCTGGGGCTGCGCTGACGGGACGTGGCGGACGGGCGGACCGCGCGGAAAAGGCCCGGTGCGGGCCGCCTGCCCGGAGCTAAAAGAGCGGTAAAGGTAAGCCGGAAGAAAATCCGCCTTACCTTTGCTTTTTTTTTATTACTTTTGTCCTGCCGATAGCTGCCGCCCGCCGCGGGGCTGTGAGCGCTCCGGCCGGCCGGGCCGCGACTAATGAAAGGGAAACTATGGACGAATTTATCCGCGTGAAAGGTGCGCGCGTCAATAATCTGAAGAATATCGACCTGGACTTGCCCCGGGACCGCTTCATCGTAGTGACGGGGCTGTCCGGTTCGGGCAAGTCGTCGCTGGCCTTCGACACGCTCTATGCCGAGGGGCAGCGGCGCTATGTGGAGAGTCTGTCGGCCTATGCGCGCCAGTTCCTGGGCCGCATGCACAAGCCGGAGTGCGACTACATCAAGGGCCTGCCGCCGGCTATCGCCATAGAGCAGAAGGTGTCGAGCCGCAACCCGCGCTCCACGGTGGGCACGTCGACGGAGGTCTACGACTACCTGCGCCTGCTCTACGCCAGGGTGGGCCATACGTTCTCGCCGGTGAGCGGGCAGGAGGTGAAGCGGCACACGGCGGAGGACGTCGTGGCCTGCGCACTGTCCTACTCGCCGGGGACGCGCTTCTCCGTGCTGGCCCCGCTGCGGGTGCGCTCCGGCCGCTCGCGCCGCGAACAGCTGGAGACGGACCTGCAGCAAGGACTGTCGCGGCTCGACGTGGACGGCGAGATGGTGCGCATAGAGGACTGCCTGGACCGGGCGGAGGAGTTGACGGACGCCTTCCTGCTGATTGACCGCATGGTGGTGGATGGCTCGAAGGACGGCGTGGCGCGGCTGACGGACTCGGCGGAGACGGCTTTCTACGAGGGCGACGGCGAGTGCCTGCTCCGCTTCTATCCCTCGCGGGCCCTGCATCGCTTCTCCACACGCTTCGAGGCCGACGGCCTGACGTTCCGCGAGCCGGACGACAACATGTTCTCCTTCAATTCGCCCGTGGGGGCCTGTCCCCGCTGCGAGGGGTTCGGCCGCGTCATCGGCATCGACGAGTCGCTGGTGGTGCCCAACAGCGCCCTGAGCGTCTACGACGGGGCCGTGGTGTGCTGGCGCGGGGAAAAGATGGGCGCCTGGCGCGAAGAGTTCTGCCGCCGCGCGGCCCGGAACGGCTTCCCCGTGTTTGAACCGTACTTCAACCTGACACAGGCGCAGAAGGACATCCTCTGGCACGGCTCGCCCGAGGAACAGGCCCTGCCGCCGCAGGAACAGGTGACGATCGACGCTTTCTTCAGGATGCTGGAGAGCAATCAGTATAAAATTCAGTACCGCGTCATGCTGGCGCGCTACCGGGGTAAGACGGTCTGTCCCGAGTGCCACGGCTCGCGGCTGCGGCCCGAGGCAGCCTACGTGAAAGTGGGGGGACGGAGCATTACGGAACTGGTCACGATGCCCGTGACCGACTTGCGCCGCTTCTTCGACGAGTTGCAGCTGCCGGCCCACGACGCCCGGGTGGCGGAGCGCCTGCTCACCGAGATACGCAACCGCCTGCGCTTCCTCGTGGACGTGGGCCTGGGCTACCTGACGCTGGACCGCCTGTCGAACTCCCTCTCGGGCGGCGAAAGTCAGCGCATCAACCTGGCCACATCGCTGGGCTCGTCGCTCGTGGGTTCACTCTACATCCTGGACGAGCCGAGCATCGGCCTCCACTCCCGCGACACGGAGCGCCTCATTGCCGTGCTGCGGCAGCTGCGCGACTTGGGCAACACGGTCCTCGTGGTGGAGCACGACGAGGAAATCATCCGCGCGGCGGACTATATCGTGGACATAGGCCCCGGGGCCGGCCGGCTGGGCGGCGAAGTGGTCTGGGCGGGTTCTTATGCCGATGCCGTGGCGCCGGACGTAAAGACTAACGGCACGAGCCATACCATAGACTACCTCACGGGCAGGGACAGCATCCCCGTCCCCGCGACGCGGCGCGCGTGGAACCGCTTCGTCGAGGTGAAGGGCGCACGGGCGAACAACCTGAAAGGCATCGACGTGCGCTTCCCCCTGAACGTGCTGACCGTCGTCACCGGCGTGAGCGGCTCGGGCAAGAGCACGCTCGTGCGGGACATATTCTACCGCGCGCTGAAACGCCAGCTCGACGAGGCGGGCGAGCGGCCGGGAGAATTTATCAGCCTGGGCGGCGACCTGGACTGCGTGAAGGCCGTGGAGTTCGTGGACCAGAACCCTATCGGCAAGTCCTCGCGCTCCAACCCCGTAACCTACGTGAAAGCCTACGACGAGATACGCAAACTCATGGCCGAGCAGCCTCTGGCGAAACAGATGGACTTCACGCCGGCCTACTTCAGCTTCAACGCCGACGGCGGGCGCTGCGAGGAGTGCAAGGGCGAGGGGACCGTGAAAGTACCCATGCAGTTCATGGCCGACTTGGTCCTGGAGTGTGAAGCCTGCGGCGGGAAGCGCTTCAAGAGCGACGTGCTCGAGGTCCGCTTCGAGGGGCTGAACATCTACGACATATTGGAACTCACCGTCAGCCAGGCGATTGACTTCTTCGCCCGCCACGGCAAGGAAAAGATAGTGCGCCGCCTGCGTCCGTTGCAGGATGTGGGGCTCGGCTACATCAAGCTCGGGCAGTCCAGCGCCACTCTCTCCGGCGGCGAGAGCCAGCGCGTGAAACTGGCCTACTACCTCGGTCAAGAAGGCGTCACGCCCACGATCTTTATCTTCGACGAGCCCACCACCGGTCTTCACTTCCACGACATCAGGAAGTTGATGGAGAGCTTCAACGCGCTCATCGAGCGCGGCCATACGGTGGTGGTCATCGAGCACAACATGGACGTGGCGAAGTGTGCGGACCACATCATCGACCTGGGCCCCGAAGGCGGCCGTGGCGGCGGAACGGTGGTCGCGGCCGGGACGCCGGAGCAGGTGGCCGCTTCCGGACTGGGCTACACCTCGCGCTACCTGGCCGCCAAGCTTGCCGAGGCTGCCAGGGCCTGAGCCACACCATTTATTTATATAAGGAAGTATTTTCTAAGAAGGAGAAACATGTTAAGGAGTTTATTGTTGCGGCTGTGCCTGGCTGCTTTGTGCTTGCCGGCTGCGGCGGACGACTTCACGTTTGCCGGCCGCGTGTTGGACTTCGTAAAGGCCGGCCGAGGAGACAGCATTTACAGCCTGCTCCACCCGTCGCTCCAGGGGAAGGTCTCGGCCGAGGCCTTTGCCGGCGTATTCGCCCAGCTCTCCGCCCAGTTCGGCCCGCTTGCCGATGAGGGCGAGTGGGCCACGGAGCAGGTGCAGGGATACCGGAAGGACACTCGCCGGCTCACGTTCGGGCAGACACCGCTGCTCTTCACCCTGATCTCGGACAGCACCCGCCACATCATGGCCCTCACCCTTACGCCCGCTCCGGCCGAACCGGCGCCCGAAGCCCAGGCCGACAGTTTCACGGAGCGCGAGGTGACGGTGGAGAACGGCCCGGTGCGCTTGCCCGGGACGCTCTGCCTGCCTGCCGCAGCGCGGGGCCGTGTCCCCGTCGTCGTGCTCGTGCATGGCAGCGGACCCAACGACCGCGACGAGACGCTCGGACCGAACAAGCCCTTCCGCGAACTGGCGCACCGGCTGGCCGCCCGGGGCGTGGCCACCCTGCGCTACGACAAGCGGACCTACGTCTATGCCGGACGCCTGGCCAGCGTATTTCCCGAGATGAACTATAATACGGAGACGGTGGACGACGCCGTGGCCGCGCTGCGCCTGGCCGCCGCGCAGCCCGAGGCAGATACGGCCCGCATTTTTGTCCTCGGCCACTCGCTCGGCGGCGCACTGGCGCCGCGCATTGCCCGCCGCAGCGCAGTCCCCCTGGCCGGCGTCGTGGTGATGGCCGGCATGGCCCGGCCCATGGACGAAGCCATACGCGAGCAGATGCGCTACCTCGTGCACGACGTGAAAGGCATGTCGTGCGCCGAGGCCGACAGCATCAGCCGGGAAATCCTCTCCGCGCTGCCCGATTCCTACCTGCAGGCCGCCCGCCGCTACGACGGGCCGGCGGAGGCTCGAGGGCTGCGCCTCCCCATGCTCTTCCTGCAGGGCGGTCATGACTACCAGGTGACGCGGGCCGACTTTGACCGCTGGCAGGAAGCTCTGAAGGGCCGGCCGGATGTGCGCTTCGTCTGGCTGCCCGCCTGCGACCACCTCCTGCGCCAGCTTCCGGCCATGGCCGTGCCCGAGGACTATTTCCGCGCCCTGCCCATGAGCGAGGAAGCCATAGCGGCCGTGGCCGCATTCGTCAAGTCCCGCTGAGCGCGAGTGGCTTCCGCCCGGCGGCGCTGCGTCCGCGCGTTTCTTATAAAGTCGGAAAGAGGGCGGGCAATAGAATTATTTTTCCTACCTTTGCAATCATGAAAATCCTCATAGGCCTGCTCCGCTTGCTGTCGTGGTTGCCCTTGCCCGTGCTCTACCTGTTTTCGGACGTATGCTATCCCGTGATATACTATCTGGTGCGCTACCGCCGCGCGGTGGTGCGCGCCAACATCGCGCACTCTTTTCCCGAGATGACGGAGGCGGAGCGGCGGCGCGTGGAGCGGCGCTTCTACCGCTTTCTTTGTGACTACGGGGTCGAGACCCTGAAGCTGCTCACCATGTCCGAGGAGGAGATGAAGCGCCGCATGGTCGTGGAGGGCGTGGACGACATGGAGCGTTCGCTCGAGCGGTGTCCCTTCGTGTTCATCTACCTGGGCCACTACTGCAATTGGGAGTGGATTTCCTCCATACCCTTATGGGTGACGCGCGCCACGACGCATTGCGGCCAGCTGTACCGGCCCTTGGAAAGCAAGGCCTTCGACGAACTTTTCTACAAGATGCGCACGCGCTTCGGCTCGGCCAACATTTCCAAGTACGACGCACTGCGGCAGATCCTCGAGATGCGCCGGCGGGGCGAGCGCACCATCATCGGCTTCATCTCAGACCAGTCGCCCAAGCCCAACAGCATACACGACTGGGTGAACTTCCTCCACCAGGACACGCCTGTGTTTACCGGGACAGAGCGCATTGCCAAGAAGGTGGACGCCGCCATCTACTTTGCCGACGTCCGGCGCGTGAAGCGCGGATATTACCGCCTCCACCTGCGCCTCGTCACGGAGGACGTCAGGGCCTACGAGGACTATCGCATCACCGAGATCTACATGGAGGAACTCGAGCGCATCATCCGCCGCCAGCCCCATCTGTGGCTGTGGAGCCACCGCCGCTGGAAGCACCGCCGCGCGGCGTCCGCCGCTCAAGGCGATTGAGCGCGGCTGCGCCGGGCATCGCCGCCTCCGCGTGTCTTCCGCCTCCGCACGAAAGCGTTTCGTCCCCCGTTTTTCAGCTAAGTTTGCGCCCGCGCACGGTTTTCCGTGCGCGGGCGCTGCTTTTGTCGTAAGCGGCCGTCGCGTCCGGCGGCTACGGGGCTAAGGCCAGTAAAAACGGGGCTTAGCCCCGTAGTGCCGCGGCCAGGCCCCGTTTCCGCCCGGTGCGGGCGGCGCGGCGCTTCATCCGGCCCCGGCGCCCTCCGCGGAGGGTGTCAGAACCTTGCGGTAAACGTTCGTCTCGCGGCGGACAAAGCCGCAGGCGGCGTAGAGCGCGTTGGCGGCGCGGCGTGCGGGCCGCGAGGTGAGGCTGACGCTCTGCGCGCCGGAGCGGGCAGCTTCCGCCTCGAGGTGCTCTATGAGCTGGCGGCCGTAGCCGCGTCCGCGGCAGGCTGCGTCCACCACGACGTCTTCTATCCAAGCCTTCGTCCCCGTGAGCTGGCGGCAAAGGCACAGCGTGGCAGTGCCCCGGATGCGTCCCTCCTCGTCCGCCGCGACGTAGAGGCGCGTCCCTTCCGCGGCCAGCAGGGAGGCCAGCGCGGCGGGCGTGGGTGGCGCGGCATGGTCGGTGAGCTGGGGCAGCAGGCGGGCGAGCGCTTCGGCGGCCGGGGCGTCCGGCGCCGTGAGGCGGCGGATGTCGGCGCGGTTGAGCGCGCGCAGCATCTCGGCGGCCGTCCGGCCCGTCAGGGGATGGCGGACGGCGGGCGCCAGTTCGCAGAGCGGTTCGAGGACGAAGCGGCGGCGCTCCATGTGCGGGTGGGGCAGGACGAGGCGCGGCGTGCGCGTCACGGCGTCGTCCAGCAGGAGCAGGTCGATGTCGATGGGGCGGTCGTGGTACACGCCGTCGCGGCTCTTCTCCGTGCGGCCCAGGGCGCGCTCCACGTCCAGCGAGGCATCGAGCAGTTCGCCGGGCGTCAGCGCGGTGTCGAAGGCGGCCACAGCGTTGAGAAAGCGGTGGGGCGAGGTGAAGCCTACGGGTTCCGTTTCATAAAAAGAAGAGCACCCGGCGCAGGCGCCGATGCGCCCGCCGAGTGCCCGTATGGCGGATTCTATGTTTCGTTTCCGGTCGCCGGTGTTGGCGCCGAGCCCTACGTAGAGTCTCATGTGCCTCAGTCTACGATGAGCATCACGTCGCCGTAGGGGCCGAACGTGTAGTCCTCCTTGAGGGCCACGTCGTAGGCGTGCATCGTGTAGTCGTATCCTCCGAAAGCGGCGGTGAGCATGAGCAGGGTGGAGTAGGGCAGGTGGAAGTTGGAGAGCATGGCGTCGGCCACGCTGAAGTCGTAGGGCGGGAAGATGAACTTGTTGGTCCAGCCCTCGAACTCCTTGATGCGGCAGTTGGGGCCCACGCAGGCCTCGAGCGCGCGCTGCACGGTGGTGCCCACGGCTACGATCTTGTGGCCTTCGTCCTTGGCGTGGTTCACGGTGGTGCAGCAGGCTGTCTCGACGAACATTTGCTCGGAGTCCATCTTGTGCTTGGTGAGGTCCTCCACGTCCGTGTTGCGGAAGTTGCCCAGTCCGCAGTGCAGGGTGATGTAGGCGAAGTCGATGCCTTTGATTTCCATGCGCTTCATCAGCTCGCGGGAGAAGTGGAGTCCGGCGGTCGGCGCGGTGACGGCGCCCTCGTGGCGGGCGAAGATGCACTGGAAGCGCTCCAGGTCCTCGGGTTCGCTCTCGCGGCCTATGAAGCGGGGCAGCGGGGCCTCGCCGAGCGCGTAGAGCGAGCGCTTGAACTCGTCGTGGTCGCCGTCGTAGAGGAAGCGGAGCGTGCGGCCGCGGCTCGTGGTGTTGTCGATGACTTCGGCCACGATGGAGTTGTCCTCGCCGAAGTACAGCTTGTTGCCGATGCGGATTTTGCGGGCGGGGTCTACCAGTACGTCCCAGAGGCGCAGCTCCTGGTTGAGCTCGCGCAGGAGGAACACCTCGATGCGCGCTCCCGTTTTCTCCTTGTTGCCGTAAAGGCGTGCCGGGAACACCTTCGTGTCGTTGAACACGAATACGTCGTGCTCGTCGAAGAAGTCCAGGATGTCCTTGAACATGCGGTGTTCGATGTCGCCCGTCTTGCGGTGGAGCACCATCATGCGGCCTTCGTCGCGATGGGGAGGCGGATATTTTGCGATTTTCTCCTCGGGGAGTTTGAATTTGAATTGTGAGAGCTTCATATGTCGTAGCGATGAGTTTTACGGGGTGCGGCGGCGTCACTGGCGGGGCAGTTCCGTCTCGACGTCGATCTCTTGGAGCCACTGCGCGAAGCCTTCGGGCGTGAAGCAGTCGGCCTCTCGGAAGTTGCCGACGCGGGTGCGGCGCAGTGCGGTGAGATGGGCTCCGCTGCCGAGTGCGCGGCCGATGTCGCGGGCCAGCGCGCGGATGTAGGTTCCCTTGGAGCAGGTCACGTGGATGTCGATTCGCTGCTCGTCCAGGCGGCAGTCCGTCAGCTCGATGCTGTCTATGCGGACCGGCTTGGCTTCGAGCTGCACTTCCTTGCCTTTCCGGGCCAGGTCGTAGGCGCGGCGGCCGTCCACCTTGCAGGCCGAGAAGCCCGGGGGCACCTGCATGATGTCGCCCGTGAAGTCCTGGAGCACGCGGCGCACGGCCTCCTCGGTGATGTGCGCCGTGGGGTAGGTCGCGTCGATGGGGTGCTCCAAGTCGAAACTGGGCGTAGTGGCGCCCAGCCGCAGCGTGGCGGTGTATTCCTTTGTGCCCTCCTGCAGTTGCGCTATCTGCTTGGTGGCGCGGCCGGTGCAGAGCACCATGACGCCCGTGGCGAGCGGGTCGAGCGTACCGGCGTGGCCCACCTTGATTTTCCGGCCGTCCATGCGGCGCGTCAGCAGCCAGCGCACCTTGGCCACCAGGGCGAAGGAGGTAAGCCCCAGCGGTTTGTCGAAAGCGAGCGTCTGTCCGGTCAGGAAGTTCATAGGCACGGGGTTAATCCACCATTTTCAGTTCGTAGCCCGCCAGGCCCAGCAGCAGTATGGCCGCGCCGACGACGATGCGGTACCAGCCGAAGGCCTGGAAGCCGTATTTCGCGACGAAGTTGATGAAGAACTTGATGGCCAGGATGGCTACGAAGAAGGCAACGACGCTGCCCAGCAGCAGTACGGCCAGGTTGTTGCCCTCCATGAGCAGGTTGCCGTCGCCGTGGCTGATGAGCTTGTATCCCTCCAGGCAGGTGGCGCCGAACATGGTCGGGACGGCCAGGAAGAAGGAGAACTCGGCGGCGGCCTTGCGTGTCAGCTTCTGCGCCATGCCGCCCACGATCGTGGCCAGCGAGCGCGACACGCCCGGTATCATGGAGACGCACTGGATGAGGCCGATGATGAAGGCACGCTTATAGGTGAGGGGCGTGTCCTCGGAGCCCTTGTTGAAGATGCGGTCGCAGAAGAGCATGAACACGCCGCCGATGATGAGCATCACGGCCACGAGCGTCACGTTGCCCAGGTTCGACTCGATGAAGTCGTTGAAGGCCAGACCGAGGACCACGGCCGGGATGACGCCGACGATGAGCCGCAGGTAGAAGCGCCAGATGGCTTGCCACCAGGTGTAGCCCTTCGTCTTCATGGTCTCGGGGTAGAAGAAGCGCCGCCAGTAGAGGCATATCACGGACAGGATGGCGCCGAACTGGATGATGACGGTGAAAGCCTTCACGAAGGGCGTGCTCTCCATGCCCAGGAGGCTTTGCGTGATGATCATGTGCCCGGTCGAGGAGACGGGGAGAAACTCCGTCAGTCCCTCGACGACGGCGATGATGATGGTTTCCAGCCAGGTCATGCTTCGGTCGCGTTATGAGTGGGAACTTCCTTCGCGCCGCTCTCCTTCTTGTCGCGCGGCCGGCGGATAATGGCGTAGATAATGAAAAGGTAGCCGAAGAGGCAGACCACGGGAGCGACCTTGATGCGGCGGGCGCTGAAGATTTCGGGGTTGAACGTGTGTTCCTGCGAGCCGGGGCCGGACATCAGCACGAAGCCGATGATGACGATGGCCATACCGATGGCCAGCAGGATGAAGTTGACGCGGTCGAACGCGAAATGGTTTTTGTTGTTCATATCAAGGGATGATTGTTGTGCGGAAGGGCTGCGCTGTGTGCCGCCGCCGGGTGGCGGCGGACGAGCCGGGCACGGCTTATTTCAGGTATATCTGCTCGGTGGTCATGCGCAGGTGGCGGTTCACGGAGAAGAACGTGCAGACGAGCGTGAGCAGCAGGCCGCAGGCCAGGACGCTGCCCAGCGTCGTGCCCATGACGAACGGGGTGACCACCTCGAACTCGTCGTTTGTGTTCATACGGATGAGGTAGAGCATGCCGCCGAGCAGCACGCCGTCGGCCACGAGTGCGGCCACGAGGCCTATCCAGAAGGCCCGGCGCATGAACGGCCGGCGGATGAAGCTACGGCGCGCGCCGACGAGCTTCATGGTGTGGATGCTGAAGCGGCGGGCGTAGATGCTCATGCGCACGGTGTTGTTGATCAGGGCGAAAGAGACGAACGCCAGCAATACGGCCACGCCCAGCAACACCAGGCTCACCACGCGGATGCTGTGGTTCATCGTGTCCATCAGGTCGAGCGGATAGACCAGTTCCTTGACGTGGGGGCGCGCCTTGAGGGCCGGCAGGTAGCGGTTCAGGCTGTCGGCGTTGGCGTAGTCGGCGCGCAGGTACACCTCAAACTCCGCGGGGATGGGGCTGCCGCCCAGAAAGTCCTCCGGCCGGGCGCCGAGGGTCTCCATCATTTCGCGTGTGCCCTGCTCCTTGGAGATGTAGGTCACCTGCTTGGCGTAGGGCTGCGCCAGCAGTTCGCTGCGCAGCAGGTCCAGCTCCGCGTCGGCGATGCTGTCGTCGAGCAGGACTTCCACGGTAAAGTTCTCGCGCACGGACCGGCTGAAGTTGCCGGCCATCGTAACGAAGAGCACCACCGTGCCCAGCAGGATGAGCACGAGCGCTGTGCTGATGCAGGAGGTGACGGTGTTGAAGGTGCCGCCGTTACGTTTCTTTTTCTTTCCCATAGACAGTGGTGAAAGGCGCGGCCTGCCTCCCGTGCGGGTGCAAGTCGCGAAAATTCGTACAAAAATACAACAATCTGCCCGCCCGCGTGCATGGCGGCAGGGTTTTAACAAAACTTTATGTGCGAGAGGGCTTGCCGGTCCGCGGCGGCCCAGTCCAGAGACTCCAGCCGGCCGGGCGGCAGCCAGAGGGCGTCGGCGTGCTCCTTGAGCCGCAGGCCGGAGCGCGGCGTGCAGCGGTAGACGATCAGCGTGATGCGGAAGTCGGGGTATTCGTGGTCCACGGTGGCGAGCAGCGGGCCCACGCCGACTTCCAGGTCGAGCTCCTCACGCAGTTCGCGGCGCAGGGCCTCCTGGGGCGTTTCGCCGGGCTCCACCTTGCCGCCCGGGAACTCGTACTTCAGGCTGGTGTAGGGGTAGGGCGTGGGGCCGCGGCGCACGCACAGGATGCCTTCAGGCCCTGCGACGGCCGCGGCCACGACGGTCAGATGTCTTTTTTCCATAGTCTGTCCCGCGGGGCATTGCGGCGGGCGGCGCCTTTACTTGTCCAGGCGCCAGGTGGCGCCCTCCTTCGTGTCCTTCACCTCGAAGCCCAGGGCGGCGAGCTCGTCGCGGATCTGGTCGCTTGTGGCCCAGTCCTTGGCGGCTTTGGCCTTGGCGCGCAGGTCGAGCAGCAGGTCGACGGCTTTTCCGAAGGCTTCCTCGCGCTGGGCGTTGCCCGTCGCCTCGGGCTGCAGGCCCAGGATGTCGCAGGCGAACGTGCGGAACGTGGCGCGCAGGGCCTCCAGGCCGTCGGGCGTGATGCTGAGCTTGCGGTCCGCCATCTGGTTGATGGCGCGGCAGGCCTCGAATAGGTGGCTGATGACGATGGGCGAGTTGAAGTCGTCGTCGAGCGCGGCGTAGCATTTCGCGGCCAGCTCGTTGGCCATGCCGCGGTCCGTCTTGCCCCCTGCTTCGGGCTGCACGCGCTCCAGCTGGGCCATGCCCTCCATGAGGCGTTCCAGCCCCTTGTGGGAGGCCTGCAGGGCCTCGTTGCTGAAGTCCACGGTCGAGCGGTAGTGGGCCTGGAGGATGAAGAAGCGGATGGTCATGGGCGAGTAGGCCTGTTCGAGCTTCGGGTGGTTGCCGGTGAAGAACTCCTCGAGCGTGATGAAGTTGCCCAGGCTTTTGCCCATCTTCTGCCCGTTGATGGTGATCATGTTGTTGTGCATCCAGTACTTCACCATGGGCTCGCCCTGTGCGGCCACGGCCTGCGCTATCTCGCATTCGTGGTGCGGAAAGACAAGGTCCATGCCGCCGCCGTGGATGTCGAAGTGCGCGCCCAGATACTTGCGCCCCATGGCCGTGCACTCGCAGTGCCAGCCGGGGAAGCCGTCGCTCCAGGGCGAGGGCCAGCGCATGATGTGCTCCGGCTGCGCCTTTTTCCACAGGGCGAAGTCCACCTGGTGGCGCTTCTCGCCCACGCCGTCGAGCTCGCGGCTGGCGTTGCGCACGTCCTCGAGGTTGCGGCCCGAGAGTACGCCGTAGTGGTACGCACGGTCATATTTTTCCACGTCGAAGTAGACCGAGCCGTTCACCACGTAGGCGAAGCCGTTGTCCAGGATGCGCTGCACGAGCTGCTCCTGCTCGATGATGTGCCCCGTGGCGTGGGGCTCGATGCTGGGCGGCAGCACGCCCAGGCGATCCATGGCCGCGTGGAAGCGGTTCGTGTAGTACTGCGCCACCTCCATGGGCTCGAGTTGCTCCAGGCGGGCCTTCTTCTCGATTTTGTCCTCGCCCTCGTCCGCGTCGTGCTCCAGGTGGCCCACGTCCGTGATGTTGCGCACGTAGCGCACCTTGTAGCCCAGGTGGCGCAGGTAGCGGTAGACCAGGTCGAACGTGATGGCCGGCCGCGCATGGCCCAGGTGGGCGTCGCCGTAGACGGTGGGGCCGCAGACGTACATGCCCACGTGTCCTTCATGGACGGGGACGAACTCTTCCTTCTTGCGGGAAAGCGTATTGTAGAGATAAAGTTTATGTTCCATGATCCGTTGCTTTTGGTTGATAAATGCTGGGTGTGCAAAGATACGGAGAAAAGTTGAGAGACGCATTGCCCGCGACCCACTTCTTCGCTTCGCGCCCGCGCGCCCTGGAGCAGGGCGGCCAGCCTTTGACCCCGCCGCCACGCGCCCTATCCCCGTCGGAACTCGCCCTATTCCCGTCGCTACGCGCCTTAGCCCCGTCGCCGCGCAGTCCGTCCGGAGCTGGCGCCTCCGTCGGGGGCGCGGGTGGGCCAAAAGCGCATTGCGCGCGGCGCTACGGGGCCGCAATGAAAAAAAATACCTAACTTTGTGGCGGCTCCGGCACGCGGCGCGCACAGACGCGGCGCCGGCGCGCGGGCCTATCGAAACAAGATATCAAGCCTTTGCGCAATCATGAACCTAACGGACATACTGAAACCTGCCTTTAACGGCCGCCTCCGCGCCATAGACCGCTATGCCGCCGAGGCGGGCGAGATACAGCGCGGCGTGCTGGCCCAGCTCGTGGCCCGCGCCGCGGACACGGTCTGGGGCCGCGCCTACGGCTACGACGGCCTGCGCAACTACGACCAGTTTGCCGCCGCCGTCCCCGTCAGCACCTACGAGGAGCTGAAAGGATACATCGACCGCATGCGCCACGGCGAGGCCGACGTGCTCTGGCCCGGTCGCGTACGCTGGTACGCCAAGTCCTCCGGCACGACCAACGACAAGAGCAAGTTCATCCCCGTAAGCCCCGACGGCTTGCACGGCATCCACTACGCCGGCGGCCGTGATGCCGTGGCCCTCTACCTGCGCAACGTGCCCGGCAGCCGCCTCTTCGACGGCCGCTCGCTCATCCTGGGCGGCTCCCATGCGCCCAACTACGACCTGCCCCACTCCCTCGTGGGCGACCTCAGCGCCATCCTGATAGAGAACATCAACCCGCTGGTCAACCTCGTGCGCACGCCGCCCAAGCACGTGGCCCTGCTCTCCGACTTCGAGGAGAAACGCGACCGCATCGCCGAGATAGCCTCGCGGCAAAACGTGACGAACCTGAGCGGCGTGCCCTCGTGGATGATGGCCGTGGTCCGCCGCGTGCTCGAAATCACGGGCAAGTCCAGCCTGGAGCAGGTGTGGCCCAACCTCGAGGTGTTCTTCCACGGCGGCGTGGCCTTCGCTCCCTACCGTGAGCAGTACCGCCGCCTGATCCGTTCGCCCCGCATGCACTACATGGAGACGTACAATGCCTCCGAGGGCTTCTTCGGCCTGCAGAACGACCCGTCCGACGCGGCCATGCTCCTCATGCTCGACTACGGCGTGTTCTACGAGTTCATCCCCCTCGAGGAAGTGGGCCGCACGCAGCCCACGGTGCTGCCCCTATGGGCCGTCGAGCCGGGCCATAACTACGCGATTGTCATCTCCACGTCCTGCGGCCTGTGGCGCTACCAGATCGGCGACACGGTGCGCTTCACCTCCGTTGCGCCCTACAAGTTCGTCATTTCGGGCCGCACGAAGAGCTTCATCAACGCCTTCGGCGAGGAGCTCATCGTGGACAACGCCGAGCGGGGCCTGGAGGAGGCCTGCCGCCAGACGGGCGCCATCGTGAGCGAATACACGGCCGCGCCCGTGTTTATGGACGAGGCGGGACGCTGCCGCCACCAGTGGGTCATAGAGTTCGAGCGCGAGCCGGCGGACCTGCAGCAGTTTGCCGCCATCCTGGACCGCGCGCTGCAGACCGTCAACTCCGACTATGAGGCCAAGCGTTACAAGAACCTGACCCTACAGCCGCTCGAGGTGGTCAAGGCCCGTCCCGGCCTCTTCAACGACTGGCTCAAGAGCCGCGGCCGCCTGGGCGGCCAGCACAAGGTGCCCCGCCTGGCCAACAACCGCGAGGTCATCGACCAGGTGCTCGCCCTGAACCATTAACACGCCGGCGGCACCGCCCGCCGGGAAACCCCCGCTGCACATGTACGACAACGCAAAGCGCCCCTGGCGCCTGTTTCTCCTGATTCTGGTCTCCGCCCTGCTGGCCGCCGCTTGCGCCAACCCCGGCACCGGCCCCGACGGCGGACCCTACGACGAGACGCCGCCCCACATCGTGGGCATGACGCCGCAGCTGGGCGCGCGCTCCAGCGACGCCCGCCGCGTCACCCTCCAGTTCGACGAACTCGTGCGCATACAGAACGCGTCGGAAAAAGTCATCGTCTCGCCCCCGCAGACCGAGATGCCCGAGATACGCGTAGCGGGCCGCCGCATCACGGTCGAGCTGCTCGACACGCTGCGCCCGAATACGACCTACACCATTGACTTCTCCGACGCCATAGAAGACTCCAACGAGGGAAATCCCCTGGGCAACTTCACCTACTATTTCTCCACCGGCGCCGACCTCGATACCATGGAAGTGGCCGGCCACGTGCTCCAGGCCGACAACCTGGAGCCCATCAAAGGCATCCTCGTGGGCCTCCACGCCGACCTGGCCGACTCCGCCTTCACCGCGAAGCCCTTCGACCGCGTAGCCAGGACCGACGGAAGCGGACACTTCTCCATCAAAGGCGTAGCGCCCGGCGCCTACCGCATCTACGCCCTGCGCGACATGGACAACGACTTCAAGATGAGCCGCGGAGAGATGATGGCCTTCATGCGTGACTCCGTCGTGACGAGCTCCTTCCCCGACGTCCGCTACGATACACTCTGGCGCGACACCGTCCGCTACGACACCATCTACACCGTGCACTACACGCACTACATGCCGGACAACGTGGTCCTGCTCGCCTTCAACGAGAAGAACACCCGCCGCTACTTCCTCAAGACTGAGCGGCCCGAACCCGAGTGGTTCCGCGTCTATTTTACGGCCCCCTCCCCGCAAGTGCCCCGCGTGCGCGGCCTCAATTTCAATGCCGACAGCCTGCTCCTGGAAGAGCGCTCAGCCGGCAACGACACTATCACCTACTGGCTGCGCGATACGTCCATCCCCGCCGTCGATACGCTCCGCATGGTCTATGCCTACGACGCTTACGACGACTCCCTGGGCCGCAACGTGGAGCGTACGGACACGCTCGAGCTCACGCCGCGGATGACCATGGCGCGCAGGCTCAAGCAGAAGGCCGAAGAGCTGGAAAAATGGGAGAAAAGGCGCGAGCGGCGCCACAAGCGGGGCGACTACTCCGACGAGACGCCGCCGCGCGACTATCTGCGCATCACCGTGCCCATGAGCCGGACCATGGCGCCCGACCAAAACCTCCAGTTCCGCTTCGCCGAGCCGCTGACCCGCCTCGACACGGCCGGGCTCCATCTGCTCCTGGTCGAGGACAGCGTGGAGCACGAGGCGCCCTTCGAACTCGTCAGGGCCGAGAACCAGCTCCTGGGCTTCACCATGCGCGGCGAGTGGCGCTATGGGCAGAACTACCGCCTCGTGGTCGACTCCGCCGCCGTCACGGGCCTGTCCGGCAACTTCAACAAAAAGTTCCAGCTGGAGTTCGGCATCGGCAAGGAGGAGAGTTTCGGCTCCCTGTTCCTCACCCTGCCCGGCGCGGACTCCACCGCCGTGGTCCAGCTGCTCTCGTCCGACACGAAGGTGGAGCGCCAGCAGCCCGCCCGCGGCGGCCGCGCGGACTTCTTCTACCTGCGCCCCGGAGCGTACTACCTGCGCCTCTTCTACGACCGCAACCGCAACGGCCAGTGGGACCCCGGCCTCTATGCCGAAGGGCGCGCCCCCGAGGAAGTGTTCTACTTCCCCGTGAAGCTGGAAATCCGCGCCAACTGGGACTTCGAACAGACGTGGCGCGTGGACGAGCTGCCCCTGACGCAGCAGAAGCCGCGCGAACTTATCAAACAAAAGGAAGAAACCAAGCAAACGGCCCGCAGCCGTAATGCCGAGCGCGAGCGCGAACGCGGACGCTGACACTCCAGACGGGCCATAACCCCCTAACCGCAAGCCGACATGAAAAAACTCTTTCCCATCCTGGCCGCCCTCTTCCTCGCGCTCTGGGGAGCGCCGGGCACGGCGCAGGCGCAGTGCTCCTCGCCCAACACCGCCTTCAAGAGCGGCGAGACGCTCATCTACGACCTCTACTTCAACTGGCAGTTCGTCTGGATCAAGGTAGGCTCCGCCTCCATGAACACGACCATGACCACCTACCGCGGACATCCCGCCTACCGCACCTATCTGATCACCCGCGGCTCCAAGAAGGCGGACCGCTTCTTCGTGATGCGCGACACGCTCCTGGCTTACTGTCACACCAACCTCTCACCTTTATATTATAGGAAAGGCGCCCTCGAGGGAAAGACCTACCGGCGCGACGAAGTGTGGTACTCCTATCCCAACGGGAAAAGCCAGGTGCGCATGCGCCACCAGAAGAACAACGAGGAGCCCCAGTTCAAGACCAGCTCAAGCCCATACTGCGCCTACGACATGATAAGCATGCTGCTGCGCGCGCGTTCCTTCGACCCGACGAACTTCAAGGTGGGCCACCGCATCCGTTTCCTCATGGCCGACGGGCACAACTGCGAGTGGCAGTCCATCATCTACCGCGGCAAGGAGGAGTTCAAGATGGAGAACTCCGGGACGAAGTACCGCTGCCTGGTATTCTCCTTCGTGGAGGAGGACAAGAAGACGGGCAAGGAGGAGGAAGTCGTCACCTTCTACGTCACGGACGACAAGAACCACCTGCCCGTGCGCCTGGACATGTACCTGAACTTCGGGTCGGCCAAGGCCTTCCTGCGCGGAGCCACCGGGCTGCGCAACCCCCAGACCTCGAAGTTGAACTGACAGCCATAAGGCAAGGAAGCATGAAGCTGGTCATCGACGACAAGATACCCTATATCCGCGGCTGGGCCGAGCGGCTCGGCGAGGCGGTCTACCTGCCCGGCGCGGCCATCGGGCCGGCCGACGTGCGCCAGGCCGATGCCCTCATCGTGCGCACCCGTACCCACTGCGGCCCCGCCCTGCTCGAAGGCAGCCGCGTGCGCTTCGTGGCCACAGCCACCATAGGCTTCGACCACCTGGACACCGGCTACCTCCGCCGTGCCGGCATAGGCTGGGCCAACTGCCCCGGCTGCAACGCCGGAAGCGTGGCCCAGTACGTGCGCAACAGCCTCCTGCTGCTTGAGGCCGAGGGCCGCCTGCGCCTGGAAGGCTGCCGCGTGGGCGTGGTCGGTGTGGGCCACGTGGGTAGCCGCGTGGCCGCCGAACTGCGGCGCTGGGGCTGCCGCCTCCTCCTGTGTGACCCGCCCCGCCTCGAGGGCGCGGTGCGCATGCCCGCCGCCGTGGAGGCCGCCGCGCCGGCCGCCGCCTGCACGGCCACGCTCTCCGACGTGGCCCGCGAGGCCGATGTCGTCACCTTCCACACGCCCTTGACCCGCACCGGCCGCTACGCCACGTACCATCTGGCCGGCCCCGATTTCTTCCGCGCCCTTGGCCGCCGCCCCGTCATCATCAACGCCAGCCGCGGCGAGGTGGTGGCCACGGAAGCCCTGCGTGCGGCCCTGGCCGGCGGGCTGGTCCGCGCCGCCGTAGTGGACACGTGGGAGAACGAGCCCGGCATAGACCGCGGCCTGCTGGCCGCGGCCTACATCGCCACGCCCCACATCGCCGGCTACTCCGCCGACGGCAAGGCCACCGGCACGCGCATGGCCCTGGAGGCCGTGGCGGCCCGCTTCGGGCGCGACGCACACTTCGACATACGTCCCCCGCGCCTGCCCCGCGGCTTCCGCTACAATCCCGCCGCCGCGCCGCCCGCTGCGCTCGGCCCCGAAGCCGCCGAGTGTATCCGCCTTTACGATCCCCGCCGCGACAGCGACGCGCTCCGGGCCGCCCCCGGCCGCTTCGAGCAGCTGCGCGGCGACTACCCCCTGCGCCGCGAGGCCGACGTCTGACCCCTCAGCGGCCAGCCCCGGCCCCGCCGCCGTGCGCCCTGGGGCCGTCGGAACGCGCCTAAGCCCCGTTTTTTCTCGCCCTATCCCCGTCGGAACGCGCCTAAGTCCCGTTTTTTCTCGCCCTGGCCTCGTCGGAAAGAGGCCCGACACGGGGCGCGCAACGCGTGAGCGCGGGCGTTTTGACTTTTTTCAAACTTTATTTTGCAGTACACGGGAAATGCCTTAATTTTGCAGGGTAAAATGGACACCAACCGCAGGGGCCACCTGCCAGCACTGGGAAAACAATTTATTAAATATCAACTTAATTCAAACGTTTATGTGGTTAACTAATTCATCTATCGGGCGGAAAGTGATAATGTCCGTGACGGGCATTGTACTCATTCTGTTCCTGACCTTTCATGCGTGCATGAACTTGGTGGCCCTCTTCTCCGCGGAAGCCTATAACGCCGTCTGCGGAGCGCTTGGCGCAAACTGGTACGCCGTGCTGGCCACCGCGGTGCTGGCAGCCCTCGTGGCCGTTCACTTCATCTACGCCATCATCCTGACGCTGCAGAACCGCAAGGCCCGCGGCAACAACCGTTACGCCGTGACGTCGAAGCCCGAAAAGGTGGAGTGGGCTTCGCAGAATATGTTCGTGCTGGGCGTCATCGTGGTGCTGGGTCTGCTGCTCCACCTCTACAACTTCTGGTACAACATGATGTTTGCCGAACTGGTGCAGGGCCACGCGGCCGAAGTGACGCTGGGCGGCAAGATCTACGAACCGACGGACGGCGCCGGCATCATGGCCTACACCTTCTCGCAGCCCGTGTTCACGGTCATCTACATCGTATGGTTCGTGGCTATCTGGTTCCACCTGACGCACGGCTTCTGGAGCGCCTTCCAGACGCTCGGCCTGAACAACAAGATTTGGTTCAACCGCTGGAAGAAGATCGGCTCGGTCTACGTCACGGTCCTGATGCTCATCTTCGTAGTGGTAGCCCTCTACTATTGCTTCTGCGGCGGCTGCGTCGCCGGCAGCGGCTGTTATTCCCTGTAAGCCCGCGGGCCTTATTAACGATTAAAACAAAACCGTCATGGCAAACATAGATTCCAAGATTCCCGAAGGTCCTATCTCCCAGAAGTGGACCAATTATAAAGCACACCAGAAACTGGTGAACCCCGCCAACAAGCGCAAGCTCGACATCATTGTCGTCGGCACCGGTCTGGCAGGCGCCAGCGCCGCCGCCTCTCTCGGCGAGATGGGTTTCCGTGTGTTTAACTTCTGCATCCAGGATTCGCCCCGCCGCGCCCACTCCATCGCCGCACAGGGCGGTATCAACGCCGCCAAGAACTACCAGAACGACGGCGACTCCGTGTACCGCCTATTCTACGACACTGTCAAGGGCGGCGACTACCGCGCCCGCGAGGCCAACGTTTACCGCCTGGCCGAGGTCAGTGCCAACATCATCGACCAGTGTGTTGCCCAGGGCGTGCCCTTTGCCCGCGAGTACGGCGGCCTGTTGGCCAACCGCTCGTTCGGCGGCGTGCAGGTAAGCCGTACCTTCTACGCCAAAGGCCAGACGGGCCAGCAGCTCCTGCTCGGCGCCTACTCCGCACTGATGCGCCAGGTACACGCCGGCACCGTGAAGCTCTACTGCCGCTACGAGATGCAGGACGTTGTCATCATTGACGGCCGCGCCCGCGGCATTATCGCCCGCAACCTCGTGACCGGCCAGCTCGAGCGCTTCGCCGCTCACGCCGTCGTTCTCGCTACGGGCGGCTACGGCAACACCTATTTCCTCTCCACGAATGCCATGGGCTGCAACTGCTCCGCCGCCATTGCCGCCTACCGCAAAGGCGCCTACTTCGCCAACCCCGCCTTCGTGCAGATTCACCCCACCTGCATCCCCGTACACGGTGACAAGCAGTCCAAGCTGACCCTTATGTCCGAGTCCCTCCGCAACGACGGCCGCATCTGGGTGCCCAAGAAGCTCGAGGACGCCAAGAAGCTCCAGCGCGGCGAGATCCAGGGCCGTGACATCCCCGAGGAGGACCGCGACTACTACCTGGAGCGCCGCTACCCGGCCTTCGGTAACCTCGTGCCCCGCGACGTGGCCAGCCGCGCCGCCAAGGAGCGCTGCGACAAGGGCTTCGGCGTCAACAACACCGGCCTCGCCGTGTTCCTCGACTTCTCCGAAGCCATCCAGCGCCTGGGCCGCGATGTGGTGGAAGCACGCTACGGAAACCTCTTCGACATGTACGAGGAAATCACCGATGTCTCACCCTACGAGAACCCGATGATGATTTACCCGGCCATTCACTATACGATGGGCGGCCTGTGGGTAGACTACGAACTTTCCACCAATATCCCCGGCCTCTTTGCCATCGGTGAGTGCAACTTCTCCGACCACGGCGCAAACCGTCTCGGCGCGTCCGCGCTGATGCAGGGCCTGGCCGACGGCTACTTCGTACTGCCCTACACCATCCAGAATTACCTGAGCGACCAGATCACCGTACCCCGCTTCTCCACCGACCTGCCCGAGTTCGTCGAGACCGAGAAGGCCGTCCAGGCCCGTATCGATCACCTCATGGGCATCAACGGCAAGCGCTCCGTGGACAGCATCCACAAGGAGCTGGGCCACATCATGTGGGAATACGTCGGCATGGCCCGCACGAAGGAAGGACTGGAGACCGCACTGACCAAGCTCAAGGACATCCGCAAGGAGTTCGAGACCAACCTCTTCATACCGAAGCTCGAAGGCGTCAACGTGGAGCTCGACAAGGCACTGCGCCTGAACGACTTCATCACCATGGGCCAGCTCATTGCCTACGACGCGCTCAACCGCAACGAGAGCTGCGGCGGACACTTCCGCGAAGAGTATCAGACGGAGGACGGTGAGGCCAAGCGCGACGACGTGAACTGCTTCTACGTCAGCTGCTGGGAATACCAGGGAGAAGGCAAGGCACCGGTCAAATACACGGAGCCCCTCAAGTACGAGGCTATCGAGGTCAAGACCCGCAACTATAAGAACTAACCCGTAGTAGAATTCCAAAAGCAAAACCAAAATGGCAAAGAATATTAGTTTCACTCTGAAGTATTGGAAGCAGAACGGGCCCAAGGACGCCGGTCACTTCGAGGAGCGCCACATGGAGAACATCCCCGACGACACCTCGTTCCTCGAGATGCTGGACATCCTCAACGAGCTCCTCATCGAGGAAGGCAAGGAGCCGTTCGTCTTCGACCACGACTGCCGCGAAGGCATCTGCGGCATGTGCTCGCTCTACATCAACGGTACGCCCCATGGCAAGACCGAGCGCGGCGCCACGACCTGCCAGCTCTACATGCGCCGCTTCAATGACGGCGACGTCATCACCGTAGAGCCCTGGCGTTCGGCAGCCTTCCCCGTGATTAAGGACTGCATGGTCGACCGCTCCGCCTTCGACAAGATCCAGGCTGCCGGCGGCTACATCAGCGTGCGCACCGGCGCGCCGCAGGACGCCAATAACATCCTCATCCCGAAGGACGACGCCGACGAAGCCATGGACTGCGCCACGTGCATCGGCTGCGGCGCCTGCGTCGCTGCCTGCAAGAACGGCTCCGCCATGCTCTTCGTCAGTTCCAAGGTGAGCCAGCTCGCACTCCTGCCCCAAGGCCGTCCCGAGGCCGCCCGCCGCGCCAAGGCCATGGTGGCCAAGATGGACGAGCTCGGCTTCGGCAACTGCACCAACACCCGTGCCTGCGAGGCCGTCTGCCCCAAGAACGAGACGGTGTCCAACATTGCCCGCCTCAACCGCGAGTTCATCAAGGCCAAGATGCACGACTGACCGACTATCGGCTAATATCGCCTGAAAAGGCCACTATATGTGTGAGAGTCCCCGCTGCGGCAAGTCCGCAGCGGGGACTTCGCGTCTGTAGCCGGTCGGAGATTCTGCGCGGCGCGCGCGGCGTAGACCGGAACGCGTGTTAAATAGGTTAAGAAAAACATCTGTCAAGCAGGGAATGTCTATATTTGCCAAAACATTACCTATTGGTCTGAGAAGTTACATCATTAAAATATCAAGTTTATGAAACGTATTCTCGTCACACTTGCCCTTACCGGCATGGCGGTCCTCCTGACCCTCCCGTTTCGGGCATTGGCGCGGACGTCCGCCGCCACCGCTCCATGTGCTGTCCTCCCAGCGGCCGACAGCGTGTCCCCCGACTCGCTGCGGTCCGCCCTGTCGCGGCAGCGCGCCGCCTTCGAGCGCCAGCGTCCGGCCTTCGACTCGCTGCGTGCCGCCCTGTCGCGGCAGCGCGCCGCCTTCGAGCGCCAGCGTCCGGCCTTCGACTCGCTGCGGTCCGCCCTGTCGCGGCAGCGCGCCGCCTTCGAGCGCCAGCGTCCGGCCTTCGACTCGCTGCGTGCCGCCCTGTCGCAGCAGCGCGCCGCCTTCGAGCGCCAGCGTCCGGCCTTCGACTCGCTGCGTGCCGCCCTGTCGCAGCAGCGCGCCGCCCTGTCGCGTCAGCGCAGGCAGACATCGCAGCGCATGGGTCCCGTGGCGGCGGATAGCGCGACCGAACTGCCCAGCCAGCCCGGCGATACGCTCATCTGCATCTACTACGGCGAGCGCGTCGTGCCCCGCCTGCCCAATCCGTGCAAGGGACGGACGCTCAGGAAACTGGCCCGCGTGGTCTATCCCGGCACATGGACGCAGCCCACGGCCGCCGGCCTGCGCTATCCCGTGGCCATCATGCACATCCCCGACGCCACGTCCGACGCGCTCTATGCCCGCTTCCTAAAGTTGGAAGCCCGCACGCCCGGCCTCACCGTCGTGCGCGACTTCCGGGCCGGGCCGGCCGAAGTCGCGCAGCAGTAATCCCCTTCGCCGCCACGCCGCAGTCCGTGGCCCTCTCTCCGTTCTCCCGGAGCGTACCGTCAGGTCCCCGCGTCCGGGAGAACGCTTGTTTTTGCCCTCCCCGCCGCCGCGCCCCAAGGCCGTCCCGGGGTGCGCCCATGCGGCCAGTGGGCGTCCGCACGGGCCTTAGGGAAATTCTTACGGGGCTAAGGATAGAAATTTCTGGGATAGGGCCTGTGCGAACGCGGCTAAGGCTCGTGCAGGCGGGGGCAGGAGAGGCTTTCCCCGGACCCTGTGCCCGCGGCGGCCGGGCAGGGCGTGCCAACCGCCGATTGCCTTGCCGCGTTCCGCTCCATAGATAAATGAAGTATAATTTCTCGCCTTCATACCGGCGTCTATGTTTGCACACGTTGAACGACGGATAAACTATCTGAACGCACCATTACTTTTCCGCTTCTTCGTGATACGCTTTCTGCATTCATTGGCTATATTTGTGACGGTTCTGATAGAAGGACCAAGAATATACTAACTTAAAACTATAGTCATGTTAAAAAAAAGTTTTTCTATTAAGCGCGGTTGCGCTGACGTCGGTTGCCGACTGTCTGGCTCAAGCTCCCGATGGAGGTTCTGACCATTGGCAAAACGGCGGTCCCGTTTCCATCTTTTGGGGAACAAAGTCCCGTAAAAGTTATGTCAACCCTTGTCGCGGGGCCACGATTCGTAAATGTGCGGAGCTGGTTCCCCAGAACAATGTAGCGCCTCTGTCAATGACAGGAACTGCCTCCACTGCGACGATGGTTTTGCGCATCCCCTTGGACACGCCGCAAAGCGACTTCGAGAAAATGAAGGAATTGGAACGGGAGGTTCCCGGGCTGAAGGTCATACGAGGCTTGATTGAGGAGACGACGGCTGAGAAACAGCAATAATAAGGGCGGCGGGAGCTACAGACTGTGGCTCCCGTCTTTTCAATTACGTGAATCCATGAAGCGAGTCTTTGTTTTACTCTTCGGTATGGCGCTGGCGTTGTGTGATGGTTTCGCCCAGCCCAGCACCTATTATCAGGCCATGCTGGACGACGATATCCGCCTGGCCCAGCGGCCGGGGACGGAGGCGCTGCTGCGCGACTACCTGGCGCCGGCGGCAGCCGGCGCCGACACCGTGACGGCACTGTTTCTTATCCCTGCGGCTTGTCCGCGATGTGAGGCCGTTATCCCCCATTTCCTCCAGACCATGCGCGCGGTGTGTCCGGCCGAGCGCGTGGTGCTGGTGTCGTGTTTCGACGACCCTGTGGCAGCGGCCCGCTATCTGCGGCAGCAGCATTTCGGCGAGACGCTCACGTTGTTCGACACCAGCCATACGTTCGACCGTGTCTTTTCTACCACGCTGGGCGTGCTGATGGGGCTATTCGTTGCCCGTGTGGACGTGGCGCACGGACGTATGATCACCGGCGGCCAACTATCTTATCTGGACACAGGCTTTGTCCGGGATTTTCTTGCAGTCCGGACGCCGCTGCCCTTCCACGTGTACGATGCTGCCGCAGAGGATATGCGCGCACAGACGGCGGCCAGTAGCTACACGCCCGCGGTGGCGGCCGGCCTGCGCTACGACAGTTGCCGGCTGGACCTGGGCGACCGCTATTTGGCCCAGATACGCAACCACCCGACGCAGCGCGGCGACTCCCTGCTGGTGCTCGACGAGATGTGCGGCGGCGGCCTGCTGCTGCGGCGCGACGGGCCAGGGTTCCGGCTGGCTGAATTTCTGGAAGTGGACAGCGCGCGGCGGGACACGTTTGTCCGTCTCTCTCCCCGGCTTTACGAGTTCGAGAAATCTTCACTCCGCTATATGCCGCTCGACGCCATCTTCATGCCGGACGGTGGCTTGGCTATGAGCTATTCCCTGCCGCTCGTGTTTGCGGATTCGGCCGGGCGTCGTGTGAATCTGTTCAATGCAATCACACTACTCTATAAACCGCATGGCGCGAAGTGTTGGACCACTCTTACCGGCATGGACCGTTCGCACATGGAGGAGTATATGGACCAGCATTACGCCATCTTCCCGCTCAGCCCGGGGCGCATCGTCATGACCTGCCACAAGATGGTCTGGCCCCTGGACGACCCGTATCCGGGCGACCCGCAGCGGGACATCTATCTGGACACCTTCTACGCGCAACCCAATCCCTATGTGGACGAAGTGGACCTGCGCACGGGCGGGCTGGTGCAGCGATTCGGCCAGCTGGACGAGGCTTTTCACCGGACGTACACCGGCTACTGGTTTGTTAACCTCGTGGCAGACACGCACGGGGGTGACTTCATCTACGGCGCGGACCAGACGGGGCGGCTCACCCTGGCGCGGGCGGACCGGCCGGAGCAGGCGCTGCGCACTTACGAGGTATTCCGTCTGGGCGACCCCGCGCCGGCCGACACCACGCTGCGCTATAAGGACGAGTATATGCAGCAGTACGCCGGATACTTCAGCCGCACGGTGGCCCAGGTAAAGCTGGACGACCGCTACGTGAACTGCCTGGTACGCACCGGCCAGCCGGGCGAGGAAAACGCCACGGCGGACCACTACGAGTTTGTCCGCCTCTCGCGCGAGAGCGGCAAGGTGGTGGAGCGGTACCGCCTGTGCCCGCAGCGGCCGGACGAGCGGGTGCTGGCCTACGGCCTTACGGCCGACGCCGGGGACAACCGCCCGTTCTACCTGGCCCGCTCCGGAGCGGCATACTTCATTAAGTATCTGACCCCGGCCGGGCGTTGAGGATGCCCGGTGCGCCGGCCGTGCTTTTTCCCGGAAAGGGGTTGCCGTTCAGAAAAGGAAACGCTATATTTGCCTCCCGATATAATACACCTTTGTCGGAACCATTTTACCTATACCTTAAAATAATGGAAAAGGAAAAGCAAACACGCACGGAGCACGACCTGCTGGGCCAGCGCGAGCTGCCGGCCGACGCGCTCTACGGCATCCAGACACTGCGCGGCGTCGAGAACTTCTCCATCAGCCGCTTCCGCCTCTCGGACTATCCGACCTTTCTCTGCGGCCTGTCCTGGACAAAACAGGCCGCGGCTACCGCGAACCACGAACTGGGCCTGCTCACGGACGAACAGTACGCCGGCATACGGGCCGCCTGCGAGGCCATCCGCGCCGGCCGCTATCACGACCAGTTCCCCGTGGACATGATACAGGGCGGCGCGGGGACCAGCACGAACATGAACGCCAACGAAGTCATCGCCAACGTGGCGCTGCTCCACATGGGCCACCGTCCGGGCGAATACGGATACTGCTCGCCCCACGACCAGGTGAACCGTTCGCAGTCTACGAACGACGCCTACCCCACGGCCATCCACATGGGCCTCTACGCCAGCCACCTGGAGATCCTGCCCCACCTGCAGGCGCTCATCGACGAGCTGCGCCGCCGCGAGGCGGACTTCGCCCACATCGTCAAGATGGGGCGCACGCAGCTGGAGGATGCCGTCCCCATGACGTTGGGGCAGACATTCGGCGGCTTTGCCAGTACGCTGGAGGGCGAGCTGAAGCACCTGGACGAAGCGGCGGCCGACTTCCTGACGGTGAACCTGGGCGCGACGGCCATCGGCACGGGCATCTGTTCCGAGCCGGGCTATGCCGAAAAGGCCGTCGGGGCCCTGGGCCGCATTACGGGCTGGCCGGTGCGCCTGGCGGACGACTGGGTGGGTGCCACGTCGGACACGTCGTGCATGGTGGGCTACATGTCGGCCCTGAAGCGCGTGGCCGTCAAGCTGAGCAAAATCTGCAACGACCTGCGTCTGCTGGCCAGCGGCCCGCGCTGCGGTCTGGGCGAAATCAACCTGCCGGCGCGCCAGCCTGGGTCGTCCATCATGCCGGGCAAGGTGAATCCCGTCATTCCAGAGGTAGTGAGCCAGGTAGCCTTCAAAATCATCGGCAACGAGCTGTGCGTGACCATGGCCGGCGAGGCTTCGCAGATGGAGCTGAACGCCATGGAGCCGGTCATGGCGCAGTGCTGCTTCGAATCGGTGGACCTGATGCGCAACGCGCTGGACACGCTGCGCACGCTCTGTGTGGCGGGCATCACGGCCAATCCCGAGCATTGCCAGGCCGAGGTGCGCCGGAGCATCGGCATCGTCACCGCGCTCAATCCCTACATCGGCTACGACCATTCCACGAATATCGCCCGAAAAGCTCTGGAGACGGGGCGCAGCGTCTACGACCTGGTGCTTGAGGAAGGCATCCTGACCCAAGAGGACCTGGACACCATTCTCGACCCGAAGAACATGATCCGCCCCGTGAAGCTCGACATCCACGCCCGCAAATGAGCCCTGCCTACAGCCCCGCGCCGGCCTTCACGGTGCGCCCTTACCGCCCGGCGGACGCCGAGGCCTTGGCCCGCCTTTTCTACAAGACGGTCCACGCCGTCTGTGCGCGGGACTATACGCCGGCGCAGCTGGAGGCCTGGGCGCCGCGACCGCCGGACACGGCGGTATGGGACGCCTCGTTGCGCCGGCGAGTGGCCTTCGTGGCCGAGGCCGGAGACAGGCCCGTCGGTTTTGGCGACATCGACGGGACAGGCTATCTGGACCGCCTCTACGTCCGTCACGACTGGCAGCGGCGCGGCGTCGGCACGGCCCTGTGCGCGCGGCTGGAGGCGGCGGTGTGGCCCGCCACGGTGCGGACGCACGCTTCGCTCACGGCGCGCCCCTTCTTTGCCGCCCGGGGCTATCGCCTGGTTCGGGCGCAGCAGGTGGAGCGGCGCGGCATCTGGCTGACGAACTTCGTGATGTCGCTGCTGCAGGCGTAGCGGTCTGCACGCCGGAAAAGATTCGGGCCCGCCCCTTCGAAGCGGAAGGGCGGGCCCGGACTGCGTCAGCGGGCGCGTATCAGAGTGGCTGCGTGGCGGCCTCCAGCCAGCGGCGGTCGGCTTCGTCAGCGAGCAGCGGCATGAGGCGGGTGCGCACCGTGGCGTGGTAGGCGTTGAGCCACGCCGTCTCTTCTGCTGTCAGCATGGAGCGGTCCACGGGGCGCAGGTCGATGGGACAGAGCGTGAGCGGCTCGAACTCCAGGAAGCGCCCGAAGTCCGTCACAGGGCCGGGCACGGTGAGGAGCGTGTTTTCAATGCGCACCCCGAAGCGGCCGGTGACGTAGATGCCCGGTTCGTCGGTGATGGTCATGCCGGCGCGGAAGGGGACGAGCGTGCAGGCGCGGCAGTCCTTGCGCACCTGGTGCGGCCCTTCGTGGACGCAGAGGCGTGAGCCCACGCCGTGCCCCGTGCCGTGGCCGAAGTCGTATCCGGCGCGCCACATGTCCTGGCGTGCGGCGAGGTCGAGTTCCAGCCCCGTCGTGCCCTCGGGGAAGCGGCAGCGCGACAGGCCGATGTGGCCTTTCAGTACAAGGGTGTAGACGCGGCGCTCCTCGTCCGTGACAGGGCCCAGGGCCAGGGTGCGCGTGATGTCCGTCGTGCCGTCCTCATAGTGCGCGCCGGAGTCGAGCAGCAGCAGCCCCTCGGGCTTCAGCGTGGCGGCCGATGCGGTGTCGGCCTCGTAGTGCACGATGGCGCCGTGGGGGCCGTAGCCCGCTATGGTGGCGAAACTGAGGCCGCAGTAGCCGGGCTGCGCGGCGCGGCGCGCGGTGAGCTCGCGGTCCACGTCGAGCTCCGTCACGCCACCGCGGGGCACGGCCTCGTCCAGCCAGCGCAGAAAACTTACCAGGGCCGCGCCGTCGCGGGTCATGGCGCGGCGGAATCCTTCCTGCTCCTCCGCCGTCTTCACGGCGCGGCGGCTGGGGACGGGCGAAGGCTCCACGACGAGGCCCTCGCCGGAGGGGAACAGCTCCGTGACGGCGAGGTTCATGCCCAGGGGCAGATGCATCTGCGTGCCGCGCGGCAGGCGGGACAAGGCATCGCGCCAGCCGTCGTAAGGCCCGACGGCGACGCCGGCCGCGTCCAGATGGGCGCGCGCTTCGGGGGTGAGGCGGCGCGGGTCGGTGAAGAGTGTGGCGCCGCCGGGGCCGATGAGCAGGTAGGCCACGAAGAGCGGGTTGTAGGGGATGTCGTTGCCGCGCAGATTGAGCGCCCAGGCGATTTCCGACAGGTCGTTGAGCAGGAGCACGTGCCCTCCGGCCTCGCCGCCGGCCGTGGCGGCGTAGAGTTCGCGGAGCTTGTCGGCTGCAGTGCGCCCCGTCAGGCTGAGGGGCTGCACGGAGACGGGCTCGGCCGGGATGGGCGGCCTGTCGGTCCAAAGACAGTCGAAGGGGTCGTCGGCGCAGGGCGCGGCGAGGGCTTCCACTCCGGCAAACCACTCGTCGCGCAGGGCGCAGGTGGTGGTGGCGGCCACGAAGCCCACGGCGCTCAGGGAGTCGGCGTGGGCCGTGAGCCAGCGGTTGACGGACGGCGTGCCGGGCTGCCCCTCGCGCATCAGGGAGAAGGGCGTGCCGGCAAGTTGGGCCTCGGCCTGGAGAAAGTAGCGCGAGTCGGTCCAGAGCAGGGCCTCGCGGGGCGTGACGAGGGCCGTGCCGGAGGAGCCGTCGAAGCCAGTGAGCCATTGGCGGGCCTTCCAGTGCTCGGGGGGATATTCACTGTCGTGCGGGTCGGTCGAGGGGACGATGAAACAGCCTATGCCGTGGCGTTCCATCCATTGGCGCAGCGCCTCGACGCGCGTGCTGATCGTATGGTTTTCCATAAGGCAATTGGGATTGTGCCGCGGCGCGGGGCAGCGGCGGCTTTCCGGCAAAGTTATAAAAATCCACGCTGAGCGGCAAACTGTACGCCCCGTTAGCCTTATTTAAGAGAAAAAAGTCAGCGCGACACGTGCGCACGGCGCGGAAATTCGTACCTTTGCTTACGCAATAGCAGAACCATTAAACTCCAATATAACTATGGCATTTTTAACAGACGAAAAACTTGTAATTGTCGGTGCAGCCGGCATGATCGGCTCGAACATGGTGCAGACGGCCTTGATGATGGGCCTGACCTCTAACATTTGCCTCTACGATATATTCTCGCCCGAGGGCGTGGCCGAGGAAATGCGCCAGAGCGGTTTCGGCGATGTGAAAATCACTGCGACGACCGACGTGGCCGAGGCCTTCACGGACGCTAAATATATCATCTCCTCGGGCGGCGCTCCCCGCAAGGAAGGCATGACCCGCGAGGACCTGCTCAAGGGCAACTGCGAGATAGCCGAGCAGCTGGGCAAGAACATCAAGACGTACTGCCCGGATGTGAAGCACGTAGTCATCATCTTTAACCCCGCCGACCTGACGGGTCTCGTCACGTTGCTCTATTCCGGTCTGAAGCCCTCGCAACTGACCACTTTGGCCGCTCTTGACTCCACCCGCCTGCAGAGCGCATTGGCCAAGAAGTTCGGCGTGATGCAGAGCGAGGTGACGGGCTGCGCCACTTACGGTGGTCACGGCGAGCAGATGGCTGTGTTCGGCAGCCATGTGAAGATCGACGGCCGCAACCTGACGGACATCATCGGCACCGCCGAGTTCCCCGAGGCCGAGTGGGAGCAGATGAAGAAGGACGTGATCCAGGGCGGCGCCAAGATTATCGCCCTGCGTCGCCGCAGCTCTTTCCAGAGCCCGGCTTACCTCTCCGTCGAGATGATTCGTTCCGTGATGGGCGGCGAACCCTTCCGCTGGCCGGCCGGTACGTTTGTCAACAACGAGAAGTACAACCACATCATGATGGCCATGAACACGGTGCTCGACACGACGGGCTGCCACTACACGATGCCCGAAGGCACCGCCGAGGAGCAGGCCGCACTCGACGCCAGCTACGCTCACCTCTGCAAGATGCGCGACGAGCTCGTTACACTCAACATCGTGCCCGAGATCTCCAAGTGGGGCGAGATTAACCCGAATCTGAAGTAATTTCCGGTCAGGGACCCTACCTATAAATATAAGGCGGCCCGTCGCACATGCGGCGGGCCGCCTTTCTGTGTCAGCCGCTCCTGTCCGGTTCAGTCTGTCGCACAGGCTGCTCTGCGCCGGCGGCGCTCCGTGAGCCAGCTGCGCACGGGCATGTCGTAAAGGCGCAGCGCGAGATAGGCCAGCACGGTGCAGCCGGCGGCGGTGAGCACCAGGTGGGGAAGGCTTTCAGCCAGCGAAGCATCATTGTCGTAAACCCAGGCCGTGTAGATGTAGACGAAGGGGTAGTGGACCAGATAGAGCGGATAGGAGATGTTGCCGGACAGCTGCCCGCCGCTGCCCGCTGCCACCAGCAAGGGGAAGGCCTGCAGGATGCAGAGCGCCTCGTAGAGCCCGCTGACCCAGAGGGTCTCGCCGCCCAGCCGCGGCACGGCCAGTAGCGGGACCAGTGCCAGCGCGCAGAGCGCAAAGGCGTAGCGACCGGTGCGGGGCCGCCAGTTACAGCGGGCCAGCAGCAGGCCGGCCAGGAAAGGATAAGCCATGCGCGTAAGTCCCCAGCACTGTTGCCCGACGGTGAGCGACCATCCTCCGACCACGTCGCCCTGCGGCGAGCTGAGGCACAGATGCACAGTGGCCGCCGCAGCCAGCGCCGCCAGCACGCCACGGCCTAAGCGTCTTAGCACCAGTGCGTAGGCAATGTTGGCGATATACTCGTAATAGAGCGACCAGGTCGGTCCGTTGAGCGGGTGCATCTCGCTCCAGCCGCGTATGTCCCACTGCACCGGCAGCGGCAGAAGGGTCAGTCCAAAAGCATACATCCCAACACGCCTCAGACCGTAGCGGAGCTCCAGGCCGGGAATACGTCGGAGCCCTGAAGGAAAAAGGCGGCGGCGCCGATCACGCTGCCCAGCACGACCATCGGGTGAAGGCGGATGAGGCGGCGGCCGGCGAAGTCGCGCAGCCGCAGGCCGCGGCTCCAGCGATCGTCGTAGGCGTAGCCCATGACGAAGCCGGAGAGAGCAAAGAAGAAGTCTACGGCCAGGTATCCGTGGTTGATGATTTGGTCTGAGTGGACACCCTTGGCGTGCGGCTCGAGCAGGTGGAAGAATACAACGGCAACGGCTGCCACGCCGCGGAGTCCGTCCAGAATGTCGAAGTGCGGTTTGGACGCAGTGGGGCAAGCGGAAACATTCATCTCAGGTTGTGGTTTTTAAGTGATAAGGGATAGCGTGAAAAAGGGGCGCCGGCTGTTCCGGCGCCCCTTGTGTGTCTCTTGTAAGTGTCGTGCGGGATTATTTCACTTCCGCACCCGGCGCCACCTCGCTCAGCGTGGTGACGACGCTTAGCCGTCCGTCCGGCCCTTCGGCCGAGAGTATCATGCCCTGGCTCTCTATGCCGCGCAGCTTGCGCGGCGGCAGGTTGGCAATGAAGCAGACCTGCTTGCCGACCAGCTCTTCGGGTTTGTAGTATTTCGCAATGCCCGAGACGATGGTGCGGTTTTCCATGCCGTCGGCAATGACGAACTTCAGCAGCTTGTCGGCCTTGGGCACCCGCTCGCAGCTGAGCACGGTGCCTACGCGGATGTCCAGTTTCTCAAAGTCCTCGAACGCGATGTCCGGGCGCACGGGGCTGGCCTTTTGCTGGGCCGCCTCGTTGGCCTTCTTCGTGTCGAGCAGCTTCTGGACTTGTGCCTCGACGGCCGCGTCCTCAATCTTCTCGAAGAGCAGGTGCGGCTTTTGCGTCTGGTGTCCGGCTGGCAGCAACTCCATGTCGCCGAGGCGGGTCCAGTCCGCTTCCTGCAGGCCGAGCATGGCGCGGAGGTCGGCCGACGAGAAGGGGAGGAAAGGCTCAAAGACGATGGACAGGTTGGCGGCGAACTGCAGCGCGAGGTTGAGGATGGTCTCCACGCGCAGGGGATCGTTCTTCACGACCTTCCACGGTTCGGTGTCGGCCAGGTATTTGTTGCCGATGCGCGCCATGTTCATGGCTTCCTTCTGCGCGTCGCGGAAGCGGAACTCCTCGAGGAGCTGCTCCACCCGGCCCTTGAGGCTGCTGAACTCCTCCACCGTCTGGCGGTCGTAGTCCGTCAGCTCGCCGCAGGGCGGCACGGTGCCCTGGTGGTATTTCTGCGTGAGCATCAGGGCACGGTTGACGAAGTTGCCGTAGACGGCCACGAGCTCGTTGTTGTTGCGCGCCTGGAAGTCCTTCCAGGTGAAGTTGTTGTCCTTGGTCTCCGGGGCATTGGCCGTAAGCACGTAGCGCAGCACGTCCTGCTTGCCCGGGAAGTCGCGCAGATACTCGTCGAGCCACACGGCCCAGTTGCGCGAGGTCGATATTTTGTCGTCCTCCAGGTTCAGGAACTCGTTGGCGGGCACGTTGTCCGGCAGGATGTATGAGCCCTCGGCCTTGAGCATGGCCGGGAAGACGATGCAGTGGAACACGATGTTGTCCTTGCCGATGAAGTGGATGAGGCGCGTGTCCTCACTCTTCCACCACTTTTCCCACGAGTCGGGGAGCAGCTCCTTGGTGTTGGAGATGTAGCCGATGGGGGCGTCGAACCACACGTAGAGCACCTTGCCCCCGGCGCCTTCCACCGGAACGGGGATGCCCCAGTCCAGGTCGCGGCTGACGGCGCGCGGCTTCAGTCCCATGTCGAACCAGCTCTTGCACTGCCCCATGACATTGGTGCGCCACTCCTTGTGCTGTTCCGTAATCCAGGGCTCGAGCCACTGCTGATGCTTGTCGAGCGGCAGGTACCAGTGCTTCGTGCGGCGGAGCACCGGCTTGGAGCCGCTCACCGTGCTGCGGGGATTGATGAGCTCGGTCGGCGAGAGGGCGGTGCCGCACTTCTCGCATTGGTCACCGTAGGCTCCCTCGGCGTGGCAGTGGGGGCATTCGCCTGTGATGTAGCGGTCGGCCAGGAAGGTCTGTGCCTCTTCGTCGTAGTACTGTTCTGTCTCTTTCTCCACGAACTCCCCTTTGTCGTAGAGCTTGCGGAAAAAGTCGGAAGCAAGCTTGCAATGCGTGGGCGACGTGGTCCGGCCGAAGCAGTCGAAGGAAATGCCGAAATCCTTAAAGGAGTCCCGGATGAGTTTATGGTAGCGGTCCACAATCTCCTGGGGCGTGCAGCCTTCCTTGCGTGCACGGATGGTGACGGGTACGCCATGCTCGTCCGAGCCACAGACGAAGAGCACCTCCCGCCCGCGGAGGCGGAGGTAGCGCACGTAGATGTCGGCCGGGACATATACGCCAGCCAAGTGGCCTATGTGCACCCCGCCGTTGGCGTACGGCAGTGCCGCCGTGACCAGAGTGCGGTTGAATTTCTTTTCCATATATAAAAATTGTGTATGTATTTTGGTCGTGTCGGGGGCGGCCCGGAGCAATTCCGCCTCGGCGCCGCGTCCTGCAAAGTTACATTTTTTCAGCGAACCGCCGACTGCCGTCTGCCGAAATATACAAATAAACCCCTGCGTTGCTTGCCTTTTGGAAAAAATCCCGTATATTTGCACGTCCAAAATACGTGCAAAACAAATCAATAATCATAAAAATCACACCATTCAGAAACGATGCAAAACAAAGGATTTGTCAAGCTCATTGCGGTCTTGCTGACTTTGATCTGCCTGTTCTACTTCTCCTTCTCCTGGGTGACGCAGAAGTACACCAAGCGGGCAGAGCAGATCGCCGCAGTGAGAGGTGAGGACGCCGCCAAGGCTTACCTCGACTCAATGCGCAATCAGAAAGTGTACATGGGTTGGAAGACCCTGGCCGACTGCGAGAAATTGCAGATCGGATTAGGTCTGGACCTGAAGGGCGGCGTCAGCTTCCTGCTCGAAGTGTCCGTGCCCGACATGGTCACAGAGTACGCCGGCAGCAAAGCCTCCGACCCGGCCTTCCGGCAGATGGTGGCCGAGGCGAAAGCCGAAGCCTCGCGCATGGGTACCGACTTTGTCGACGTGTTCATGGCCAAGTATCAGGCCGCCCATGGCGCCAATCAGCTGGGCGCCATCTTCGCCGAGCGGATGAGCGGCGACGGCATCAGCTATCAGTCCACCGACGCGCAGGTCAAGGCCGCGCTCGAGTCGAAAATCAGCAGCGCCGTCGACAATGCCTACGAGGTGATCCGCTCCCGTATTGACCAGTTCGGTGTGGCCCAGCCCAACATCCAGATACTCCGCGGCAAGGGCCAGCTGGGCCAGATCATGGTCGAGATGCCCGGCGTGACCGACCCGGAAGACGTGGAACAGCTCCTCACCGGAAGCGCCAACCTGGAATTCTGGACCACGTACAACGCCAGCGAAATAGCCTCCGAGATGAACGAGCTGCGCAACATGAACATCCAGGTGACGCAGCCCAAGAAAAACAATCCGCGCGAGACGGAGACCGTGACCCGCAAGTTCGGTGAAGTGGTCGACAGCCGCGTGGCCGGCGGCTGCGTGGTAGGCGCCGTAGGCAACGACCGCGTTCTGGTGCGCGACATCAACCGCGCTCTGGCCTCAGACTCCGCCAAAGCCATCCTTAAGGGCGTGCGCCTGGCCTTCTCCGCCAAGCCCGAGAGCGGAGCCTATCTCCTCTACGCCCTCAAGGGCGACCGCGACGACATGGGCAACCCCGTGCCCTCGCTCAGCGGCGACGTGATCGACGACGCCAGCCCCGACTTCGACGCGCAGCACGGCGGCCGTCCCGTAGTCTCCATGACCATGAAGCCCGACGCCGCCCGGGTATGGGCCGACATCACGGGCAAGAACGTAGGCCGGCCCATCGCCATCGTCCTTGACGGACAGGTCTACAGCGCTCCCGCGCCGAGTGAGCGCATCTCCGGCGGCAGCTCGCAGATCTCCGGATCCTTCACGCCGGACGACACGCGCTCCCTCTCCATCGTGCTCAAGAGCGGCAAGATGTCCGTCCCCCTCGTCACCGTACAGGTCGAGACCGTAGGCCCGTCGCTCGGTGAAGCCTCCATCCAGGCCGGATTCACCGCCTGCATCGTCGCCTTCGTGCTGCTCATGCTCTTCATGTGCATCTACTACGGATTCATCGGCGGCATGGTGGCCAACTGCGCTCTGTTGCTCAACTTCTTCTTCACCTTCGGCGTGCTCACCTCCTTCCAGGCCGCGCTGACCATGAGCGGCATTGCCGGTATGGTGCTCTCGCTCGGTATGGCCGTCGACGCCAACGTGCTCATCTACGAACGCATCAAGGAGGAGCTTCGCCACGGCAAGAACATCAAGAACGCCGTGGCCGACGGTTACGGCAACGCATTCTCCGCCATCTTCGACTCCAACCTGACGTCCATCATCACAGCCGTCATCCTTTACAACTTCGGTACGGGCGCCATCCGCGGCTTCGCGCTCACGCTCGGTATCGGTATCTGCGCCTCGTTCTTCACGGCCGTATGGCTGACCCGCATCGTCTACGAGCACTTCCTCAACAAGGACAAGTGGCTCCACCTGAAGTTCACCACCGCCATCTCCCGCGGCGTCTTTGTCAACGCGGCCTACCGCTTCATGGACATGAGCAAGAAGTCGCTCACCCTTGTCGCCGTGCTGATCGTCGTATTTGTCGGATTCCTGTGCTTCCGCGGCCTCTCGCGCGGCATCGAGTTCACCGGCGGCCGCAACTACGTCATCCAGTTCGAGAAGAACGTGACGCCCGATGAGGTGAAGAACGTCGTGGCTGCCGCTGTGGCCAAGACCGACGAGCCCTCCGCTTCCGTCAACGCCATCAAGGTTGTGACTGCGGAGAGCGAGTGCATCCGTCTCACCACCAACTACAAGATAGGAGCCGATGACGAGACCGTCGACAAGTTCGTGTGGCAAACGCTGCGCGACAGCAAGCTCATCACCGCCGACTATCAGACCTTCAAGGACCGCGAGAACCGCGCCGGCGGCTCCATCGTCTCCTCCCAGAAGGTCGACTCCTCTGTGGCCGAGGACATGACGAAAGGCGCCGTCATCAGCGTCATCCTCTCGCTCATCGCCATCTTCCTCTACATCCTGCTCCGTTTCCGCAACGTAGCCTTCTCCGTAGGCAGTGTGGCAGCTCTCGCCGTCGATACGCTGTTCATCATCGGTATGTACTCCGTCTGCTGGGGATGGGTGCCCTTCTCGCTCGAAGTGGACCAGACCTTCATCGGAGCAATCCTGACGGCCATCGGTTATTCCATCAATGACAAGGTGATTGTCTTCGACCGTATTCGCGAGGATCTGGGCCTCTATCCCAAGCGTGGAACGAAGGGACTCTTCAACATGGCCATCAACAGCACGCTCTCGCGTACCATCATGACGTCCGGCACGACGCTTCTCGTCCTGCTCTGCATTTTCTTCCTGGGCGGCGACAGCATCCGCTCGTTCGCCTTCGCCATGATTCTCGGCGTGGTCTTCGGTACGCTCTCCTCTATCTTCCTTGCTGCTCCCATCGCTTATCGCGTACTGGGTAAGCACCGCATTGAGGAAAAGCCCGTTCCGGCCGAAGCCTGAAAGCGGAACCACTGCTCTCTATGAGAGCGCATCAACCCATCGTGCGGTGCGGACTTTATCAGAAAGTCCGCACCGCATTTTTTTGCTTTTGAACAACGGGGAAAGAAGATCTTTAATATCGTAGCCCCTCTGCAAGAGGTCCTCCTCAGCTATCCCTGCGGAGGGGGAAACTTGTAGAAGAGAGGCCTGAACGGCCCATGATGAAGCGATGCCTCTCCGTGTCAGTACTGCCTTCCTTTTCAAACGACAGTTCGATGGGGTATGTGCTGTTCATGTCTGTCATTGTTCCCGATAATGTGATAAACTCCCACGCTTCCGTTACGCATGAGCCCGACGCTGCGGCGGTTCCGTCGTCTTCTGCAACGGCCAAAGGCTCTGAAGGCAGCAGCTCCTCCTGTAAATTCGCTTCGGCAGAGGACGCACTCTCTTGAATCGTCGTCTCAGTGTGAAGTTCAGGCGGCGTAGCTTCTCTTTGTTTTAACAAGAGATAGGCGACCAATCCCCCACAGGCCATTATCGAAATGACTATCACGGCAATGAGGATACCCTTCTTGGCACCTTTCCGCTGTGGTTGTGGTGCGTCGGGAACATCCGGTGCGCCGGGAATGCGTGGTACATCGGGCGCGTTGGGAACGTCCGGGATTCTGAGTACATTGGGAATGGCTGCCGTATTCTCCGTTTCCCTAGCAGCGTGAACTTCTGCGGATTGTTGTTTCGTTTCCCCTGGTCCGGGATTCATGGACAGACGCACGGGGCAACCGCACCGAGCCGCATCCTGCCTTCATGGAAACAAAGACAGGCATTCCCATCGGAACAGCACCCGGTGATTTGACAAAAGCCGTCGCGGCCTGCGGATTATTTTTCCTTGGGCGGTCCGCCCGTCTGTGAAACGAAAAAGTGGGGACATTCGCGGTCCCCACTTCGGTTGATTTTCAGCTTGTTAATCAATAACTAACGCCGATTTTCGGCTTAATACTCGTCCTCGTTGAAGAGGAAGTCCTCCTTGGTCGGGTAGTCCGGCCAGACATCCTCGATAGTTTCATAGATCTCGCCTTCGTCCTCGAGCTCCTGCAGGTTTTCCACCACCTCCATTGGGGCACCCGAGCGCATGGCGTAGTCGATCAGTTCATCCTTGGTAGCGGGCCAGGGCGCATCTTCCAGTTTTGATGCAAGTTCCAGAGTCCAGTACATAACGTAACGTGTTTTATGGTATAGGTTAATAATGTGAAGCGTAAATTTTGCCGCAAAAGTAGAATTTTTTTCAGACAAACGTTGTCCCCGGCCTGTGATTATTTCTCCTTTGTTGTAAAACTTGCTTAAAAGCTCCGTTTTGGCCGGCCCGCAGTGCGCGGAGTCAGAGGCGGATCTCAGGCATCCCGTTGCGGCGGTTCAGCCACCGGGCCAGGGCGAAAAAGTAGTCCGAGAGGCGGTTCACGTAGGGCAGCGCCTCGGGGACATCCGCGGCGAGCAGGCGGCGCTCCGCCCGGCGGCACACCGTGCGGCACACGTGGGCTTGCGCTGCCGCCGCACAGCCTCCGGGCAGCACGAATCCGCCGAAGCTCCCCGCCGGTCCGTCCGCGGCGTCGATGAGCGCCTCGAGCGCGGCCACTTCCTCCGCGCCGGGCACGTAGGTCGGTGCGCGCACGCCGGCCAGCAGCGCGCTGAGGGCGAAGAGGCGGCGCTGCTGTTCGTGGAGCGCCGCCGCTACGTCGGGCGGTACGAGCGTTGCGAGCAGGCCCATGTGGCTGCTCAGTTCGTCAAGGCTTCCGTAAGCCTCGATGGCGGCGGAATCCTTCGGTACACGGCGGCCGTCGGCCAGGTCCGTGAGCCCGGCGTCGCCGGTGCGGGTGTAGATGGGCATGGTGTGTAAGTCTTTTTCAGTTGGAGGATAGGGGGCGCCGGGGCGGCCGGATTCAGAAATAGTTGACCACGTAGGCGGCCCGGTGCAGGCGGCTGTCGAAGTAGGCCAGTCCGAAGTCGTACAGGTCGAAGGTGACGCGAACGCGCTTGTCCGCCGTCAGTCGTCGCCACGCCGTGCGGTCCGCCCGCGAGCGGTGAAGGCCGTGGACAATGAAGAGCGTGCGGTCCGCGGCATAGGGCAGGGCCGCCTCCCACGCGGCCTCCCATCCCGTTTCGGCTTCCAGGTAGAGCAGGTCGATGCCGCCCGGGCTTTGCTCAACGGGGCCTATCCCCGTTTTTACGGGCCTTAGTCCCGTTTCGTCTGGGCCTATTCCTGTTCGTGCGGGCCCGGAGGGTGTTGCTTCCGTGTCCGGCCGCGCGTGGGCGGCGGCCAGCTGCGCGGCGCAGCGGTCCAGGGCCTCGCGGTCGGGCGCCTCGAGGCTGCGCGTCAGTGCCGAAGGCTTTCCCGCCCGCAGGTAATGCTCCGCCGCCCGCGTGCGGCGGCCCACGACGAGGACCGTGCGCGGCTGGTGGTCGTTGGCCAGGCGGAGCAGCAGACGGGCATCCCGCAGCCGCAGCCCGTCGGCCGCGGCGTCCACGGTGCGCTCCAGCTGGGCGTAGGCGTAGAACGCTTCCCGCTCGTAGACGACGCGCGTCACGAGATTGAAGGCGAAGGGCGACTGTATGCCGAATCCTCCGCAGTGGCCTATGCGGCGCAGCCAGCGCAGTCCGCGCCGCAGGGTGGGGAAGAGAGACTGCATTTCTGGGACGGGGCGGCCGGCGGCGTCAGAAGCGGAAGCCGATGGCCAAGTAGACGTTGCGGTAGCTCCGCACGCCGGACGTCCGCGAGTCCATGTAGCGGAAGCCCAGCCCGAGGGTGGGCGAGCAGCCCCGCAGCACTCCGCGGTTGTACCACGTCAGGTTGGCGTCGTAGAGCATGTAGTTCCAATCGTTGCTGCCGTAGGTCGAGCCGACGGAGGCCCGCAGGTCGATCGACTGGCTTGAGGACGTGGCGTAGGCGTCCTGCCAGCGGCCCAGCAGCCGCACGCCGAGCCCGCCGCCCAACGACTTGCTGAGGGCGTAGGTGCGGACGTCGTCCGCTTCGTGCAGTCCGGCCAGTGCCTCGGCGCGGGCGAAGACGAAGACGCGCGGCACGAACTCGAAGCCGATGTCGATGCCGGCGAAAAGGGGCGTGACATTGCGGTGGCGCGCCCCGACGGCGCCGCTCACGGCAAACGAGAAGCGGCGCGCCAACGGCTGTTGGCGGAAACTGGCCGGTTCGGCCGCAGCGGCCGGCAGCGTCTCCTGTGCCGCGAGGGGCAGGCCGGCGAGCGTCAGTAACAGAAGGAGTAAATGCTTTCTCATACACGATGGGTTAGGGACAGGGCGGGGCGTTCCGTAGGTCACATCGGGTGCGGACAGGACGTTCTGTCACTGCAAAGGTAAACTTTTCCTTACGAAGGCGGCGCCGTGGCTCGCCCTTTTTTCCGCGTCGCGGCAGCTTTGCGCCCCCCGCCCGCCGCGGCGGCACGCCGCTTCCCCTTCCGGCCGCCGTTTCCGGCGGCGCGCTCCCCGGTCCTCCGTCCCGGTGTAACATTTGTTGAATCCCGGAAATTATTTTTAAGATTCCGGCATCCGGTGAGCCACCGGGTTTGTATTTTTGTCCCGAGTACGACAGATAAGTCCGTTCCTAATCCGTTCTTTTATGAAAATGAAGATATGGGCCTTGTTGCTGGCCTTCGTTGCGGCTGCGCTTTGTTCCCGCGCGGCGGAGTACCTGACCGTAGGCGAAACGGTGACGCTGAGATTCCCCTCGGAGATTACGTCAAAGACGCTGGCGGGGAAGCCGGCCTGCGTCTCTTCCCGGCCTTCGGACGTGGAGATCGTCTCGTCCACTTACAGTTCCGTGACCATCCGCGCGCGCCGCGCCTTCACCGGTGCGCCGTGCCTGATTAATGTCCGTTATTATTATCGGGAATATCATGGCGGCCAGGTGTTCCAGCGTTCCGGGTCGTACGACTTCCGCGTCTTTGTGGAGGCGGCCGAGCCTACGGGCATCTCGGTCTCGCCCGGGCGCATTGTGTTCGACGGGTTCACGCAGTCGGGTATTTACGCGACGCTGCGCCCCGACGGCGCCGAGACATCGTTGCGTTGGACGACGAGCGACCCCTCTGTGGCGACGGTTTCTGCCAGCGGCGAGAGCGGCTATGTCTATGCCGTCGGGCCGGGCCACTGCTACATTACGGCTACGACGTCCAACGGGCTGAGCGCCTCCTGCTACGTGGAAGTGCCGGTGCGCGAGGTGACAAAAGTCGCGCTGCCGCCGCAGCTGGGCCTGACGGTGGGCCAGGCGCGGACGCTGACGCCGCAGGTATGGCCCGAAGGCGCGCGCACTTCCTTCCGCTGGCGTTCGGACCGCCCGGACGTGGCCGCGGTCTCGTCCGCGGGCCGTGTCACGGCGTTGGCCGAGGGGACGGCCCGCATCACGGTGACGACAGACAATGGCCTGAGCGCCGAGTGCGCGGTGACGGTGGACCTGCCGATGCTGGAACTGGAGGCCGACCCTGCCGGCGGCGTCTGTGCGAAAGGCACGCCGGTCACGCTGCGTTGCCCCGCCGCGCCCGGGGCCGACATCCGCTACACGACGGACGGGTCGGAGCCGACGCAAAGTAGTGCACGCTACGCGGGAGGGCTGACGGTGGACCGCGCGTTTGTCCTGAAAGCGCGTGCCTGGTGCGACGGCTTCCGGCCGAGCAACGTCCTGGAGGCCCGCTACGAGCTGCCGCAGCTGGAGCTGGCGGTGAGTCCTGCGGACGGTACGTGGCGCGCCGGGACGCTGGTGCGCATGGACTGCGCCGCGGAGGGCGCGGAAATCCGCTATACGACGGACGGAACGGAGCCGACGCGGAGCAGCGCCCTGTACAAGGCGGACGCGCCGCCCGCCATCGACCGCAGCCTGACGCTGAAGGCCCGCGCCTGGCACGACGACTACCGCCCGAGCTTGGTCGTGGAGCGGACGTACACCGTGGCGGACGTGTGGGCCACGGGGCAGTATCCGGCTTTGGGCGATACGGCGGGGCGCTACGCCGTACCCTCGCTGACGCTCAACCGCCCCGCGACGCCCGGAGAGCGATTCGGGGAAATCACACTCTTTCAAGAGGATAACGGACGGGATGTCCGTGGCAATCCTTTGGTTACCTCGACCCGCGTGAACGGTCAGGCTGTCATTGACCGCGACCGGCTGTTTTTCGTTCCTGACGAACCGCTATCTACGGGATATTACCGCTTGTCAGTTCCTGCCGGAGCATTGACGGGAGGCGGCGACGGGGTGAACTTGGGTGAAAATATCTGGTTTACAGTCCAGGAGAACGCCTGGCCCGAGGCCTTCCTCGGCCCGATGCTTGTTCTAAAGTCCGACAAAACACTTTGGTATTGGGGATGCTATCCGGTGTCTAATACTTCTTGGACGAATGTCCGGACACCGATAAAACTGATGGATAACGTGGAGACCGCCGCCTTGGGCGACTTGATGTTTGCCGCAGTGAAACCGGGCGGTAAGTTGTACACGTGGGGACAAAATGATTGGGGCCTTTTGGGCTTGGGGCATAGTGATTTCGAGGTCACACCTCAGCCCGTGACAGCCGTGGAAAGCGTTGCAGCGGTTTCAGCGGACAATCATCTGCTTATTTTGCAGCAGGACGGGTCAGTCTGGGCCTGCGGATATAACGGCTGCGGACAATTGGGAAACGGAGCCTATGGTTATAACGTTGTGTACGCAACGCCCAAGCAAGTGGAGGGACTTCCGTACGTGACCGACGTGGCAGCTCATTGGCAGCTGTCTTCCGCATTGGACGAAGACGGCAATTTGTGGCGATGGGGACGGGGCGAGTATTCGGGATTTGCTTCAGATAGCCATGTCTTGACGCCCCGAAAACTGATGAGTAATGTAGTGCAGTTGGGCGGAACGGATATGAATAACTTAGCGGTGAAGGCAGATTACACCCTTTGGAATTGGGGACATGATGACCGGCCGTCGCAAATAATGGAGAATGTACAGTATGTGTCTGGGTCGAATTATCATACGCTGGTCATCAAGACAGACGGCAGCTTATGGGCTTGGGGAGATAACGATCACGGGCAGTTGGGGAATGGAAGAATCAGCACTTCTTTCCGGCCTTATTCCCAAGCCATGAAAGTGATGGACGACGTGCTGGCCGTGCAGGCCGGAAACGACTGCTCCGCGGCCATCAAGACGGACGGCAGCCTGTGGGCATGGGGGTCCAATGAAAGTGGCGGCGTGGGCAACGGCGCGGAGGAAGACCAGCTGACGCCGGTGAAAATCATGGACGGCTATACGCCCGTTCCCGCCGAGAGCCTGACTGTGGTCCAGCCGGTGCTGACGCTGGCGGCGGGCGCGCGGAGCGTGGTGCAACCCTGCATCGCGCCGGCCTGTGCCGACGCCGAGAACTTGACATTCGTTGTGGACCGGCCGGACGTGGCCAGCGTGTCGCCCCGCGGCGTGGTGGAAGCGCTGCGGCCCGGCGAGGCGGAGGTCACGGTGACCCTGACGACGGCCGGCGGCGAGCGGCGAGCGGCCACGTGCCGCATCGTCGTGACGGAGGCAACGGGCATTGCCGCCCCGACGGCGGACGCGCGCTTTGCCCGCCTGGCCGACGGCGTGCTGCGTGTCGGGGGACTGGCCGACGGCGAGGAAGTCCGCGTCTATGCGGCCGACGGCCAGCTGCTCCGAGCGGGACGCGCAGCGGCTGGGAGCTGGAGTACGGCTTTGCCGGCGTGTGCTTTCTGCATCGTGAAGACAGGAAGCGGATGGTCCGCAAAGGTCGCCGGCGTGCGCTGACGCCGCTTGCGCCAAAGGGCATCGGGCCGGCCCGCGGGATGACGTCCGCGGGCCGGCCTTTTCCTTGTGCGAACAGGCAATGTGCCGCCGTTCTCCGCGCCTTTTTGGGGGCAGCGCTTGTAAGGTTGCCGATTCTTCTTTATCTTTGCAGGCGGGCTAAGCCCGGTCAATTGTTCCGATAAGAAAAAGCGTGAACAGCACGATAGAAGCCTTTGCCTCGCCTATGAGGACATGCCTCGGCAAGTGGTTGCGGAGGCCGGAGGGCGGGTCCGCCGTTTGCCGTCTTGCTACGGCTGTGGCGTTGGCCCTCTTCTTTGTGCCTGTGGCGTATGGGCAGCAGGACCCGGCCTTTCTGCACTACTGGCAGCTGGAGCCGCAGTTTAACCCCGCAGCCGTGGGCCGCACGCCGCAGTTGTCCATCAATGCCGCCTACCAGAGCCACGCATCGGGTTTCGAGGACGCCGGCAGCACGATGTATGCCGGGGCGGACATGGCTTTCCAGCTGGGCAAGACGCGCCACGGCGTGGGCGTGGCGTTCCAGCGCGACGAGTTCGGCCTCTTTGCCCACCAGCGCTTTTCCGTGCTCTACGCCTACCACCTGAAGCTCTTCGGGGGTACGCTGAGCATCGGCGCGGCGGTGGACATGATCAACGAGAAGGTGGACGGCTCGAACGCCGACCTGGGCGACGCCAACGACCCGGCCTTCCCCGCGAGCGAGGTGAGCGGTTCGAAGTTCGACGCCTCGGCGGGCCTTTACTATGCCCGCGGACCGCTCTATGCGGGGGTTGCGGCGCAGCACCTGACGGCGCCGACCGTGCTGTTGGGCGAGACGAACGAGGTAAAAGTTAAATCTTTGTTTAATTTTACGGCCGGTTACAATATCCGGACCCGCAATCCGTTATTTTCAATAGTCCCGTCGACCATGCTGCGCTACGATGGCTCGGCCTTCCGCGCCGATGTCACGGCGCGCCTGCTTTATGCCAAGGGGAAGAAGCGCCTGTACGGCGGCCTGAACTATAGCCCGCTGCACTCCGTGGCCCTGTTCGTGGGCGGCATGTTCCACGGCGTGGACATCAGCTATTCCTACGAGGCCAGCACGGAAGGCATAGGGCTGGAGAGCGGATTCCACGAAGTGACCATCGGCTACCGCCTGGACCTGAACCTGGGAAAGAAGGGGCGCAACCTGCACAAGAGCGTCCGCTACCTGTGAGACAGGGCCGCCCGTGCGGCACACACCATATAATATTATAGACACGACATAGAATATCAAGCAATGAGACAAACGGAACATACACACTGCGCGACGCCGGGTCGGCGCGGACTGGCCGCGGCGGCCGTGGCGCTGGTGGCATGCCTGTCGCTGACGGCCTGCTTCGGCGGCGGCCGCGCCATGTCCGGTGGCGGCGAGGTGACGGGCAGCAGGGGCGTGGCTTTCAACGAGCCGGTCCCCTATGGCATGGTCGAGGTGAAGCGCGGCTACCTGAAGGTGGGTATCGGCGAGAACGATTCGCTCTGGGGCACCGTCACGCCGGAGCGGGAGATCTCCGTGGACGGCTTCTGGATGGACGAGACGGAGGTGACCAACTCTATGTACCGGCAGTTCGTGGAGTGGGTGCGCGACTCCATCATCCGCGAACGCCTGGCCGACCCCGCGTATGGCGGCGACGAGACGTACAAGATAGAGGAGGACCGTTATGGCGAACCCGTCACGCCCCACCTGAACTGGTCAAAGCCCATACCCTGGCGCAAGCCGGACGAGGACCAGGAGCGCGCCATCATGAGCGTCTACAAGCGCCACCCCATCGACGGGACGCTGATGCTCGACACCAAGCAGCTCATTTACCGCTACGAGATATTCGACTACGAGAAGGCCGCCCTGCGCAAGTATCGCATCGATCCGCGCGAACGCAACCTCAATACGGACCGCGATGCCGATACGGAAGACGTGGTCATGATTTCGAAGGATACGGCCTACATAGACGAGAACGGCGAGATCGTGCGCGAGACCATAGAGCGCCCGCTTTCGAGTCTCTACGACTTTCTTAACACGTATATTGTCCGCGTCTATCCCGATACGACTTGCTGGGTCAATGATTTTCCCAACGCGAACAACGAGTCTTACATGCGTCTCTACTTCTCGTCCCCGGCCTATAACGACTATCCCGTCGTCGGCGTCACCTGGGAGCAGGCCGAGGCTTTCTGCGCCTGGCGCACGAACTACCTGCTCCGCAGCCTCGGGCCACAGGCGCGCTACATCCAGCGCTACCGCCTCCCGACAGAGATAGAGTGGGAGTATGCCGCCCGCGGCAAGGAGGGGAATCCTTATCCCTGGGAGGGCCAGGAGATGAAGAACGAGAAGGGTTGTTTCTACGCCAACTTCAAGCCCGACGAGGGAAACTATACCGACGACGGCAACCTCATCACATCGAAGGTGGGCATCTACGGTGCAAACTCTAACGGACTGTTCGACATGGCAGGCAACGTGGCAGAGTGGACCAGCACCGTCTACACCGAAGCCGGCGTGGCGGCCATGGCCGACCTCAACCCGGAGCTCAGCTATAACGCCGCCGCCGAGGATCCTTACATCCTGAAGCGCAAGAGCGTGCGCGGCGGCTCGTGGAAGGACCCGCTCTCCTACATCCGCTCGGCCTGGCGCACGTGGGAGTATCAGAACCAGCCGCGGTCCTATATCGGCTTCCGCTGCGTGAGGTCCAAGGCCACAACCACCAGCGGCGACGCCTCCGGCCGCCAGAAGCGTTGACCCCGGCCCACTTCCCTTAATCACAGAAACCTTTAGCCTACTGACAAATATGCCAAGAAAAATAAATCTCGTGGTCCGGCTGCAGCACTGGATGGACAGCGTACCCGGACAGACTTTCCTGAACTACGCTTACAGCTGGGGCGCTTCCATCGTCATACTCGGCGCCCTTTTCAAGCTGACGCATCTGCCGGGCGGCAACCTGATGCTGTTTCTCGGCATGGGCACGGAGGTCGTCGTGTTCTTCCTTTCGGCGTTCGACCGCCCGTTCGACAAAAGCGAAGTAGGCAAGGAGCTTCCGCCCGACTATGAGACCGACGAGGAGATAGCGGCCCGCTTGGAACAGAGCGAGCGCGGCGCCGCGTCTGCCGAAGGCTCGGGTGCCTCCGCCGAGGCTCCTGTCGCCGCTGCGGCCGGCGGCATACAGGTGGCCGGCGGAGCGCCCGCCACAGTCATCCTGGCCGGCGGCGTGCCCGCTTCCGGCCAGTCCGGCTTGACTGACGGACAGCCGATGCCCGCCGATGCCCCCGCGGCCGACGGCGGCACACAGCCCGTCTCCGCCCCCGCGGCCGTCGTGCCCGAGGGCGATGTCGACGCGCGTCAGCTGGCCGCCATCATCCGCGCCGCCAACGATGAACTGCTCCACCGCGCCCAAGCGGTCCTTTCCCCTGAGATGGAGGAGGCCACCCAGACCTATATCGAGAAGCTCCAGGCCCTCGCCGAAACCTTTGCCAAGGTGGACGAGCAGAGCGCACGCCTGGCGCGCGACAGCGAGGAGATGGAAAACCTCAACCGCACCCTGACCGGCATCAACAAGGTCTACGAGCTCCACCTCAAGGGCATCAGCCTGCAGGTCGGCACCATAGACCAGATCAACGAGCAGACGCAGCGCCTGGCACGCCAGATTGCCGAACTCAATACGGTCTACGGCCGCATGATAGAAGCCCTCACGGTCAACATGCGCGGCGCGGCGACCGCTGCCCCTGCCGCCGGCGGCAGCGCCCAGTAACGGAATACACAGACAATCGCACATACTCATGGTAATAAAGAAGAGACCCGTTTCGCCCCGTCAGAAGATGATCAACCTCATGTACATCGTCTTGCTGGCGATGCTGGCGCTCAACGTGTCGAACGAGGTACTCAAAGGCTTCGATTTGGTCGGTGCCAGCCTCAACCGCTCCACGGACAACGTGGTTAAGGAGAACGAGGCTGCCTACGCCGACCTTGCCGAGCAGCTTAAGGCCAATCCGGCCAAGGTGCGGCCCTGGTACGATCGCGCTATGGCCGTGAAGCGAATGTCCGATTCTCTTTACAACTTCACCGAACAGCTGCGCTGGGCCATTGCCCGCGAGGCCGACGGGGCCGACGGAAACCCCGACGCCATCCGCAACAAGGAAGACCTCGAGGCGGCCGGCCGCGTCATGCTCGCTCCCGTCCGCGGCCAGGGCAAGGCGCTCTTCAACAGCGTCAACAGCTTCCGCGACCGCATCCTTTCCCACGTCACGGACCCCCGTCAGCGCGCCATCATCGCCTCGAACCTGAACACCGACGTCCCTCGCACGGAGGACAACATCGGGAAGAACTGGCAGGAGTACATGTTTGAGTCCATGCCCTCCATAGCGGCCGTCACCATGCTCACCAAGCTGCAGAGCGACGTGCGTACCGCCGAGGGCGAAGTGTTGCGCGGACTCATGGCGAACATAGACGTGAAGGACATCCGCGTGAACGAGCTGAACGCCTACGTGCTGCCCGAGGCCACCACCCTTTATCCCGGCGAGACCTTCCGCTCGCGCATCGTCATGGCCGCAGTGGACACCACGCAGCGCCCCGAGATCTACGTCAACGGCCGCCGCATCTCCGCCACCGGAGCCTACGATTTCCGCGTCGGCGGACCGGGCGAGTACAGCTTCTCCGGCTATATCCAGATGCCCAACGCCGCCGGCGAGATCATCCGCCGCGAGTTCACGCAGCGCTACAACGTCATCGCGCCGCCCACCGGCGCCACCGTCGCCGCCGACCTGATGAACGTGCTCTATGCCGGCTACGACAACCCGGTCAGCGTATCCGCCTCGGGCGTCCCCGCCAACAAAATCCGCCTGGCCATGTCCGGCGGCTCACTCATCGCCCGCGCCGGCGGCAAGTACATAGCACGCCCCGCAGCCGTAGGGCAGGACGTCACCTTCACCGTGACGGGCGAAGTCAACGGCCGGCCCCAGCCGATGGGCACCTTCACCTTCAAGGTGCGCAAGCTGCCCGACCCGACGGCCTACATAGCCGTAGGGACCGATCGCTTCAAGGGCGGCCGTTTGGCCAAAGGCTCACTGCTCGGCGCCCGCGGTATCGGCGCCGCCATCGACGACGGCCTGCTCGACATCTCCTTCCGCGTGCTCAGTTTCGAGACCGTCTTCTTCGATCGCATGGGCAACGCCCGCCCCGAAGTGTCCTCCGGCGCCGACTTCACCGCCACACAGCGCGAGCTCATGCGCTCCCTGCGCCGCGGACAGCGCTTCTACATCTCCCGCGTCCGGGCCGTCGGCCCCGACGGCATAGAGCGTACGCTGCCGCAGTCCGTCGAAATTATCGTCAACTGATGCCGCTCCGGCCTCCGCGCCGAGGCCGCGCCATCTGTCCAACTCCGAAAAATAACACCCAGCAATGAAACGCTTCATCTTAATTTGCCTTTGTCTGGCCACGCTGGCCGCTGCCGCGCAGCCGCCTGCACGCCGCCGGGCGCAGGAACAGAAACAGCAGCAGCAGGCTACGCGCACCGCATCGGCCTACCGCGACTTCCCCACGGCGCAGCCCATGCCCGACGACGCGGCCTGGCGGCGCGACATCTACCGCACGCTCGACCTCACCCGCGACGCCAACGCCGTGCTCTATTACCCCACCGTTCCACAGGGTGACCGCATGAACCTCTTCACCTACCTTTTCCGCCTCGTCCTGCGCGGCACGGTCAAGGCCTACGACTATAAGCTCGACGGCAACGAGGACTTCTCCGAGTCTAACCGCGTGAAGGGTAAGGACATACTGGACCGCTACCACATCTTCTACGAGACGCAGGACGGCCGTATGCGGGTGAACGACGCCGATCTGCCTTCCGAGGACGTCAAGGCCTTCTTCATCAAGGAAAGCGTTTACTACGACCAGCACACCGCCACGTTCCGCACTCAGGTCACGGCCCTCTGCCCCGTCCTGCGGCGCGGTGACGAGTTCGGCGGGGCCGACACGCAGAACCCCATGTTCTGGGTGCGCTATGCCGACGTGGCGCCCTACCTGGGCAAGCTCATGCTCATGGGGAGCAACCTGAACAACGCCGCTACCCTTTCCGCCGACGACTTCTTCACGCTCGGCGTCTACGAAGGCGACATTTACAAGACTACCAACCTGCAGGACCGCATACTCGTCAACGAGTACACGACGGATTCCACCTTGGTGAAGGAGCGTGCGCGCATCGAAAAGCAGCTGACCGACTTCGAGGATCACGTCTGGGGCCGCGATTCGGCCGCCCTGGCCGCTGCCGCCGCCGAGCAGGCCGCCGCCGACAGCCTGGCCGCCGAGGGCAAGCGCCGGCAGCGCACGTCGCGGCGCGCCGCCACCGGCCGCCGTTCATCCACGTCCAGCAGCGGCGGTGAGGAGAACAGGGAGGCTGCCGCCACGAAGAAGCGTCAGCGCTCCTCGTCCGGCGGTTCGCGTTCCGCCACCTTCAGCGTGCGGCGTCAGCGTCACTGACGCCGCCGCCCGCCCCGCTTTGTCCAGTCGCCTTTGTCCGTCAAGCAGCCGCTATGTCAATTCCCCAAAAACTTTTCTCGGCGTTCCGTAGTGATTCTACCCAGGGAAAGGTGATGCGCAATGTGGTCTGGGCCGTGACGGGCAAGGTCGTGACGCTGCTCAGCATGCTGCTGGTGGGCATCCTCGTGGCCCGCTATCTCGGGCCGGAGCAGTACGGACTGATGAACTATGTCATCAGCGTCGTGGCCCTCTTCGGCGTGTTCTCTACCTTCGGGATGAACGAGATCATCATTCGCGAGCTGGCCCGCAGGGATTTGCCGCGCGGGGTCATCATGGGCACGGCCTTCCGTCTGCGTCTGGCGCTCGCGGGCGTAACGGTGCTGGCCATCGTGGTCTATCTTCTCCTCTCCGGCGAGGACAGGGCTACGTGCGTCATGATATTCGTATATTCCTCGTCACTGTTCTTCACCTGCTCCGAAGTCATCCGGCATTATTTCACATCGATAGTCGAGAACAAGTACGTAGTCCTTTCCGAGATATTCCGTACGCTGGTCGGCGCCGGCGTAAAGGTCGTCCTCCTTCTCCTCCACGCCCCGCTGTGGGCGTTTATCGTAGCCCTGGCCTTCGACGCCTTTCTGCTGGCCGGCGGCTATGTCATGGCCTACCGCCAGCGCGTGGGCCCGCCCCGCGACTGGAGCTTCAGTTGGGCTTTCGGCCGCCGTCTGCTCGCCACCTCTTTTCCCGTTCTCATATCCAGCGCGGCTGTCATTGTCTACCAGCGCATCGACCAGGTGATGATAAGCCACATGCTCGACAACGAGCAGCTGGGCTATTTCTCTACGGCCGCCAGCTTTGTCGGCCTGGCCGCCTTCATTCCCTCCATCATGGTCCAGACGGTGTCGCCCATCCTCGTGCGCTGCCGCAAGGAGAGCGAGCAGCGCTACCGCCAGATGGCCCAGCGGGCCATGAACCTCACCACGTGGAGCACGCTCCTGGTGAGCTGCGTCATCTCGCTGCTGTCCTTTTACATTATCCGTTACACTTACGGGACGGCCTATCTGGCCGCCGTCCCCGCCATGCACATCCTGGCCTTCAAGGCCGTCGGCCTGGCCCTTACCGACACGGGCGGCCAGCTCACCATTATCGAGAACATCCACCAGGTGGCCTTCCTGCGCAACCTCATGTCCTGCGTGGTCTGCGTGGTGTGCAATTACTTCTTCCTGCCGCGCTGGGGCATCGAAGGGTCCGCCTGGGCCACCATCGTTACGGTCATGTTCACGGGCGGACTGGCCAATCTCTTCATCCCCCGCTACCATCACATCTTCCGTATGCAGATGCGGGCCATCTTCCTGGGCTGGAAAGACTTGTACAAACTGAAATCCTACATCCCGTGACCCTCTCCTCCCCACGTCCGCTCCCCGCGGGTGCAGGCTATGCCGCCGACCCCGCCGTCCGCCATGCCGCCACTTCGGGCGGTGTGGGCAGCACCATCATCCGCTACCTGCTGGAAACCGGCGCGGCGGCCGCCGCCGTCTCCTTTACGTTCGACCCCCGCACGCTGCGCTACCGGCCGTGCCTTGTCACCTCGGCAGCCGACTACGTCAGTGTGGGCAGCATTTATCACGAGGTCGACCTGCTGGGCTTCCTCCGCGGGCAGGCCGCCGCGCTCCCCGGTCCGCTCGTATGCACCTGCCTGCCCTGTCAGACCAAGGCCGTGCGCAGTCTGCTCAGCCGTCACGGCGTCGGCTGCTTCCTCATTGAACTCACCTGCTCGTCGCAGCAGTCCTTTGCCGCGACGGACTATCTGCTGCGCCGCCTGCACGTCGCGCCGCGCGACGTGGCCCTCATCCGTTACCGTGGCAACGGGTGGCCCGGCGGCATACAGATCACCCTGCGCGACGGCCGGCAGAAGTTTGTCGGCAACATCGGCTCGCTCTGGACGCGTATCTTCCACTCGCGCCTGTTCTGCATGCCCCGCTGCTTCTCCTGTCCGCCGGCATTTGGCGGCCCGGCGGACATCGTCCTGGCCGCCCCCTGGCGCATCGACCCTCCCGTGCCGTCCGAGGGCCGCACGCTCTTTGCCGTCCGCAGCCCGCAGGGCGCACGCCTCATGGAGGAGCTCTGCGCCAAAGGCCTCGTCCGCGTGGACCCCGTGCCCGACGGGAGCCTGGCCTATTCACAGGAGGGCACCCTCCGGCTCAAGGCCGCCTATGCGCGCCACCGCCGCAGCGTTCGCTGGCTCCGGCGGGTGTGCACCCACCCCGCCTACCGCCGCGCCGTCACGGCCTGGCCGCTGCTTTTCAGTTTCCACGTACTGTGGAAGCGCGTTTTCGACAAAATCGTATCCCGATGAACATACTGATGATTGAACAGCCGCTGAACAACCGTGGCGACGAGTCGGCCCACAGGGGACTGGTCCGCCGGATGCTGGCCGAGTGCCCCGACGTCAGGCTCACGGTCCTGTTCTGGGGGCAAAAGAAGGAAGAGATAGAGAGTTTCCGCGTGGCAGACGGGCGCGTGGACTATGTCAACATGCCCGCGGGCGTCCAGGCCAAGCGCCTTTCGCGCTACTTCATGCGCTTCACGATGCCCTGGCGCCTGCACCGCCTGCTCTACGTGCTGCCCGTGGCGCGGCGCTTCAGGGCCTGGTGTCGCCGGGCCGATGCCGTGCTGTGCGCCCCGGGCGGCATCAACATGGGCGGCTTCCGCGACTGGACCCACCTGGCCTTCCTCACCCTGGCGCGCATGGAGCGCAAGCCCGTGATCTACTACGGCCGCTCCATCGGCCCGTTCACTGCCCGCACGTTCTTTGCCCGTTCCTTCGGGCGGCAGAGCGTCGCCCTCTTGCGCGGTTTCAGCTTCGTCTCCCTTCGCGACAAGCGTTCGCAGGACATAGCCCGCTGGCTCGGCGTGGCTTTCGAGCCTACGATTGACTCCGCCTTTCTGTGGAACGAGCCGGCCGCCGTTCCCGCCGCCGTGGCGCAGGCCATCGGCGGGGCGCCCTATATCGTCTTCGTGCCCAACTCGCTGGCATGGCACTTCCAGTTCCGGAAATACACGTTCGAGGAGGTGCGCGCCTTTTGGGTGAAGCTGCTCCAGCGCCTGGCCGGGGCCTATCCCGCCCACCGCATCGTCATGCTCCCGCAGACGGTGGGCTATTCCCGCCAGTTGCCCGACGGCTACCGCTACTTCTGCGAGATAGGGCAGTGCAGCGGCATAGACCCCGCCCGCGTGGTCGTGGTACCCGAAGCCTACGGCTCCGACGTGCAGCAGGCCATCATCGCCCGGGCGGACTTTCTCGTGGGCGCGCGCTACCACTCCATCGTGTTCGCCATCAATCAGGGCGTGCCGTTCGTCTCGCTGAGCTACGAGCACAAGATGAGCGGCGTGGTCGAACTGGTGGGCCGCCGCGACGACGAGGTGGAGCTGGCCGGCCTCTGCGGCAGCGGAAGCGACCGCCGGCTCGACGACCGCCTGGCCGAAGAGATCGTGGACCGCACGCGCCGCCTGCGCCGCGACCCCGCCGCCACGGCCGCCGCCCGCGCCATGGCCGGCCGCTGCTTCGACCGGCTGAAGGCCGCGCTCGGCGTCTGAAGGCCGGCCGCGCTCTGTCCCCGCGGCGGCGCGCCTAAGCGGAGTTTTTCCTCGCCTTAGCCCCGTCGCGACGCGCCCTATCCCCGTTTTCTCTCGCCTTAGCCCCGTGGGGGCGCTTCCTTGCCCCGTGCCGGTGCGGCCGGGGCTTTCCGCTACGACCTATATATATTATGGAATACATTCTGAAGCAAATCAATGCGCTCGTACCGCTCTTGCCCACCACGGAGGACGCGCTCCGCTCATGCCTGGCCTACTGCCACTTCCCCAAGCGCTGCCTGCTGGTGGAAAGCGGCCGCCGCGCCGGGTCCGCCTTCTTCATCCGGCGGGGCATCACGCGCTCCTATTGGCTCGTGGACGGCGAGGAGATCACCACCTCCTTCTCCACCGAGGGCGGCATCGTCTTCAGCATGGACGAGCTGTACTACGACAAGCCCAGCGAGGAGTTCGTCGAGACGCTCGAGGAGTGCGACGCGTACCGCATCGCCCTGGCCGACCTGCGCCGCCTCTTCGCCACGAACCTGGAGCTGGCCAACTGGGGGCGTATCATCCACCAGAACGAATACAGGCGCCTCCACCGCTCCCATAAGGATCGGCTCACGCTTCCCGCCGCCCGTCGCTACGAGAGCTTCTGCCGGCAGTTTCCCGGCGTGGCGCGGCGCGTGCAGCTCGGCTTCATCGCGTCCTATCTGGGCATCACGCTCTCCACGCTCAGCCGCCTGCGCGGGTAGCGCCAGCATTATTTGTCGCAGGACAAATAATGTAGGGCCGCGGGTGGGTAACTTTGCACCATCGATCCTTAACCAACAAAATACAATCCTATGTCCAGACCTCTTTCCGCTGCCTATGCGGACTCCAAACCCCACTACGAGCTGCTCGACGGCCTGCGTGGCGTGGCCGCCCTGCTCGTGGTGTTCTACCACATCTTCGAGGGCTTTTCCTTCGCCGCCGGCGGCGCGCCCATCACCGTAATCAACCACGGCTACCTGGCGGTGGACTTCTTCTTCATCCTCTCGGGCTTCGTCATCGGCTACGCCTACGACGACCGCCTGGGACGCACCATGTCGCTGGGCAACTTCTTCAAGCGGCGGCTCATACGCCTGCACCCCATGATCGTGCTGGGCGCCGTGCTGGGCGCCGTCAGCTACGCGCTGCAAGGCTGCGAGCAGTGGGACGGTACGCATGTGGCCGCGTCGATGATTATGCTCGCCCTGCTCTGCGCCCTGTTCTTCATCCCCGCCGCGCCGGGCGCCGCCTACGACGTCCGCGGCAACGCCGAGATGTTCCCGCTCAACGGCCCCAGCTGGTCGCTCTTTTTCGAGTACATCGGCAATCTGCTCTACGCCCTCTTTGTCCACCGCCTCTCGGACCGTGCGCTCCTGGCGCTCGTCGTGCTCTCGGGGGCCGGCCTCGCCTGGTTCGTGCTCTTCGACCCCGTGGGCTACGGCATGATCGGCGTGGGCTGGACGCTGGACGGGCTGAACTTCGTCGGCGGCCTGCTGCGCATGCTCTTCCCCTATACGCTGGGCCTGCTGCTCTCCCGCCACTTCCGGCCGGTCCGGGCGCGCGGCGCCTTCTGGACCTGTTCCGCCGTGTTGCTGGTGCTTTTCTGCGTGCCCTTTGTGCCGGGGCGCGGCGTCGTGACGTACAACGGCCTCTTCGAGTTCGGCTGCATCTTCATCGTGTTCCCCTTGCTGGTGTGGCTGGCCGCCTCCGGGCAGACCACGGACCGCCGCTCGCGGGCCGTGTGCAAGTTCTCGGGCGACATTTCCTATCCCCTCTACGCCGTCCACTACCCCGTGATGTATCTCTTCTACGCATGGCTCATCCGCACCGGGCAGCACACGTTCGCCGAGACCTGGCCCGTGGCCCTTGGGGGCTATGCGGGCAGCGTCCTGCTGGCTTACGCCGCCCTGCGGCTCTACGACGAGCCCGTCCGCCGCTGGCTGGCGCGCCGCTTCCTGCCGCGGCGGAAGTGAGCGGCGCGGCCCGCTGCTGTTTTTTCCGGCAGATTGTGCGGGCGGATCAACTTTTTCTTGTAACTTTGCTACGTGCACTCCCTCCCGCCACGCTCCGCGGCGGGACGCACCCGCAAGGGCAATGCGGCGAAGGCTTGCCCGAAAAGGTTTACCTAAACTTGATCGTTATGAAAAAGTGGAAAGGAATTATCGCGGCAGTGGCGCTGGCTTGCGGCACGCTGACCGCATCCGCGCAGCACAGCGGCGACCTGCGTTTCGGCGTGACAGCCGGCATGAACGTAGCCCGCGTGACCGACCTCGATGCCGACTCGCGCATCGGATTCAATCTTGGCCTGCGCCTGGACTATGGCATCACCAACAACTTCTACGTCAACGGCGCCCTGCTCTTCACCCAGAAGGGCTTCAAGGTGGAGGCCGACCGCCCCGTGAATCTCACGTACAAGGGCAATCCCGGATATTTCGAGATTCCTATTCATGTGGGCTACCGTTACCATCTGGACGACGACTTGAACCTCTTTGTCGAGACCGGTCCCTACTTTGCCTTCGGCATCTGCGGCAAGGAGAAGATCGAGGGCAGCGGCCGCGGCGATGACTGGGGCAGCGGCTGGTTCGACCGTTACGACAGCAACGACCTGGAGAACGACTACTTCGGCGGCGGCGCGGCCCGCGTGTTCGACGGCGGCTGGGGCCTGCGCTTCGGCGTGGAGGTCAGCAGCTTCCAGATACACATGGCCTACGACTACGGCTTCTCGAAGGTGTGGGAAGGCAGTTCGTGCCACAACAGCAACTTCAGCGTAGGCCTGACCTATATGTTCTGACCCGTCCGTCCGGCCCGCGCGGCGGGCAGCCCGACGGCAAAGGGGCGGAAACCTTCTTCGGAAAGTTTCCGCCCCTTCTGCGCAGTGCCGCGCCGGGCGGCGCGGCGGCGCTCACGCTTTCGGACCGAAGGAGAGGTCGCCCGCGTCGCCCAGGCCCGGGACGATGTAGGCCGCTTCGTTGAGCGCGGGGTCCACGGCCGCCGTCCAGAGCGTCACGCCGTCGCCCGGAAACACGCGCTCCAGGCGCTCGATGCCCTCGCGCGCGGCGATGACGCAGCACACGTGGAGCCGCGCCGGCTGCCCCATGCGGCGGAAGGCCTCCCACGCCAGTTCCAGGCTGCCGCCCGTGGCCAGCATCGGGTCCACCAGCAGAAACGTGCAGCCGTCCAGGCGCGGCGAGGCCATGTATTCCAGATGAATCTTCAGCTCCTCCTTGCGCCCCTCCTCGCGGTAGGCCGCCACGAAGGCCGAGTCGGCCCCGTCGAACACGTCGAGGAAGCCCTCGTGGAAGGCCAGCCCCGCGCGCAGCACGGTGCCCACGACGATGCGGTCGTCGTAGGTGCTGACGGTCTTCATGCCCAGCGGCGTCTGCACCTGCTTGGGCGAGTAGGAGAGCGTGCGGCTCAGCTCGTAGGCCATGACATGGCCTATGCGCACCAGGTTGTTGCGGAACAGCGTGCGGTTGCCCTGGTAGGCCACGTCGCGCAGCTGCTGCATGTACGTATTGACGACGGAGTTCTCGGCTCCGAGATGGATGGTTTTCATATAGTCGGACGGTTCAATGGTTCTTTCCGGGCAAAGATACGACATTATGCCGACATGCGCGCCCGCGGCCCGCCGCTTTCCCGGCCTGTGCGGCCCGTCCCTCGCCTTAGCCGCCCCGCTACGGGGCTAAGCCCAGTTTTCACGCGCCTTAGCCCAGTTTTTACGGGCCCTATTCCCGTTTCCCCGGGGCTATGGCCGCTTCTTTCCGGATTTCTTTCTGCTTTTGCCACAAGCGCCCCGGCGGTCCGCGCTCGCTGCGTGCCCGCGGCCGGAACTGACGCGCGCGGCCTCATTTGCAAACCCCTATTTGCAAACACCGGCGTCCGTTGCACAGATATATGAAAAATGAGTTAAGAAAGCCCTTTCGGGGCGAACAAATCCAGGGAAAAAACTTGGGAGCGGAATCTTTTTTCGTAATTTTGCTACCGTCAAGCGCGGAGCGGCAAGGCTGCCGCGCTGAAATGCTGAGTTCTGAAAACCTATCAACCATTTAATTCATAAACCAATTATGGCAGCATTAGATTTAACCAAGTACGGCATCACCGGCGTAACGGAGATTGTGCACAACCCCTCTTACGAGCAGCTTTTCGAAGAGGAGACCAAGCCCGGACTCGAAGGCTTTGAAAAAGGCCAGGTGACGGAGCTTGGCGCCGTCAACGTGATGACCGGCGTCTATACGGGCCGTTCGCCCAAGGATAAGTTCATCGTCATGGACGAGAACTCCAAGGACACCGTTTGGTGGACCAGCGAGGAATTTAAGAACGACAACAAGCCTGCTTCCCAGGAGGCCTGGAAGACCGTGAAGGAGATCGCCCAGAAGGAACTCTCCGGCAAGCGCCTGTTCGTTGTCGACGGTTTCTGCGGTGCCAACAAGGATACCCGCATGGCTGTCCGCTTCATCATGGAGGTGGCCTGGCAGGCTCACTTCGTGACCAACATGTTCATCCGTCCGTCCAAGGAAGAGCTGGAGAACTTCGAGCCCGACTTCGTGGTTTACAACGCCTCCAAGGCTAAGGTGGAGAACTACAAGGAGCTCGGCCTGAACAGCGAGACGGCTGTCGTCTTCAACATCACGAGCCGCGAGCAGGTCATCATCAATACGTGGTACGGCGGCGAGATGAAGAAGGGTATGTTCTCCATGATGAACTACTACCTCCCCCTCAAGGGCATCGCTTCCATGCACTGCTCCGCCAACACGGACAAGAACGGTGAGAACACCGCCGTCTTCTTCGGCCTCTCCGGCACGGGCAAGACGACCCTCTCCACCGACCCGAAGCGTCTGCTCATCGGCGACGACGAGCACGGATGGGACGACAACGGCGTGTTCAACTACGAGGGCGGCTGCTACGCCAAGGTCATCAACCTCGACAAGGAGAGCGAGCCGGACATCTACAACGCCATCAAGCGCAACGCCCTGCTCGAGAACGTGACGGTGGACAAGGACGGCAGGATTGACTTCGCCGACAAGAGCGTCACCGAGAACACCCGTGTTTCCTACCCGATTTATCACATCAACAACATCGTACGTCCTATCAGCCACGCTCCCGCTGCCAAGAACGTCATCTTCCTTTCCGCCGACGCTTTCGGTGTGCTGCCTCCCGTCAGCGTGCTGACGCCCGAGCAGACGAAGTACTACTTCCTCTCCGGCTTCACCGCCAAGCTCGCTGGTACGGAACGCGGCATCACCGAGCCGACTCCTACCTTCTCCGCTTGCTTCGGCCAGGCCTTCCTCGAACTCCACCCGACGAAGTACGGCGAGGAGCTCGTCAAGAGAATGGAGAAGAGCGGCGCCAAGGCTTACCTCGTGAACACCGGCTGGAACGGCACGGGCAAGCGCATCTCCATCCGCGACACCCGCGGCATCATTGACGCCATCCTCGACGGCTCCATCCTCTCCGCCCCGAAGAAGACCATTCCTATCTTCAACTTCGAGGTGCCGACGGCTCTGCCCGGCGTTGATCCCGCCATCCTCGACCCCCGCGACACCTATGCCGACCCGGCACAGTGGGACGAGAAGGCCAAGGACCTGGCAGCCCGCTTCATCAAGAACTTCAACAAGTACACGTCCAACGAAGCCGGCAAGGTTCTCGTAGCCGCCGGTCCTCAGCTCTAATCTGAGACGGATTCTTTCCACACAGGCGTCCCGCTCCGCACAAGGAACGGGACGCCTTTTTTCTGCATTCGCCCAGCCGCTGCCACCGATGCCCGGCTGCAGCCCGCAAGAAAGCAGAATTTTTATACACTTGAAAATAAAATAGTTACGAAATTCTTTCAAAAAAGTTGCTGAAAAGTTTGGTCGGTAAGCCGGGAGTTCGTACTTTTGCACTCGCTAAGCCGGGGAAGACCGGTGAGGCAAACAGAAAAAGCGATCTTTGAACAACATTCCATAAGAAGAGAGAGACGGAAGGTAAGCGTAATCAACAAGCCGCGGATCGTCTCCGTGCCGGCAAAAATGCAGGCACAAGAGATCGTCCCGTTAGAAGGAACAAGAAAAGAAACAAGAATAGAATACAACGTAGAGTTTGATCCTGGCTCAGGATGAACGCTA
>CALUIN010000003.1 GCA_944320745.1 uncultured Alloprevotella sp. | reverse complement strand
ACTTTGTCCTCGGTGATCATAGCGATTATTGTTTGTAAGTCTTTGTATTTTAGCACTATAAAGTTACAGCAATTTTCACTAATCACCAAATCTTCAAACACTTATATTTCATCGAACTCACGTTATTATATTTGTATCAGTCATGGGAATGAAGATTTTAATACAACTTACGGATGCCCAATCAAAATGTTAAATATCTCATTTCCCTAATTTTTTCAAAGACTTTCTTATTCCGGACTCACATTTTATAAGATTTACTTTCAAGACATCATGAGAACGCGACATTTATGGTTTGCTCTGATATTCATGGCACTCGGCTTATTGAAAGGGCAGGCGCAAAAGATTCAGACCTGGAACCATCCGACCACGGAGTATGGAAACGTTTATTTTGACGGATTCTTCAATATCGCTCTGGATATTACTAAAGTTGAACTGAAAGAAGACGAGACTGCGGTTTATGCTACAATCAAGCGGCGCTCTGACTATCCCCATTTAGGACAGTTTGAGTTTTCAAAAGACACCTATCTCTTGGCAGACAGTAAGCGCTATCCAGTGGTGTCCGCCGAAGGAATAGAGCTCGGCAAGTTCCGTCAGACGGAAAAGAATGGCCAACTTGACGTGGTCTTCCACTTCCGCCCATTGCCAAAGAACACAAGGTCGTTTGACTTCATCGAAGGTGATGAACAGGGAGCCTTCCAGATAAAAGGCATCAAGCCGGTGGAGGAAAGATGGAAAGAACTCTTTCCGTCTTATTGGCGTGATGAACAGACCGGGGAATGGGTAATTGCATTCCTCGGCAATCAGGCCATTTATGATAACAAGGTCTGGGATATGGAAGCGGAACTCCGTCATCGGGGAAAAGAGGCGGAAATTACGCTGACTCATGAAGGCGAAACGATCAAGGTTCAAGTAGGCAAAAACCGGAATGGCCGTCGCACAATGCGGATGGACAAGCAGAAGCGAACGCTTTCCATGATTACCGGTCGCTTTATGCCCGATTATCCCGAGAAGGATGCGCGCACTGATTTTGTGGATCTGGGCAACAAAACCGATACCGCTACTATTATTGGTTGGTTAAAGGATTTGCCGGAAACTGAAAAAGGTAAGAAACAGGTTAGTGTGAGTTACACTGATTTTATCACGGGTAAACGGGTGGAGCACATGCCGCAGCTCGATTCGCTCGGTCGTTTCTCCATAAAGATTCCGTTGACCAGCAGCCATGAATTTTTCTTCGATTGGGATCTGTGCTATCTTCGCACGGTTTTTGAGCCGGGAAAGACCTATTTTCTGCTCTATGACTTCAAGGAAGGTCGCCGCCTTTTTATGGGTGATGATGTGCGTTTGCAGAACGAACTGTTTAAATTCCCTTTGAAATGGTGGAATATTTGCATGGAACAGGGCGACGACCTGGATAATTTTTTGGATGCTATCGACAGTACGCTGCAAGCTGAATATGCATTCCTGAACACCTTATGCCTCCAGCATCCCACGCTCTCTGCACGTTTTAGCCAGTTCAGCAAGGACAACATGGCTGCCCAGGCAGCGAGTGAACTGGGACAGGCACGATTTTGTACTCCGACACGCAGGCTGTCACCTCGTGCCCGCCAATATGCTTATGAACATTTTTGGAAAAAGATGTCCAAACCCTACCCGTTACACCGTGACTGGAGAATGTTCTTTCGTGATTATGCAAATGATATGATTGAAGAGAGTTCGGCTGGCACCTATTCTTTTGATGTCTGGGATTTCGTGGAGGATATTGCGTCCGATGCCGAGGAACTTGATTTCCTGAAAAGCTGTAAGTCGTGGATGGAAGAGGCCAATGCCCGCCTGGCTTCTATAAAAAATGAGGAGGAAAAAAAGCGCCTGTTGGAGCAAAACGAAAAGGAGAACGAAGAGCGGCTCAAAAGGGCAAATGCCCTCTTCAATTCTCCGAAGGCAAAGGAAGTAATAGGAAAAAAGATATTCCTGGAGGATATGCGCCTGAAAATCCATGTGCTCGATTCGATAGGTACAGACTCTTTCATCAAGACAGTACTTCTTTGTGAGGATGCATACAAAAGATTAGACTATACCCGTAAGCCGCTCAGTCAGGAAATCATGGACTCCTTAGTCCTATGGACCGGCAATTCACCTGCCTTACAGGGTATCAGGGAGAAAAACGAATTCTACACCGCCCTTGCCAACCGTAAACTGGACCAGCTGGTTTTGAAAACGGGTTCGGAAGTAGAAGGCTTGCAAGAAGGACAGGAGATTTTGAGCAAACTCACGGAGCCTTATCGCGGCAAGTTTATCCTTCTGGATATTTGGGGCACTTGGTGCGGCCCCTGCAAAGACGCGCTGTCACATTCACAAGAAGAATATCAGCGGTTGGCCAAGTACGATATCCAGTATATGTATCTCGCCAATAATAGCCCAAAAGATACGTGGGAAAATGTCATCAAAGAGTACAACGTGACGGGCAGTAATGTGGTTCACTTCAATCTCCCTCCTGAGCAGCAACAAGCGATTGAGCGCTATCTCAAAGTTGCCTCTTTCCCTACCTACAAGGTGATTGATCCGGAAGGTCGGGTACTTGATGTCAAGGTAGACCCCCGCAATCTGGATTCTACCGAAAAGTTATTCCAGATGCTTACCGGAAAATAATATCCCGAAGTTTTATACGATAAAAAGTATATCACACGTCGGGATAGGACAATTAAAAGAAATATTTCTCATTCAGGAATATTTCTGACAACGTGAGTCCGGTACAACTACGCCAAAGACATATTACCGGATTTTCAGGAGAAAACAGTCAGTACTTTTGTAAAAACTAAAGTACTGACAGAAATTTCTATCAGTACTTTAGGATTTTCTGTCAGTAGGATTGTGAAACCGTGATGCGGCAACAGCATACAAGGACCTCTGCCCGGGGATAAATAATCATACCGAACTCACGTTAATATAGGTGTGCTCCCGTATCAGACGAGACTGCCGATGAGGCTTTCGCGGTCGCCCGACAGGAGGTCGATGACGGGCAGTTCGATCATGGTGTAGCAGCCCGGCTGCTGGCGCATGGCCGCGCGGGCGGCGCAGACGAGCACCTGGCCGGTGAGGGCGGGGTTGTTGATGCGCATGTTGAACTCGAAGAGCTGGTTCTGCGTGCAGCCGCTTACGCCCTTGCGGGTCAGGTTCACGCCGTGGCCCATATCGATGACGTCGTCCACACAGGGCACCTGCACCACGTGGGTCTCATCGTGAACGAAGTAGGGGTCGGCCTTGATGGCGGCGGCAACCTGAGCGAAGTCGTAGCCGTCCTCCAGTTCCACGTAGACCATGCGGCGGTGGATGCCGGTCCCGGTCGGGATGGTCATGGACAGCGCGGCCTTCACGCCGGCTATGGCCTTGACGGCGACGGTGTGGCCCATGGACATGCCGGGACCGAAGTTGGTGTAAGTAAGTCCCTTGGGAGCGATGGCCTGGAGCAGGGCTCGAACCACGGAGTCGCTGCCCGGATCCCAGCCGGCGGAGATGACGCTCACGGCGCCGTGGGCGCGTGCGCACTCTCCGAGCGTGCGGCGCAGGCTGACGATGTCCGTATGAATGTCAAAACTGTCAACGGTGTGGATGCCAAGGCTCAGGATGTCGAGTGCGTAGCGCTCCACGCTGCGCGTCGGGGTGGCGAGGATAGCCACGTCGACGCGGTCCAGTTCGCGGATGTCGCGTACAACGGGGTAATCGGCCAGTTCGGCGGGACGGTTTTCCGCGCCGTTACGGCGTACGATACCGGCGACCTCAAAGTCGGGCGCGGCTTGGAGTGCCTGTAACGCATAGTGGCCGATGTTGCCGTAACCTACGACGGCTGCTCTGATTTTGCTCATTGTCTGTGCTTTTGTGTGATTGAAAAAATGAAATAACGACTGGCGGGGAAGGCCTTCCCGGGGCGGGAAACCGGGCCCGCAGTTTTCGCGCCGCAAAATTAACATTTTTATTTGGCCCGGCGACGCGCAAAAGCCTGTTTCGCTCTCCGATGCCAGTTTTCCTGACAAAAAGAAAAGGCCGCCGGCCGTTTTTCGTCCGGCTTGCCCCGTTGTCCGGCCGGGTGCCGCTTCCACCTCACGGGTCGTCCGTGCGGGCAGCCGGTCTGCAATTCTACAAAAATCTCCGGCAAATAATCCCGGTTGCGGCCGCCCATGCGAAAGGACAAACGGCGGCATATCCTGTGCCGGCACGGCCCCTCAGTGTGATAATTTCACAAGGACACAATAATAAGTGCCTGACTATCTTGCTTATTTGAATATATTCTTGTATCTTTGCAGGCCAAAAGGAGTGGTGTGTCCACTCGTAAAGTTGGAAAATAGAAAAAACATAATATATAACAAATTAAAAATCAAAGAAATGCCTACTATTGAACAATTAGTAAGAAAGGGAAGAAGGGTGGCAGTCGACAAGAGTAAGTCGCCTGCGCTCGATTCGTGCCCCCAGCGTCGCGGTGTGTGTGTTCGTGTGTACACGACAACTCCTAAGAAGCCTAACTCCGCAATGCGTAAGGTGGCCCGTGTGCGTCTGACCAACTCCAAGGAGGTGAACTCCTACATCCCCGGAGAAGGCCACAACCTGCAGGAGCACTCCATCGTGCTCGTACGCGGCGGACGTGTGAAGGATCTTCCCGGTGTGCGCTATCATATTGTCCGCGGTACGCTGGATACGGCCGGTGTGGCCAACCGCACGCAGCGCCGCTCCAAGTATGGTGCAAAGCGTCCCAAGGCCGGTAAGAAGTAAAACATTCATTTTGGTTTGCTACAGGTTGAGTAAATCCCCCGGTGGGGGAATTGAAGAACTGATGTATGCAGCCTAGAACCAATTCCAAAATATTAAAATGAGAAAGGCAAAACCTAAAAAGAGAGTGATCCTTCCTGATCCCATCTATGGCGATCAGAAGGTTTCCAAGTTCGTGAACCATCTGATGTATGACGGCAAGAAGAATATTTCCTACGAGATATTCTACAAAGCCCTCGAGATCGTGGGTGAGAAGATGAAAAATGAGGAGAAGTCCGCGCTCGAAATCTGGAAGACGGCGCTGGAGAAGGTGACTCCTCAGGTCGAGGTGAAGAGCCGTCGTATCGGTGGCGCCACGTTCCAGGTGCCTACGGAAATCCGTCCCTCCCGCAAAGAGTCGGTTTCCATGAAGAATCTTATCAACTATGCCCGCAAGCGCGGCGGCAAAACGATGGCTGACAAGCTGGCTGCCGAAATCATGGATGCTTACAACGAGCAGGGCGGCGCATTCAAACGTAAGGAGGATATGCACCGTATGGCCGAGGCTAACCGTGCGTTTGCCCATTTTAGATTCTAAATAAGCTGACAAGGAGGAAATACATATATGGCTAAGCACGACTTACACTTGACGCGCAACATCGGCATTATGGCTCACATCGATGCCGGTAAGACGACAACCTCGGAGCGTATCCTTTACTACACCGGCAAGACGCACAAGATCGGTGAGGTGCATGACGGTGGCGCTACGATGGACTGGATGGCTCAGGAGCAGGAGCGTGGTATCACGATTACTTCGGCGGCCACGACAACCTATTGGAACTGGAATGACCAGCAGTACAAGATTAACCTGATTGATACTCCGGGACACGTGGACTTTACCGCCGAGGTGGAGCGCTCGCTGCGTGTGCTCGATGGTGCAGTGGCAACCTACTGCGCTGTCGGCGGCGTGGAGCCCCAGTCCGAGACGGTTTGGCGTCAGGCTGACAAGTACAACGTTCCGCGTATCGGCTATGTAAACAAAATGGACCGTTCGGGTGCCGACTTCTTTGAGGTGGTCCGCCAGATGAAGGCTATCCTGGGCGCACATCCCTGTGTGATTTCCGTACCTATCGGCGCTGAGGAGCGCTTCAAGGGTATCGTGGACCTCATCAAGATGAAGGCTATCTACTGGCACGACGAGACGCTCGGCGCCGAGTATGAGATCGACGATATTCCTGCCGAATTGCAGGCTGAGTGCGACGAATGGCGCTCCAAGCTGATTGAGACTGCTGCCGAGTGCGACGAGTCGCTCATGGAGAAGTTCTTCGAAGATCCCTCCACTATTACCGAAGAGGAGATTATCGCTGCTATCCGCAAGGGGACGCTCTCCATGGACATCGTGCCGATGACCTGTGGCTCCTCGTTTAAGAACAAGGGTGTGCAGACGTTGCTCGACTATGTCTGCATGTTCTTGCCGTCTCCGCTCGACACGCCCAACATCGTAGGTAAGAATCCTACGACGGGCGAGGAGGAAGACCGCAAGCCCAGCGAGGACGAAAAGACCGCTGCCCTGGCGTTCAAGATTGCTACGGACCCGTATGTGGGCCGTCTGACCTTCTTCCGCGTTTACTCCGGTAAAATCACTGCCGGCTCCTATATTTATAATGTTCGCTCCGGCAAGCGTGAGCGTGTATCCCGTCTGTTCCAGATGCACTCCAACCACCAGAATCCGGTGGACGAGATTTCCGCTGGTGACATCGGTGCAGGTGTGGGCTTCAAGGATATTCACACGGGTGATACGCTCTGCGACGAGGATGCACCCATCGTACTGGAGTCCATGGACTTCCCCGAACCCGTTATCGGTATCGCGGTAGAGCCGAAGACGCAGAAGGACCTCGACAAGCTGTCCAACGGCTTGGCTAAGTTGGCCGAGGAAGACCCGACCTTTACGGTACGCACGGACGAGCAGACGGGTCAGACCGTGATCTCCGGTATGGGAGAGCTGCACCTTGACATCATCCTGGACCGTCTGAAGCGCGAGTTCAAGGTGGAGTGCAACCAAGGTAAGCCCCAAGTGAACTACAAGGAGGCCATCACTAAGACGGTTAACCTTCGCGAAGTGTACAAAAAGCAGTCCGGTGGTCGTGGTAAGTTTGCCGACATCATCGTGAACGTAGGTCCCGTGGATGAGGACTTCAAGGAAGGCGGCCTGCAGTTTGTCAACAAAGTGACGGGCGGTAACATTCCCAAGGAGTTCATCCCCTCCGTACAGAAGGGCTTTGAGAACGCCATGAAGAGCGGTGTGCTCGGTGGCTATCCGCTCGACAGCCTGAAGGTAGAGCTGCTCGACGGTTCGTTCCACCCCGTGGACTCCGACCAGTTGTCCTTCGAAATCGCTGCCATGCAGGCCTACAAGAACGCTTGCGCCCAGGCCGGCCCCGTGCTGATGGAGCCGATTATGAAGCTGGAGGTGGTGACGCCCGAGGAAAACATGGGTGACGTCATCGGTGACCTGAACAAGCGCCGCGGCCAGGTAGAAGGCATGGAGAGCAGTCGTTCCGGCGCACGTATCGTAAAAGCCATGGTGCCTCTCGCTGAAATGTTCGGTTACGTGACGGCGCTGCGTACGATTACCTCTGGACGTGCAACCTCGTCTATGCAGTACGATCACCATGCTCCGGTTTCCAGCTCGATTGCCCGTGCCGTGCTGGAGGAGGTGAAAGGCCGTGTAGACCTGATTAAGTAAGGATTTTATTAAACAATCAATGCCGGATGGGAGGCGGGCTAACGAATGACTCTTAGCCCGCTCAACCCTGACGGTTTAACTGTAAAAAAGAATGAGTCAAAAAATTAGAATCAAACTGAAGTCTTACGATCACAGCCTCGTAGAAAAGTCTGCGGAGAAGATCGTGAAAAATGTAAAGGCTACTGGCGCCATCGTCAGCGGGCCGATACCCCTCCCCACACGCAAGCGCATCATCACTGTGAACCGCAGTACGTTCGTGAACAAAAAGGCGCGCGAGCAGTTCGAGATTAACTCCTACAAGCGTCTGATCGACATCTACAGTTCCACGGCTAAGACGGTAGACGCACTGATGAAGCTCGAGTTGCCCTGCGGCGTGGAAGTAGAGATCAAGGTATAAGCAGAACAGACCGACCACATCATCATTCAATTATTCATAAAACCAAACTGAAATGCCAGGATTATTAGGAAAAAAAATCGGAATGACATCCGTTTTCAGTGCCGACGGCAAGAACGTGCCGTGCACTGTTATCGAAGCAGGTCCTTGTGTGGTTACTCAGGTTAAGAGTGTTGAGAAGGATGGCTACGCTGCCGTGCAGCTGGGCTTCCAGGAAGCAAAGGAAAAGAACGTTTCCGCTCCTTTGATGGGACACTTTAAGAAAGCCGGTGTTACCCCCAAGCGCCACTTGGCCGAGTTCACAGGGTTTGACCAGGAATTGAACTTGGGCGATACGGTTACCGTAGAACTTTTCAACGATGCAGAGTATGTTGACGTAGTAGGCCGCTCCAAAGGTCGCGGTTTCCAGGGCGTTGTGAAGCGTCATGGATTCGGCGGCGTCGGTCAGTCTACGCACGGTCAGGATGACCGTCTGCGTAAGCCGGGTTCTATCGGTGCATGCTCTTATCCCGCGAAGGTATTCAAGGGACTGCGTATGGGTGGCCAAATGGGCGGCGACCGGGTTACTACGCAGAATCTGAAAGTCATAAAGGTAATCCCTGAACACAACTTGCTTCTCATCAAAGGCTCTGTGGCAGGTTGCAATGGTTCAATCGTTATAATTGAGAAATAAATGGAAGTCAGTGTATTTAATATAAAAGGCGAGGATACCGGCAGAAAGGTAACCTTGAACGAGGCGGTTTTCGGCATCGAGCCCAACGACCACATCATTTACCTTGATGTAAAGCGCTATCTTGCGAATCAGCGTCAAGGCACTGCCAAGTCCAAGGAAAGAAGTGAAATCAGCGGTTCCACGCGCAAGCTGGGCCGGCAGAAGGGCGGCGGTGGCGCACGTCGTGGCGACATCAATTCCCCGCTTCTCGTAGGTGGTGCCCGTGTATTTGGTCCCAAACCCCGCGACTATGAACTGAAGGTGAACAAGAAGGCTAAGACCCTGGCACGTTGCAGCGCGCTGAGCTACAAGGTGCAGGAGAATGCCCTGATTGTGGTAGAAGACTTCGATTTGTCAGAGCCGAAGACCAAATCCTTTGTTGAAATCGTAAATAATCTTAATGTGAGCGGCAAAAAAGTGCTGATGGTCCTGCCGGAAGCAAATAAAAACGTATATTTGTCTGCTCGTAATCTGAAACGTGCGAAAGTTGCAGTCGCTTCGGACATTAACACGTATGGCGTGTTGGATGCCGGAGTTATGATTGTGACTGAAAATGCGCTCGCTAAAATAGAGGAAGTCTTAACAAAATAAAGATACGGCGTAGAATATGGCATATATCGTAAAACCGTTGGTTACGGAAAAGATGACTCACGTCACCGAGAAGGAGAACAAATATGGTTTTGTTGTCCGTCCCGAGGCTACGAAACTTCAAATCAAGAACGAGGTTGAGGCCTTGTATAATGTGACGGTGGAAAGTGTGAATACTATGCGCTATGCCGGTAAGAACAAATCCCGCTATACCAAGGCGGGACTTCTTCGCGGCCGCACGAACGCTTTCAAGAAGGCTATTGTGACCCTGAAAGAGGGCGACACTATCGATTTTTATAGCAATATCTAAATAACAGATGGCAGTACGTAAATTTAAGCCCACGACACCGGGGCAGAGACACAAGATTATTGGTACGTTCGAAGAAATTACTGCATCCGTACCAGAGAAATCCCTCGTTTATGGGAAGCGTGCTACAGGTGGTCGCAACAATGTAGGCAAGATGACCATGCGTTACATTGGTGGTGGCCACAAGAGAAAGTACCGTATCATAGACTTTAAGCGAGAGAAGGACGGTGTTCCCGCAACTGTAAAAACCATTGAATACGATCCGAACCGTTCGGCCCGTATCGCTTTGCTGTTTTATGCTGACGGGGAAAAGCGTTACATTATTGCTCCTAACGGCCTGAAGGTGGGTGACCGTCTCATGTCCGGCAAGGATGCCGCACCCGAAGTGGGTAACACCCTTCCGTTGCAGTACATACCTGTCGGTACGGTGATCCACAATATTGAGCTGCGTCCCGGACAGGGCGCTCTCCTGGTCCGTTCTGCTGGAAATTTTGCCCAGCTCACATCACGCGAAGGCGACTACTGTGTAATCAAGTTGCCTTCTGGAGAAACACGTAAGATTCTTAGTGCTTGCCGTGCCACGATTGGTAGTGTCGGCAATTCCGATCATGCGCTGGAGAGCTCCGGTAAGGCCGGACGGTCCCGTTGGCTTGGCCGCCGCCCGCACAACCGTGGTGTCGTTATGAACCCGGTAGATCACCCGATGGGTGGTGGTGAAGGCCGTCAGTCCGGTGGACACCCGAGATCGCGCAAGGGCCTGTATGCAAAGGGATTGAAGACGAGATCCCCGAAGAAACAGTCTAGCAAGTATATCATTGAGAGGCGTAAAAAGTAAGCATTAAAAGAATTTATATATGAGTCGTTCATTAAAGAAAGGTCCTTATATCGCTGTTTCACTGGAAAAGAAAGTACTTGCCATGAACGAAAGCGGCAAGAAAAGCGTGGTAAAGACTTGGGCCCGTGCCTCAATGATTTCGCCCGACTTTGTGGGTCACACCATTGCGGTGCACAACGGAAATAAATTCATCCCTGTTTACGTTACCGAGAACATGGTAGGACACAAGCTCGGCGAGTTTGCTCCTACGCGCCGCTTCGGCGGCCATGCCGGCAATAAGAAAAAGTAAGCAGGTTTACAACCAGTAAATAATAATAATATCAAATAATGGGAGCAAGAAAAAGATTGGCGGCAGAACAAAGAAAAGAAGCCCGCAAGACCCAGTATTTTGCTAAACTGCGAAATGTTCCCTCCTCTCCGCGGAAAATGCGCTACGTAGTCGACATGGTACGCGGTATGGAAGTGAACCGTGCCCTCGGTACGTTGAGATTCTCGAAGAAAGCCGCTTCGCAGGATGTGGAGAAGTTGCTGCGTTCCGCCATCGCAAATTGGGAGCAGAAGAATGAACGTAAGGCTGAGGATGGTGAACTCTTCATTACGAGAATCTATGTAGACGAAGGCACGACGCTGAAGCGTATGCGTCCCGCCCCTCAAGGTCGTGGTTACAGAATCCGCAAACGTTCAAACCACGTGACATTGTTTGTTGGTACCAAAACTAATGATTAATTGAGAAAAGACGTATGGGACAAAAAGTAAATCCGATCAGTAACCGTTTGGGAATCATCCGTGGTTGGGACTCCAATTGGTATGGCGGTTCCGACTTCGGCGATAATCTGCTTGAAGATAGCAAAATTCGTAAGTATCTTGATGCACGTTTGGCCAAGGCCAGCGTTTCGCGTATCGTCATTGAGCGTACTCCCAAACTGATTACCATCACCATTTGTACCTCCCGTCCGGGCGTAATCATTGGTAAGGGTGGCCAGGAAGTGGACAAACTGAAAGAGGAGCTGAAGAAGATTACGGACAAGGATGTCCAGATTAACATCTTCGAGGTGAAGCGCCCCGACTTGGATGCCAACATCGTAGGTAAGAGTATTGCACGCCAAGTGGAAGGCAAAATGGCTTATCGCCGCGCCATCAAGATGGCTATTGCCAATACGATGCATGCTGGCGCTGAAGGCATTAAGATTCAGATCTGTGGCCGTTTGAACGGTGCTGAAATGGCGCGCAAGGAAATGTATAAGGAGGGCCGCACCCCCCTACATACGTTCCGTGCTGACATCGACTATTGTCAGACCGAGGCTTTGACGAAAGTCGGCCTGCTGGGTATTAAGGTTTGGATTTGCAGAGGTGAGGTCTATGGCAAGCGTGATCTGGCGCCTAACTTTACCGCTGAAAAGGAAACGGGACGCGGCGGCAACTACGGCAACGGCGGTCGCAAATTCCGCGGCAAGAGAAACAACAACCGTTAATCATTGAGAAAGAAGTATTATGTTACAACCGAAAAGAACCAAATATAGAAGACCGCAAAAGGGCCGCTGCAAAGGCAATGCTCAGCGTGGCCATCAGCTTGCTTTCGGTAGCTTCGGCATCAAGAGTCTGGAGACTCACTGGCTCACCGGCCGTCAGATTGAAGCTGCCCGTGTCGCTATGACGCGCTACATGCAGCGTGAGGGACAGAGCTGGATTCGCATATTCCCGGACAAACCCATTACGAAGAAACCTGCCGATGTCCGAATGGGTAAAGGTAAGGGTGACCCTGTAGGTTACGTATTCCCGATTACGCCAGGTCGCATAATTTTCGAAATAGATGGCGTTCCCTTCGAAGTAGCTAAGGAAGCTCTTCGCCTGGCTGCTCAGAAGTTGCCTGTGACCACCAAATTCATTGTTCGACGCGATTACGATAAAAATGCCTGATTATGAAAACAGCAGAAATTAGAGAAATCCCCGCTAACGAATTGGCAGAGCGTATCGATGCCGAGGTGGCTAAGTATCAGCAAATGATGCTCAACCACAGTGTATCTCCCATGGAGAACACTGCACAAATCAAGGAGCAGCGTCGTACTATCGCACGGATGAAGACCGTGCAGCGGGAGCTTGAACTTAAAAAATAATCGTGGTCCAAATGGAAGCTAGAAAATTAAGAAAGACTCGACAGGGTGTAGTCATCAGCAATAAGATGGACAAGACCGTAGTGGTTGCAGCCAAGTTCAAGGAGATGCACCCTATTTATGGTAAATTCGTTTCCAAGACGAAGAAGTACCACGCTCATGACGAGAAGAACGAGTGCAACGTTGGCGATACCGTACAAATTATGGAGACGCGTCCGTTGAGCAGAACTAAACGTTGGAGAGTAACTCAAATTGTAGAAAGGGCTAAGTAATTATGATACAGGCAGAATCCAGATTAACGGTAGCAGACAACAGCGGTGCGCGCGAGGCCTTATGCATCCGTGTGTTAGGTGGAACGCGTCGTCGCTACGCCTCGGTAGGCGACATTATTGTTGTGTCTGTCAAGAATGTCATTCCTTCGAGTGATATTAAGAAAGGTGCTGTTTCCAAGGCCTTGATCGTGCGGACGAAGAAGGAGATCCGTCGCCCCGACGGCTCCTATATCCGTTTCGATGATAACGCATGCGTATTGCTGAACAATGCGGGTGAATTGCGCGGAAGCCGTATTTTCGGACCTGTAGCCCGTGAACTCCGTGCGGTTAACATGAAGGTCGTGTCGTTGGCGCCTGAAGTACTTTAATCAATCAATTGTAAAAGTAATGAGTAAATTCCATATCAGAAGAGGTGATACGGTTTACGTGAACTCTGGCGAGAACAAGGGAAAGACCGGCAAAGTCTTGAAGGTTTTCGTAGAGAAGCAACGTGCCATCGTAGAAGGCCTTAACATGGTCTCCAAGTGCCAGAAACCGAATGCTCAGCATCCGCAGGGAGGCATCATCAAGGTTGAAGCGCCGATTCATATTTCTAATTTGAATGTCTTGGACCCGAAGACGGGTAATCCGACGCGAATTGGCAGACGCAAGAACGAAGCTGGTAAGTCTGTCCGTTATGCCAAAAAATCAGGAGAGGAGATTAAGTAATGAGTAACACAGCAAGCCTTAAGAAGGAATACGCCGAGCGTATCGCTCCGGCCTTGATGAAGCAGTTCAACTATTCATCCCCTATGCAGATTCCGGTGCTCAAGAAAATTGTGATCAATCAAGGCTTGGGCATTGCTACTGCGGATAAGAAGATTATTGATGTTGCGATCAACGAGATTTCAGCTATCACCGGTCAGAAGGCCGTAGCCACTTTGTCTCGTAAGGATGTTGCTAATTTCAAGCTGCGTAAGAAAATGCCTATTGGCGTTATGGTTACGCTGCGTCGTGACAAAATGTATGAGTTCCTTGAGAGACTCGTGCGCGTGGCCCTGCCCCGTATTCGCGACTTCAAAGGTATCGAGAGCAAGTTGGACGGCCACGGAAATTATTCCTTGGGTATCCAGGAGCAGATTATCTTCCCTGAAATCAACATCGATACAATAGACCGCATCTTGGGTATGAACATCACGTTCGTAACTTCCGCGCAGACGGATGAAGAGGGCTATGCCTTGTTGAAAGAGTTTGGTCTGCCCTTCAAGAACGAAAAGAAATAAATAAGATACAATGGCAAAAGAATCAATGAAAGCCCGTGAGGTAAAGCGGGCCAAGTTAGTAGCCAAGTACGCCGCAAAACGTGCCGCGTTGAAGGAAATCGTCAACAAGTCTGACGATCCTGTTGCGGCTTACGAGGCTGCACGCAAGTTGCAATCCATCCCTCGCAACGCAAATCCGATTCGCCTGCACAACCGTTGCAAAATTACGGGTAGGCCCCGTGGCTATATCCGCATGTTCGGACTTTCCCGCATCCAGTTCCGTGAGATGGCTTCGCAGGGACTTATTCCGGGCGTGAAGAAGGCAAGTTGGTAACATTTCCTTTATTATTTAATATTGTCGGGCTATCCCGATCAATTAAACAATTACATTTATGACAGATCCAATAGCAGATTACTTGACGCGGTTGCGCAATGCCATCATGGCAAATCACCGTGTGGTGGAAGTTCCCGCCTCAAATCTGAAAAAGGACATCACAAAAATCCTTTTTGAAAAAGGATATATCCTCAACTATAAGTTCGAGGATGAAGGTCCCCAAGGCTCTATCAAGATTGCCTTGAAGTATGATCCCCGTACCAAGGTCAGCGCTATCAAGAGCCTGACGCGCGTATCCACCCCGGGTATGCGTAAGTACGTCGGCTATCGCAATATGCCGCGTGTGATTAACGGCTTGGGTGTCGCAATTGTCTCCACCTCCAAGGGTGTGATGACGGATAAGGAGGCCACCCAGTTAAAAGTCGGTGGTGAAGTTCTATGTTATGTCTATTAATTAAATAGGAGGAGAACAATGTCTAGAATTGGTAAATTGCCCATTGTGATTCCGGCGGGAGTGACGGTTACCCTGAACGGAAATGTGGTCAATGTGAAAGGCCCCAAAGGAGAGTTGAGTCAGGCGGTAGATCCTTCTATTATCGTCACGATAGACAATAATGAGATTCTGTTCACTATTGACAGCAACAACGATCAGGTTTCTGACAAACAGAAGCAAGCATTTCATGGTCTGTACCGTGCGCTCGTCAACAACATGGTTGTAGGCGTATCGCAGGGGTATAAGAAAGAAATGGAGCTTGTCGGTGTCGGTTACCGCGTATCCAACCAAGGCAACCTTGTAGAGTTTTCTCTGGGATACACGCATAGTATCTTCATCCAGTTGCCTGGCGAAATCAAGGTAGAAACCAAATCCGAAAGGAATAAGAATCCCTATATATGTCTTGAGTCCTGCGACAAGCAGTTGTTAGGTCAAGTATGTGCCAAGATACGTTCTTTCCGCAAGCCTGAACCGTACAAGGGTAAGGGTATCCTGTTCGTTGGAGAGCAGATTCGCAGAAAGTCTGGTAAGTCTGCAGGTGCTAAGTAATTATAATTTGGTGAAACTATGACAACGAAGAAACAACAAAGACGTATCAGAATCAAGTATAGGGTTCGTAACAAGATATCCGGAACGACTGCTCGTCCCCGCATGAGCGTGTTCAGAAGCAACAAGCAGATCTACGTACAGATTATCAACGACGAAACGGCTACTACGCTGGTAGCTGCATCTTCTCTCGGCATGGAGCCGATGCCCAAAAAGGAGCAGGCTGCTAAGGTCGGTGAGGCTGTAGCAAAGAAGGCTCTTGAAGCCGGCATAACGGAAGTCGTATTCGACCGTAACGGCTATCTCTATCATGGCCGCGTTAAGGAAGTTGCTGACGGTGCTCGTAAGGGCGGACTTAAATTCTAAGGATTATGGCAAACAGAGTAATAGTAAATAGCGAAGATTTAAAGGATAGACTCGTTGCTATCAATCGCGTAGTTAAGGTGACGAAGGGTGGCCGTACCTTTACGTTCGCTGCCATTGTCGTAGTCGGCGATGGTAAGGGCGTGATTGGTTGCGGTTTAGGTAAGGCCGGCGAAGTCACGGCTGCTATCGCAAAAGGTGTAGAGTCCGCCAAGAAGAATCTTGTCCGTGTACCGGTTATTAAGGGCACCGTTCCTCATGGTCAGAAGGCCAAGTTCGGCGGTGCGCAGGTTCTCATCCTTCCGGCTTCTGCCGGTACGGGTGTGGTTGCCGGAGGCGCCATGCGTGCAGTCTTGGAGAGTGTAGGTATTAAGGATGTCCTGGCTAAGTCCCAGGGATCATCCAATCCTCACAATCTGGTAAAGGCTACGATTTTGGCCCTAAGCGAGATGCGCGATGCGCGTACCATAGCCCAGCAGCGTGGAATTTCTTTGGAAAAGGTATTTAGAGGATAATCGCAATGGCAACAATAAAAATCAAGCAAGTAAAGAGCCGCATCGGGGCCCCCATAGATCAGAAGCGCACATTGGATTCTCTGGGCCTAACCAAAATGAACCGTGTGGTCGAGCGTGAGGACTCTCCCGTCTTGCGCGGTATGATCAAAAAGGTTCAGCATTTGGTGGCTATCGTTGATTAATAACTATAAAAGTTGGAAATCATGAAATTACATAACTTAACTCCAGCGTGTGGCTCTACCCATTCGCGTAAAAGAATCGGACGTGGTCAAGGCTCAGGCCGAGGCGGTACGTCTACGCGTGGTCATAAGGGTGCCAAGCAGCGTTCCGGTTATAGCAAGAAAATAGGCTTTGAGGGCGGGCAGATGCCTTTGCAGCGTCGCTTGCCGAAGTTTGGTTTCAAGAATATCAACCGTGTAGAGTATCAGGTTGTCAATCTTTCCGACATTCAGGCTTTGGTCGAGAAGAAGGAGCTCCAGAAGGTGGGCTTAGCAGAATTCGTGGCCGCTGGTCTGACCTCTGGCAAAGAATTGGTGAAGGTTCTCGGCAACGGCCAGTTGACGGCCAAGGTTGATGTGGAAGCAAATGCTTTCTCGAAATCAGCAGAGGCAGCAATCCAGGCTGCAGGCGGCACAGCCACGAAAATCTAATTCAAAGCTGTAATCGATGAAAAAAATTATCGAGACTATAAAGAACATTTGGAGAATTGAGGATTTGAGAGTTCGAATCCTCATCACTCTCCTTTTTGTTGCAATTTATCGTTTCGGCTCTTTCGTTGTCCTTCCCGGTATAGATCCGGGTCCCTCTGGTTTGCAGGGACTTCGAGATCAGACCGCAGAAGGTCTGATGGCATTGTTGAACATGTTCTCCGGTGGCGCTTTCTCCAACGCCTCTGTGTTTGCATTGGGAATCATGCCATACATCTCCGCATCCATTGTCATCCAGTTGCTGGCCGTGGCTGTACCTTATTTCCAGAAGATGCAGCGCGAAGGTGAGAGCGGAAGAAGAAAGATCAATCAGTACACCCGCTGGCTGACAATCGCAATCCTGATTTTCCAGGCACCGGCGTACTTGATTAATCTTCACAACCAGATACCTGGAGCGTTCCGTGTAGCGATGGATTTCGAGTTCATGGCCTCCTCTACAATCATCCTTGCCGCAGGCAGCATGTTCATCCTTTGGTTGGGTGAGCGCATCACGGACAAGGGCGTCGGCAACGGTGTATCCCTCATCATTATGATCGGTATCATCGCCCGTTTGCCGGAGGCTCTCGGGCAGGAGTTCGTCAATGCCCTTTCCGGCAGCCAGGGTGGCGGTCTGGTGAAGTTCCTCTTTGAGATTATTGCACTGCTCTTTGTCATGGCGCTTGCCATCATGCTGGTCAAGGCCACGAGAAAAATCCCCGTGCAGTATGCCAAGCGAGTGGAAGGAAACAAGCAATTCGGAGGTGCACGTCAGTACATCCCCCTCAAATTGTTTGCTGCCAACGTGATGCCTATCATCTTTGCGCAGGCCATCATGTTCATTCCTATTACGATAGCCTCTGCCACAGGTAATGCGGAAGGATTCTGGGCCAACTTCAGTAACCACACCAGTGTTCCCTACAACATCGTGCTGGTAGCGCTGATCATAGCCTTCACGTTCTTCTATACGGCGATTACGCTCAACCCGGTTCAGATTGCCGAGGATATGAAACGCAACAACGGTTTCATTCCCGGAATTAAGCCTGGCAAGAGTACAGCCGATTATCTGGATACGGTGATGACCCGCATTCTGTTCCCCGGATCTTTGTTCATTTCCGTGATTGCCATCCTGCCAGCTTTTGCTGACGTGTTCGGTGTCAGTCAAGGATTTGCACAGTTCTTTGGCGGAACCTCTCTCCTGATTCTCGTAGGCGTCGTATTGGATACGTTGCAGCAGATTGAGAGTCACCTGTTAGTCCGTCGCTACGATGGATTGCTGAACTCCGGTCATGTTCGTTCTCATGGCGGAAAAGTATCTGCCTATTAAAGAAAGGTCGCGTCGATGATTTATCTGAAGACAGACGATGAAATAGAGCTATTGCGGCGAGCCAACCTGCTGGTAGGCGACACGCTGGCCGAGGTCGCTAAACTGATTCGGCCCGGTGTTACCACCCGGCAGTTGGATACCGTCGCAGAGACGTTTATCCGGGATCATGGTGCTGAGCCAACTTTCAAGGGTTTCCCCAATCCTTACGGTCCGGCATTTCCGGCTTCCATCTGCACCTCGGTTAACGAGGTAGTGGTTCATGGCATACCCGACGACACTCCGTTGAAGGATGGCGACATTGTATCCGTGGACTGTGGTGTGAAGTTGGAAGGCTTTTGCGGAGATTCTTGCTATACTTTCGCGGTAGGCGAGATTTCTGCCGAAGTTCGGACACTGCTGCAAGTGACGAAGGAATCCTTATACAAAGGAATTGAGCAGGCCATTGCCGGTAAGCGCCTCGGTGATATAGGCTATGCAGTCCAGACCCACTGCGAGGCACAAGGCTATGGCGTTGTCCGTGAATTTGTCGGGCATGGGATAGGGCACGAGATGCACGAGGATCCGCAAGTCCCAAACTACGGGAAGCGCGGTTCCGGCAAGCTGTTGAAGAACGGACTCTGCATAGCCATAGAGCCCATGATCACGCTCGGAAGTCCCCAGGTTGCCCTGCTGGACAATCGTTGGAGCGTCATTACGCAGGACCGCAAGCCGGCCGCTCATTTCGAGCACACCATAGCCATTCATCATGGCAAAGCCGACATCCTGTCGTCTTTTGATAAAATCGAAGCAATAGAGATTAAGTAATTATGTCGAAGCAGACAGCGATAGAACAAGACGGGACCATTGTCGAGGCCCTCAGCAACGCGATGTTTCGTGTTGAACTGGTCAACGGGCACGAGATTACCGCTCATATTTCCGGGAAAATGCGGATGCACTACATCAAGATACTTCCGGGAGATAGAGTGAAAGTGGAAATGAGCCCTTACGATTTGAGCAAAGGGCGCATCGTGTTTAGATACAAATAAAGCATACCATATGAAAACAAGAGCATCTTTGAAGAAGCGGTCGGCAGACTGCAAAATTGTTCGTCGGAAGGGCCGGTTGTACGTCATCAACAAGAAGAACCCGAAGTTAAAAATGCGTCAAGGTTAATCCAATCAGCAAAAAAAGAAAATAGTATATGGCAATAAGAATTGTAGGCGTCGACCTCCCTCAGAACAAACGAGGCGAAATTGCATTGACCTATATTTACGGAATAGGTCGCAGTAGTGCAACGAGAATCTTGGACAAGGCCGGCATTGACAGAGGTATCAAGGTAAAGGATTGGACCGACGACCAGGCTGCGAAGATTCGTGAAATCATTGCCGCCGAATACAAAGTGGAGGGTGACCTCCGCTCCGAGATCCAGATGAATATCAAGCGCCTGATGGACATCGGTTGCTACCGTGGTATTCGTCACCGTCTGGGACTGCCCGTGCGTGGCCAGAGCACCAAGAACAATGCCCGTACCCGAAAGGGGCGTAAGAAGACTGTTGCAAACAAGAAAAAAGCTACTAAATAATAAATAGGATATGGCAAAGAAAACAGCCGCAGCAAAGAAAAGGAACGTGAAGGTCGATGCAATGGGGCAGTTGCACGTTCACAGTTCGTTCAATAATATAATTGTATCTTTAGCCAATAGCGAGGGACAGATTATCTCTTGGTCTTCAGCCGGTAAGATGGGCTTCAGAGGATCTAAGAAGAACACGCCTTACGCTGCGCAGATGGCAGCTCAGGACTGTGCCAAAGTAGCTTACGACCTGGGTCTCCGCAAGGTGAAAGCCTATGTCAAGGGTCCCGGTAACGGTCGTGAATCCGCCATCCGTGCCGTACACGGTGCCGGCATCGAAGTGACAGAGATTGTCGACGTTACGCCGCTTCCCCACAACGGCTGCCGTCCTCCGAAGAGAAGAAGAGTATAATTTAGTCGAAACTTAAAAAATCGAAGAACATCTATGGCAAGATATATAGGACCCAAGTCTCGTGTAGCGCGGAAGTTCGGCGAGGCCATTTTCGGAGCAGACAAAGTGCTTTCCAAGCGTAATTTCCCTCCTGGTCAGCACGGCAATTCCCGTCGCCGCAAGACTTCTGAGTACGGCATCATGTTGGCCGAGAAGCAGAAAGCCAAGTACACCTATGGCGTATTGGAGAAGCAGTTCCGCAATCTCTTCAACAAGGCGGCTGCCTCCAGCGGCATCACCGGTGTCGTTCTGCTTCAGTCTTTGGAGTCCCGTCTCGACAATGTAGTTTATCGTCTTGGCATTGCCCCCACTCGCGCTGCTGCCCGCCAGCTCGTCAACCACAAGCACATCGTAGTCGATGGCCGCGTAGTGAACATCGCTTCCTACAGCGTAAAGCCCGGCCAGATTGTCGGTGTCCGCGAGAAGTCCAAGTCCCTCGAGGTCATTGCAGATGCTCTGGCCGGCTTCAACCACAGCAAGTATCCTTGGATTGAGTGGGACGAGAATACCAAATCCGGTAAACTGCTGCATCGGCCTGAGCGCGAAGATATTCCCGAGAACATCCGCGAGCAGCTGATTGTCGAGTTGTACTCTAAGAACTAATTTATAAACTAATCAATTTCATGGCGATATTAGCATTTCAAAAACCTGATAAAGTCATAATGTTGGAAAACGGCCCCAAGTTCGGAAAGTTCGAGTTCCGTCCTTTGGAGCCGGGTTTCGGCACTACTGTCGGAAATGCACTACGTCGCATCTTGCTCTCCTCGTTGGAAGGGTACGCCATCAACACCATCCGCATCGAGGGTGTTGAGCACGAGTTCGCTTCTGTTCCCGGTGTGCGTGAGGACGTAACCAACATTATACTTAACTTGAAGCAGGTACGCTTCAAGCAAATCGTTGAAGAGTTCGAGACGGAGAAGGTCAGCATCACCGTGTCTAATGCCACAGAGTTCAGGGCCGGTGATATTGGCAAGTATCTTACGGGATTTGAAGTGTTAAATCCTGAATTACTGATTTGCCACCTCGATGCCAAGGCTACGATGCAGATTGACCTCAATATCAACAAGGGTCGCGGTTATGTCCCTGCCGAGGAAAACCGTGATTTCTGCACCGATGTCAACACCATACCCATAGACTCCATCTACACCCCGATCCGCAATGTGAAATATGCTGTCGAGCCCTATCGTGTCGAGCAGAAGACCGACTATGACAAGCTCGTCCTTGAAGTCACTACTGACGGGTCCATCCAGCCTAAGGATGCCCTGAAGGAGGCAGCCAAGATTCTCATTTACCACTTCATGCTCTTCTCCGACGAGAAGATCACGATCGAGGACGCTGCCAACACTGATAATGAGGAGTTCGATGAGGAGGTATTGCACATGCGCCAGCTGCTCAAGACGAAACTTGTCGACATGAATCTCTCGGTGCGTGCCCTCAACTGCCTGAAGGCCGCCGAAGTCGAGACCCTCGGAGATTTGGTTCAGTACAACAAGAACGACCTGTTGAAGTTCCGCAATTTCGGTAAGAAATCCCTTACGGAGCTCGACGACCTGTTGGAAAGTCTGAACCTCTCGTTCGGTACCGACATATCCAAGTACAAATTAGATAAAGAATAATAGAAATGAGGCACAATAAAAAGTTCAACCATTTAAGCCGTACCGCTTCTCACAGGGCTGCTCTTTTGGCCAACATGTCCTGCTCCCTCATCAAGTACAAGCGGATTAACACCACGGTAGCCAAGGCCAAGGCTCTGCGGAAATACATTGAACCGCTCATCACGAAGTGCAAGAACGACACGACGCACTCCCGCCGTCTGGTCTTCAAGCTGTTGCAGGACAAGTATGCTGTGACGGAGCTCTTCAAGGAGATTTCCACCAAGGTTGCCGACCGTCCGGGAGGCTACACCCGTATCATTAAGACCGGTTTCCGCCCCAGCGACGGTGCGCCCACGTGTTTCATCGAGTTTGTGGACTACGATGAGAACATGGCCAAGACCGCTACGAAGAAGGCCACGCGTACGCGCCGTTCGCGCAAGTCGGCCGCTACGCAGGAAGCCGCTGCTCCCGCTGCAGCCGAAACGGCCAGCGAGGCACCTGCTGCCGAAGAAGCCAAGGCTGAGTAAGCCATTCAGGCCATACCTACAATCGGGCCCCGGTGGACATTCGTCCCACCGGGGCCCGATTCGTATCTTTTGCCGGCCTCGGTTATCCGTAGCCGTCTGAATTTTCGCCGTGTTTTTCCATCCATAATTAGTTCCGAACGTTATGCTCATAAAGGCATGTTCAGCGTAATCGTCCCAGTCCTGCGCCGGGTGGCGTCGCGTACGTTTTCTCCGAATGACGCGACCGTTTGCAGCCTGTCCGCCAGCCACGCTTGCAGCGATGCGCGAGGATGTCCTGGTTGCGGCCGGCGCGGCATCCTGCCCAGTCGCCGGGGGCTGCACGGCCGGACAGTTACCGAAGGCCGGGTTGCGGCCGGGGTGGCCTATGGCGGGCGGAGTAGCAGTTTTTCGGCCGCGGAGGCCGTCCATGCGTCAGTCGTTCCGGCCGCGCGTAGCCTATAGATTTGAAGCCTCGCCGGACCTTCCTGCGGACAAAACAAGAGTTAATTTCCGGGGGAGGCTAAGCAAAAAAATCTTAATAAATTTATCGGACTTGTGGAAAACAGATAATTTTGGAGCGGATGATTAGGAATAGCGGGCGGAATTGGTGCACGGGTTGCACGGATAGGCCCGATCGGGGCGCAGCCCGGCGCTTAGTGAGGCAGTCGCCCGCGTGTGTCCGCTCCGCGGCGCGGCTTTGCAACACGCCCCATCCGCGCTGACGTTCCGCAGCTCCACTTGCCTCTTGGTCCAATGATCCGTTTGCCGGTTGCGGAGCCGGCCTTGATAATCCTTATGTGCTTTGTTACTATGAAAACTACATCACACCCTTGCCCGTCCTGCCGTTTGCGGCCGAAGGTCCTGTTTCCTGTTGCCCGCAGCTCCGCCGCTGAAGGGTGGGGCATCGCATGTGTGCGCCAGCACGTCCGCGCCGTCGCATCCCCCCTGTGCCACAGCGCGAAGCGGCCTGTTTTCTTTTTCCTCTTCCTGTTGGCCTGTATCGTTGCCGCCCTCCCCGCCAGCGCCCAGAGTTCGGAGCGCGTGGTATTGTCGGGCCGTGTGCGCGATTATCTGACCGGCGAGGATCTCTCTCATGTGCTTGTTACGGTCATGGCCGCGGACAGCACCGTGATCGACACGGTCAACACCTATATGCAGACCGACAGTCCGGGGCGGTGGGTCTTCGTCATGCCCGCCTTGCCGGCAACCGTATCACCGTCCTGCTCCGCTTCGAGAAGGAAGGCTACGCGCCCGCATACGATCGCCAGGAAGCGCGCTTCGGCCGCTTCAGTAACCAGTTCGACATCGGCATCACGCGGCTGCACCGCATCCGCGAGCAACGCCTTGGCGAGGCCACGGTGACGGCCACGCGCGTACAGTTCTATATGAAAAACGACACACTCGTATTCAACGCCGATGCCTTCCAGACGGCCGAAGGCTCCATGCTCGACGCGCTCATCAGTCAGCTGCCCGGCGTGGAGCTGATGGACGACGGCCGCATTTTCGTCAATGGGCGCTTCGTGGAGAGCCTGCTGCTCAATGGGGAGCACTTCTTCGGCAACGACGGGAGCGTGATGCTCCAGAATCTGCCGGCCTATACGGTGAAGGATGTCCGCGTTTACGACAAGACACACTGGACGGCGCCGAAGGACAAGCATTATGTCATGGACGTGCGGCTCAAGCGCGAGTACAACCTGGGCTGGATGGCCAACGCCGACTGCGGGCTGGGCACAGAGCAGCGCTACATGGCCCGCGTCTTCGGCCTGGGCTTCACGCCCCGCACGCGGCTTTCCTTCTTCGGAAACCTGAACAACGTGAACGAGACGCGGCGTCCCGGCACTAACGGCGAATGGACACCGGCTCTCATGCCGTCCGGGCTGATGGCGACGAAGCAGTTTGGCCTGGACTATCTGACGCGTGGCAACTCCAAACCTTACAAGGTGCAGGGGAGCCTCACGGCTCAGCACCAGGACGTGGACACCTACCGGCGCACGGCTGGCGTGAACTTTCTGCCAGCAGGTCGCGAACACGTCTACAGCATGAGCCGCAACACGAACTGCCGCACGAATGTGAACACCAGCCACAGCTTCCAGTGGGACCGGGAGAACAAACTTTTCCTGAACGTTGCTCCGTCGTTCCGGTGGAGCAAGGCGCGCGGCGACGGCTTCGCGGCGGCCGCCGCCCTGTCCGCCGACCCGGAGTTGGACCTCTCTGCGCTGATGGACAGCATCGCCGCGCCCACGGCCGGCAATCTTCTGCGCCGTCTGGCCGTCAACCGGCAAAGGAACGAACTCCTCACCCAGCGCACCTACTGGCAGGCCTCGATGGGCGTTGGGGCTACGGTCATTCCCATCAGCACCGGCGACCGCATCGGCCTGCATTACTCCGCCGCCTATCGGCGCCAGCATCAGGAGGAGTTCAGCCATGACAACTATGAGTATCCTGCCGGCAATGGTGCGGACGACTTTCAGAACGGTTATAATGACTACGAGATGAACGAGTTCACCCATACGCTGAATACCGGTATGAGGCGGTGGTACGAATTTCAGGGCGGGCGGGCGCTGAGTCTGATGCCCGACTACACCTTCACGCAGTTCTTCACCCGTGCCAGCCGGCCCAACTATAGTCTGGACGAGTTGCCCGAATGGGGGGCGGACGCGCCGCTGGGCACGCTGCCCTCCGAGCGCGCCTACCTGGAGCAGTGCCTCGACCGGGTGAACAGTTACCGCTTGCGCCGCGTGGATAACAAGCACCGCGTGGCCATGAAAGCGCAGTACGAGTGGCCTTACTTCACCGTATCGCTTACGTTGCCGCTCACCGTCCGCCACGAATATCAGGAGTATGCCCGTGCGGCCATCGACACGACCTTCCGCCGCACGACGCTTTGCCTGGAGCCGGTCTTCTTCTTCTTGTTCCACAAGACCCGGGATGACGGGCGGAACACGACGCACGACGTCCTGTTCTCCTATGCCGGCAGTTATGCCGCGCCGCAGATGGTGTCCTTACTCCCTACACTGGACGACAACGACCCGCTCAATCTCCGTCTGGGCAACCCTGCGCTGAAAAGCAGCTACAATCATGCCCTCGGGCTTCGTTTTCAGCGCTACGTGCCCACGCTGAGCCGCACCTTGGCCGCCGATCTGCGCTACAACATCACGCAGAATCTCGTGGCCCAGGCTTTTACGTACAATCCGGAAACGGGTGTGCGCACCTATCAGCCGGTCAACGTCGACGGCAACTACAGTCTGACCGGCTCCGTTCACTACACCGCGCCCCTCGACCGGGAGCGGCGGCTGACGTTCTCCACGGCTACCGACGCAGCCTATACGCATAACGTGGACCTCATGGGCGACACGTCCGAGGCGCTGGGCCGGCCGCTCGCCGGCAGCCAGCGCAGCGTCGTGCGCACCACGCGGCTCAAGGAGACCCTTCAGTTCGGCTACGCCTTGGGCGGCGTGCGGCTCGGCGTGAAGGGCAGTGCCGCGTGGTACCGGGCGACCAGCCGCCGCGCCGGGTTCAGCGACATCAACGCGGCGGACTATCAGTATGGCCTCACCGTGCAGGCCGCCTTGCCCTGGCAGCTGCACTTCAGCACGGACCTGACGATGTACGGCCGGCGCGGCTATGTGGCCCGGGGCATGAATGCGGACGACCTCGTTTGGAACGCGCGCCTTTCCCGCGCATTCCTCGACGGGCGGCTCACGGTCCTGGCGGACGGGTTCGACATCCTGCACCAGCTCTCCAGCACGAGCTACGCCGTGAACGGGCAGGGACAGACGGAGACCTTCCGCAACGTCATCCCGCGCTACGTGATGCTGCACATTGTCTATAAGCTCAACATCCAGCCCCGCAAGCGCTGATGCCGCCGCGCCGTTCCCGGCTGCCGCAGGGCGGTCCGCTCTTCGTGAAGCGGCTCCTTCAGCTGGCTGCGCCGGGCTGCTTTGCTACGGGCCTAAGCCCCGCGGCTACGAGCCTAAGCCCCGCGGCTACGGGCCTAAGCCCCGTCGTTACGCGCCTAAGCCCCGTAGTGCGGCCGCCGGCCGGGGCTTGCGCTTGGCCGCAGGGCACATTTCTGCCGCCCGGCGGCCCGTTTTGTTTTCCGATTTCCGTATCTTTGCGGACGGGGAGGCCGCGCGCAGCCCTCTGTCCGAAGAAAAACATTGTACGCTTAAAACTTATCTATCCCCTATGAAGACAAAAAGCATTTTCTTACTGTTTCTGCTGCTCCTCGCGGCCCTTCCGCGGCCGGCCGGCGCCTACACGGAGCGCAACATCCTGCAACACGCCATGAGCCGCGCGCAGCTGGCGGAATACCTTGTCACGGGCCAGCGCTGGGTGGACTTCCCCGCTTATGCCGACCGTGCGGGCTGGGACTCGCTGACGGGCGCGAGCCGCGAACGCATTATCCGCGCCGGCGAGCAGATGCTCGATTACGAGTGGAAGGTAGTCACCGCTACGGACTACTTGGAGTTTGAGCGGACAGGCAACCGCAACGTTATGGAGAATCCGTTCAACGAGAACAACTACGCCATTGCCCGTCTGCTCCTGGCCGAGCTGGCCGAGGGCAAGGGGCGCTTCGTGGACCAGCTGGCCAACGGCGTGTTCCACGCCTGCGAGATGACGTCGTGGGCGCTTTCCGCCCACTTGATCAACCAGCCCGACCACCGCTCCCTGCCGCGCTACGACTATGACCTCATCGACCTCACGGCCGGCGACCTGGGCAACCTCCTTTCCTGGACCTACTATTTCATGCACGATGCGTTCGACAAGCTCAATCCCGAGATTTCGCGCCGCCTCTACCACGAGTTGGACCGCCGCATCATGCGGCCCTACCTGGAGAACGACAGCTTCTGGTGGATGGGCGTGAACTATCGCGGACAAATGCTGAACAACTGGAACCCTTGGTGCAACAGCAACTCCCTCATGACCTTCATGCTGCTTGAGCAGGACTCCGCGCGCCTGGCCGATGCCGTGTGGCGCAGCGTGGAGTCGGTGGACAAGTTCCTGAACTATGTGCATGGCGACGGCGCCTGCGAGGAGGGGCCTTCCTACTGGGGCCATGCCTCGGGCAAGTTGCTGGACTACCTGGTGCTGCTCTCCGACGTGACGGGCCACCGCGTGAACTTCTTCGACAACGCGCAGGTACGCAACATGGCGGAGTACATCGCCAACAGCTACGTGGGCGACGGCTGGGTGGTCAACTTCGCCGACGCTTCAGCCAAGGGCGAGGGCGACGCTCACCTGATCTTCCGCTTCGGCAAGGCCATCGGCAGCGAGCGCCTGCAGCGCTTTGCGGCGTACCTCAACGCGGCCGAGCCGCACCTCACGCTCGTCAGCCGCGACTTTTTCCGCATCCTGGAGGACCTCCGGGTGGACCGCGAACTGGCAGCCTGCAAGGCCGCGCACGCGACGCCGGCTTTTACCTGGTATCCCGAGACGGAGTTCTGCTATTTCAAGAAGGGCCGGGCCTTCGTCGCCACCAAGGGCGGATACAATGACGAGAGCCACAACCATAACGACGTGGGCACCGTCTCGCTCTGGGTGGACAACACGCCTGTGCTCATCGACGCCGGCGTGGGCACCTATACGCGCCAGACGTTCAGCTCGGAGCGTTACACCATCTGGACCATGCAGAGCAACTATCACAACCTGCCCGTGATCAACGGCCAGGGACAGGCCTACGGCCGCAAGTACCGCGCCCGGGAGGTGAAGGCTTCGCAAGGACAGTTCAGCCTCGACATTGCCGGGGCCTATCCTGCCAAGGCCGGCGTGCGCCAGTGGGTGCGCACCTACACCGTGAAGAACAAGCAGCTCGAGGTGCGCGACAAGTTTGAGCTGGACAATCCGTCCGTACCCAACCAGGTGAACTTCATGACCTGGGGCGAAGTGTCGCAGACGAAGGCGGGCCGCGTGGACATCCGCGTGAACGGCGTGGAGGCCGCCATAGCCTACGACCAAGGCCTGTTCGACGTGAACGTGGAAACCATCCCGCAGACCGACCCGCGCCTGTCCCGCGTATGGGGCAAGCAGGTGTACCGCGTCAGCTTCACTGCCAAGAAGGTGGAGGCGAAGGGCGACTACCGCTTCACCATCTCCTACTGACCGGCCGTCCCGCCGACGGACCGTCGCACTGCTCCGGCGGGCGGAAGGCACTGTGCCTTCCGCCCGCCGCGTTGCTCTCCGTCCGGAGGGATAAATAAAAAGCAGGCCCCGCTTTTCACAAAGAAGGACCTGCACACACTTAAAAACCACCTATTGAAACCTAAAACGGGGCCTCTTTCAAGACCCCTTTTCCTTGGAGTCGGATATGTTGTAAGACTCTTGTACGTTGAAATCCAGTATCATGACGTCCCGCGCGCCAATGGGGAGCGTCCTGCCCAGCTTTACCCGGCGCCCCGTGACCACGTCGCTTGCCTCCGTCGCGGGGAGCACCTCGCGATAGCGCTCGAGGTCCACCTGCACCTCGCTGTCCGTGCCGTTCAGCAAGACGGTCGCCGTGTGGCCGGCGGCCTGGCGGGCGTAGACGTAGATGCCATCCTTCACGGAGAAGTGCTTGAACGCGGCGCGGGCCAGGTCGGCGTTGGCGCGCCGCCAGCGGAGAAGCCGGCGGGCAAAGCCGAACAGGCGGCTTTGCGCCTCGGTGCGCCCCTGTGCCGTAAAGGCGTCGGCCTCACCGCCGAGGAATCCGCCGGGAAAATTCTGGCGGAGCATGCCGTCGCCCTCGGCCTTGTCGGCGTACATCCCGATCTCGTCGCCGTAGTAGAGTTGCGGGATGCCGCGCAGGGTGAGCAGCATGGCCAGAGCCTGGCGGTAGCGCTGCGGGCGTGCGGCTTCTGCGGCGTTGCGGGCAAAGCGCGACGTGTCGTGATTGTCCAGAAACGTGAGCAGATGCATCGGGTCGGCATAGACGCGGTCCTGCGACAGGTAGTCGTAGATGCGGTTCAGCCCGGAGCCCCATTCGTCTGTCAGTTCGTCTACGGCCGGCGCCATGCGCTCCATCAGCGGAAAGTCCATGACGGTGGGCAGTCCTGAGTTGAAGCCGGCTGCGAGCGGGCTGCCCTTTTGCCAGTAGGATACGCCTACGTTGTTGTTGAGCCACGTTTCGCCCACGATGTTGAATCCCGGGTACTCCGCATCGACCCGTGCGCACCATTGCGCCATGGTCTGCGGGTCGGCGTAGGGGTAAGTGTCCTGCCTGATGCCGTCGATGCCCGCATATTCTATCCACCAGATGCTGCTCTGTACCAGGTAGTCCGCTACGTGCGGATTGCGGAGGTTGAAGTCCGGCATGGTCTCGACGAACCATCCGTCCTGTGCCGACGTGCGTTCCACTCGGGCCGCGTGGGGGTCGCTCATGGCCGAGATGTTGTGTGAGGTCTGCACGTAGCGGCCGTTGAAGCTGAACCAGTCGTTTGCCGGGCGTTCCCTAAAGAGGAAATTGTGGTTGCCGCAGTGGTTGAACACCATGTCCTGCAGCACTTTGATCCCCCGGGCGTGTGCCTCGTCCACCAAGTGGCGGTATTCCTCGTTCGTTCCCAGCCGCGGGTCTATGGCGTAGTAGTCCGTGATGGCATATCCGTGGTAGGAGCAGGCGGGCATATTGTTCTCGAGCAGCGGTGTGGGCCACAGGGCGGTCACGCCGAGGTCGGCCAGGTAGTCTAAGTGGGCCACGATGCCCGCGATGTCGCCGCCATGCCGTTCGTCCGGGCCCGGGCCGCATGTCGTCTCGAGCATGCCTTCCACCACGTCGTTCGCCGGGTTGCCGTTGGCAAAACGGTCCGGCACGAGGAGGTAAACCGTGTCCGCCGCGTCGAACGTATGCCGCTCGCGCGGCGTCCGCTCCCTGAGCACATAGGGAATGCGGCGTGTGGAGCCGTCGTAATGCAGCAGGATGTCGAAGCGCTGGGCGGCAGCCCCGTCCAAGTCCAGGTAGAGCAGCAGGTAGTGCGGGCTTCCCGGCCGGACTATGCCGGCTATCCGGACGTCACCGGCCGTCAGTTCCACCGCCTTGCAGGCGGCTATGCCGTCGGCGCGTAGCAGCACCTGCAGCGTGGGGCACTTCATACCCGCCCACCAGCAGGGAGGCTGTACGCGGAGCGCGCCGTTCGCTGTGTCCGTATGCCGGGCTTTTCCGGAGCCATGTCGAAATTCGCTAACGTCGGGAGGTTGAGAAATGTCTTCATGCTTTTTCATACGGACTAAGGCTCTGAGGCAAATATAGAAATTTCAGCTTTTATGATAAAGGGAAAATATAAAAACGTGCTTTCCGTTAATGATTTTTAATACTTAAACGTACCGTTACGGCGTTGCGGCAGCCATGTTGCGGTTTTCGTCTTTGCCCGATAGCCGTGCAGGCGGCGCAGCGGGTCGCGCGCGAGGACGGAAAAACGGCCTGCCCGCCCGCGAAAGCATCGGGGCTTTCGCGGGCGGGCAGGCCGCAGGATTGGGGCGCCAGGCACTGTCCCGTCCTCAGCGGCGGAAAAGCAGGCGGAGCTGCGCGCCGCAGAGTGCGCAGTACTGCACGAAGCGGGAGTGTGACTCCTCAGTGGCGCGGCGCACGGCCGCTTCGATTTGTTCGGGAATGAGGCGGCTGGCGCGGTCCGTCCATTCGCGGAACGGGCGGCTGTCTACGGGCCGCAGGCTGTTGAGCCGGTCCAGGTCGAACGTGGCGCAGCGGATGCCGGCTCCTGCGGCTTCGGCGTCGTAGGCGTTGCAGAGTTGCTCGATGTGGGTGGGCACCATCAGCACGGGCTTGCCCAAGTACATGGCCTCGCACACGGACTCGAAGCCCGCCGTCGTGGCGTAGGCGCGGGCCCCTGCCATGTAGCGGATGAAGGCTTCGTCGTCCAGGCCGTGGAATGACAGTTTGCTGTCTACGCGCAGCTCTCCGCCGGGCGTGGGCTTGTCCCAGAAGAAGTGGAGCGCCACGTCGGGATGCGCTTCGTGCCAGGCGCGGATGTCGCGGCTGAAGCCGCTGTTGAGCAGGTAGCCGTGCAGATAGTCGCCGGCGGTGGGGCGGGCCTGGCGCACGGCCTGGCGCAAGAGCGGGGGCACCACGTGGATGCGCGAGGCGCCGCAGTCGTCCAGCGGGCGAAACGACAGGGCCAGCAGGCTCGTTGCCCGGAAGGCCGTGCCGCGCGTGTAGAGGCGCAGCAGCCAGAGTGGCACGCGGTGGCCGGGAGGGAAAACGAAGTCGGGACGGAGAAACAAGTATTGATGCCCCACGCACACCAGCGGTGTATGCAGGCCGCCCAGTCCGTAGGCCAGGCCCGTGAGCAGGTCGTAGAAGTTGACCACGACATCGGCCTGGCGTGCCAGGCGGCGGATGGTGAGGATGCCTTCGCGGAAACGTCCGATGCGCATCACATTGTAGGCAATGCTGCGCGTCAGAGGCGGCCGGCCTTTCGCGCCGGCCGGCAGGAAGTTGGGGCTCTCCACATAGTGGATCGGTGCTCCGATTTTCTCCGTAAAGAATGCGGGTATCTGCCGTGCGGGACTTTTTCCGACCACGATGCCGGTGACCTCATGCCCGCAGGCCGCCAGCATCTGCCGCAGCGTCAGCGCTTGCGTGAGGTGGCCCCGGCCTTCGCCTTGTACCGTGAACAATACTTTCATTTCGGTGCGATGTTTTCCCCTGCAAATATCGGAAAAAAATAATTAAATCCAAACCGGGCGTCATGAATATCTTGTTAATTCTCACGGACAAACCCGCGCGGGCCTGTTGGGCCATGGCGGGCCGGCCTTTGCCGGAGGAGGCCGGCGGACGGGACGGAGGCCGGTTTTTCGGGCAATTCCGCCGCATACTGGCAAAACTCGTCCTTTTATCCCGGCGGTGGTGAAAAAAACGGGTTGGCGCTCGAGGCGGCTTGACGGAAAGACGTATATTTGCCGTGTCTTACCTATTTGTCTCATCCTTAAATGCAATCCCCATGAAGACACGAACCGCTTTGCACGTTTTGGCAGGCCGCCTGTCCGGAGGCCTTGTCGTGACCATCCTGGCCGTCGCCCTTGCGGCTTGCGGCCGGTCAAACAAGCCCGTCGGGCCGGACGAGGAGGCATCGTCCGCCGTTTCCGCGGCCGACGGTCCGCAAATGCCCGGCGACCCGACGATGCCCGGCGAGCCGCGCGGCGAAGGAGCGGAGAAACCCGACGGCGGCGCCCCCGCCGCCGCAGCGCCCGCCGCCCCGGCTGTTCTTCCCGCCACACCGGCCGCCCCGGCAGGTTCCGACGCCATGCGCAGGGAGCTGCAGACCGAGATAGCTGCCGCCAACGGCATGTGCCCCATCAAGGTGGCCGACGGCTTTTACATCACGGCCATAGCCTTGGAGGGAAGCGCCCTGCTCTATCAGTACGACATAGACGACGAAGCACTCATGCTTCAGCCGGATGCCCTTCAGCGCCAGAAAGAAGTGATCCGCCAGAACCTCCTCTCCACCATCGCGCAGCCCGGTTCGGCCAACCGTGCGATGTACGAAAAGGTGGCGGCGGCGGGCTATGGCGTAAAAGTCGTAATGAACTTTACAAGTTCCGGGAAACGGTTTACCACGCGCATCACGAACGCGGAGATAAAGAAAAGCCTGGCGTCCGAGATAAGCGATGCGGAGAGCAACCGCCGCCTGCTGGTAGCCAACATAGAGACGGCCAACGCGCAATGTCCGCAGCAGGTGGACGAGCAGACCCGTCTCACGGCCGTCACGCTCGATGGCAGAAGCGCCGTTTACCACTACACGGTGGACGAGGAGGCACTCGGCATGGATGTCGACGCCCTGGCTACCGCCTCCTCAACCATGAAGGACGCGATACGGAGCAATATGACGGGCAACATGCGGACCGTCATGGCCCCCTTTATCCGTCTGCTCATTGCCAACGGGACCAGGCTGGTCTACCGCTACAAAGGCAGCACGTCGGGGAAGTACCTCGACATTGTCTTTACCGTAGATGAGCTCCGTGCCCTGTGACGCCGGGGCCTTACATGATGGCGCCGACGAGGTAGCTGTATTCGTCGTAGTCCGCCCAGCTTTCAGCGTTGAAGTCGTAGCGGTCCAGCAGATTGTCCGTGGCCTCGTTCTCGCTCTCGCCCAAGGCGTAGCAGGTCATGCGGTCGGCGAAGTAAGCGATGAAAAGCCCGTCGTCCGTGGGCTCTACGATGACTGCGTTGCGTCTGTCCTGATTCATGGTCGTAAGCATTGTACTGTGGAAATATCTACGCAGCAAATTTCCGCAATCTGCGTTACGACCCGGTTAATCCGGAGTTACAATCGCGTGAAGAAACTGTCCGGGCGGAGGAGCGGGGCCTGACGGCGCGGCGCCGTCATGGCGCGCAGTTTTCCGGCCACGGCGCGGGCTTGCAAAGCCATGCCCCAGTCCGACGGGTGCACATAGTCCACGAGGGCCTCAGCCGGGACGTCCAGCTCTTCCCTGGAGAGATAATACAGGTCTTTCACCCCTTCGGCCAGCAGGGAGCCGTAGGCCTGGCGCAGGCCCTCGTTGTGGCGGGCGCAGGTCTGGCGGCGGGCGGCGTGGGTGGCGGCATCGCTGTAGCCGGCCTGTTCCACGAGCAGCACCGGCACGTCCTTCGACCGCCGCAGGCAGTGCACGGCATCTATGACCAGGCGTGCCACTTCCTCAGCCGTGCGGCTGTTCATGTTGGCCATGCAGTCCAGCACGTAGGCCCGTGCCGGCAGTTCGCACATCAGGTCGAGCACGCTTTTTTCCAGCTGCCCGTTGCCCGAAAATCCCAGATTCACTACGGGAATGCCCAGCTCCCGGGCCACGCAGCTGGTCCAGGCCATGCCGGGCCTCGAGGCGCACGCCCCTTGGACTATCGACGTCCCGTAGACTACGAGTGGCCGCTCCTCCGAGGCCGGTGTGAAGCTGAACCGGGCCCCTTCGGGTGTGCCTATCTGCAGGGACTGCACTTCGTTGTAGAGCGGGAGGTAGAGCACGTAGGCAGCCGGTTTGCCATCGGCAGGGGCGTCGGGCGCAAAGTCGTAGCGCACGGTGTCGCCGAAACTGTACGAGCCGATGCAGCGGTCATAGCCGCCGCCGTCCTTGCAGCGGTAAAGGTCCACGCCCGATACGCCTGTGGCCGGCATGTGCGGCATTGCCGCGGGTCCGCTCACGACGTAGCGCACCCGGATACGCGGCGCGTCCGTGACAAAGCGGACGGTCAGTCCTGCCGACGAGCGGGAGAGGTCCCACACGGCTTTGCGCACGGTCCGTTCCGCACGGCGGGGCAGGCGGAAGTAGTTCCCGCCGTCTTCGTTCCATCCCTGGCCCTCTATGAAGTGCGCCCCTTGTGCGCGTCCGGCGGCCACGGGGTCGTGCCAGTCGAGGCCCTTGGCCGCGATGCCGCCGGCGCAGGTGGCGCTCAGGGCCAACAGGCAAATCCATCGGCGCGCGCTTCGTGCGAGGCGAGCTATTGTGTTTTTCTCCAAGTTCTGATTCATGGCGGATAGGGTTTATTTTCCGTAATTCGGTCCGTAGAGCATGGTCTCCTTGCGCACGGCCGGGCGGCCGTTGCTAACGAACTCCTCGCCGCGCTCCGCCAGGTGCGCCGCCATGGCCCGGCGCATTTCTTCCAGTCTGGGGCGGTAGGCCGCCTCGCCGGCCAGGTTGTGCAGCTCGTGCGGGTCGCGCTCCAGGTCGAAGAGCTGTTCGCTCCCGTTGTGGAAGTTCCAAATATACTTGATGCGGCCGTCTGTCAGTGCGCACCAGTAGTTTTCCGGACTGTAGCACGTGGCGTGCTCCATGTCAATGTAGCGGCGCCAGTGGGCCGTGTCGCCGCGGGCCAGGGCGGCGACGGAGCGCCCGTCCATTCCCGCCGGAACGCGGCTGCCTGCCACGTCGAGCATGGTCGGCAGGACGTCGCGCAGCTCTACCGGCTGATTCACCACGCTTGGCGCCAGCCCCATCGCGGCCGGCCACTTCACGAGGAAGGGAATGTGCGTAGACCCTTCGTAGGGGTACGTCTTCCGCCAATGGTAGTGGTCGCCCAGCATGTCGCCGTGGTCCGAGACGAAGATGATGAGCGCGTCATCGTACATGCCCTTCTCTTTCAGCGCGGCGACGATGCGGCCTATTTCCTCGTCGATGAACGACACGTTGGCATAGTAGTGCCGCCGCGACCGCTGGGCGTAGGCCGTGCCGAAATTGCCGAAGGGCGCATCGGAGGCCGCCTCGGCCGGGTCCAGCCGGTCCGCGTAGCGTCCGCACCAGTCGCCCGTCCAGGGCGCCGGGATCTCCTTGTCTTCATACAAGTCCAGCCAGCGCTTGGGCGGGTCGTAAGGGCTGTGAGGCCGGGCGAACGAGACCTTCAGGAAAAGCGGTGTGTCCGTGGCCGTATCGTAGCTGCGAATCAGCTCGCAGGCCGTTTCGCCGGTCCAGCGAGTGGGGTGCAGCGCCTCGTCGGGCACGTAGACCGCCGCCCCGTGGTCGTTCCATCCGATGCCTGTCGCGTCCGGGTTGCCGCCCGGGCAGTGCAGCTGAAACCATTGGCGGTAGTCGCTCACGAAGTTCTCATCCTCCACGCGGCCGCTTTCGTCGAGCAGCACTTCGTGGAATCCGTGCTTCGTACGCTGTGGATGCCAGTGCATTTTGCCAATGCCGAACGTATAGTAGCCCAGTTCGCGCAGCAGGCGGGGCATCTCGAAGCGGCAGTGCTCAGCCACGTCGCCGTAGCCCAGCAGGCCGTGGTGCCAAGGCGAAAGTCCGGTCAGCAGGCCGCTGCGGGCCGGTGTGCTGCTCGGACACGACGTGTAGGCATGGGCGAAGCGCGTCCCCTCCGCAGCCAGACGGTCCAGGTGCGGCGTCACGACGATACCGCCCGACGTGCAGCCCATTGCGTCCCAGCGTTGCTGGTCGGTCATGAGCAGGATGATGTGAGGCAGCCGGTCGGCTTGGAGCGAAAGCGGCAGCGTGGCGGCAAAAGTCAGCGCGCAGCCCGTGGCGGGAAGGATTTTCATGGCAGACGGTGTTTTTTTGAGAAAGACGGAGCGGCAGGCATGGCCGCCATCGCAGCCGGCGGGGGACTGCCGGAAGGGACAGGGACGCGCCGCACCGCTACGCCGCAAAGTTAAGCGTTTCCAGAGAAACGGGCGGCATCTGCGGGAGAAAAAGACCCAGCGCCGCGCAGCATGGCCAGCGAGCGTCTTTCGCCGTGCGTTGCAAGTCCGCCCTGCGTCCGTGCCGCGGTTCGCACTTTTTCATTAACTTTGTCCACGAGGGGCGACGGCGCGGGCCTGCCTGCGCCGTCGTGCCCGCCCCGTCCATACACATATTAATATATAAAAGAGAGACAGTATGAATCCCTTCCGTAAACTTCAGTTCCTGACGCTCTGCGCCTTCCCGCTCATGGCCGGGTGCGGCGCCAGCTCCACTCCTTCCGCCGGACAGCTTCCCCTGGCTACGGATGCCGACAGTGTGGCGCCCGGCGTGTGTACGCTGACACGCGACGGCTACACACTGGCTTGGGTGCAGGACAACGCCCAGCCCCGTCTGATGGAGCGTTCCCTCTTCCCCGCGGCCAGCGACAGCGTGATGCAGGACCTCGGGCTGACGGACGGCGTGCCCTCCACCGTCAGCACGTTTGTGCTGCTGGGCGATGGCGGCACGGCCCTTTTCGACACCGGCCTCGGCCTTCCCGACAGCCGCCTGCAGGCCGGAATCCAGGCCCTCGGTCTGAGCCCCGCCGACGTTGACCACATCTTCTTGACCCACTTCCACGGCGACCACATCGGCGGGCTCGCTCCTGCCGGCAAGGCCGCCTTCCCCCGGGCGCAGCTTCATGTTCCCCAGAGGGAGTACGACGCATGGCAGGCCATGCCGCCCGAGCAGCGCGCACAGGTAGAGCAGGCCTTGGCTGCCTATGAAGGACGAATCTCCTTCTTCCAGCCGGCCGACACCTTGCCTCTCGGCGTCCAGCCCGTCGAGGCTGCCGGCCACACTCCCGGCCACACAGCCTACCGCGTAGGCCCCTTCCTCATCGCCGGCGACTTCATGCACGGCGCCGCGCTGCAATACGCGCACCCCGACATCAGCGCCACCTACGACATGGACGCCGCCGCCGCGGCCCGTGCCCGTCGCGCCCTGCTCAGCCTTGCCCGCGGGCAAGGGCTCGTCCTGGCCGGCATGCACCTGCCCGCCCCCGCCATGTTCAGCTTCCCGGCGTCCGGGCGTTGAGCCTGCAGCGGCGGTTGTGTATGGATACAGAATTTCCGGAAACTAAAAATAATGCGGTTCGGGGGAGAATAAAATAAAAAAGCCCCGCTCAGTGTTAGCACAAAAGTCCTACCTTTGCACGCAAAAGGGCGAAATGCCCCCGTCCGCATGAGACTCAATCAAAGCATCATCTACGAAAAAGTGTGCGAAAGCCTGGAGCGCGACCGCGTTTACCTCCAGCCGGCCCTCTCCTTGAGCGGCCTCAGTGTAATAGTGGGGACGAATACTACCTATCTCTCCAACACGATCAACACCTGCTTCGGGCGCAACTTCCGCACGCTTATCAACGACTTCCGCATAGGCTACGCCGTCAGTCTGTTTCTGGCTGAGGGTGGCAACACGCGGATCAAGGGTCTGCATGCGCGCTGCGGCTACACCTCGGTCAGTGTATTCTACGAAGCCTTCACGCAGAGGCTCGGGACCAGTCCGCTACGGCTTGCCCGGCGCATCCGCACCGCGGGGGCCGGTGCCCTGCCGCAGGACTACGAGGACCAGTACAGAACAATTCTCTCAATGTTGAACCCGCGCCGGACAGTCGCCGCGGGCACTCCATCGGAACACAAATCAATTTATTAACAAAATCTTTTTACAGCATGAGAAAAAGAACTTTCATGAATGCGTTGCTGTTCGGAGCGCTCATTGTAGCCCCGGCCAGCACGTTCGTTTCTTGCTCTGACTACGATGACGACATTCAGGGTCTGAGAAACGACCTTGACGCCGCCAAGCAGTCGCTCGAGGCTATGATCAATGAGAAGATCAGTGCCGTAGAGGGTGAGATTGCCAACCTGCAGGCTGCCGACGAGGCTTTGCAGAAGGCTTACGAGGATGCTGACGAGGCTATCCGCCTGGCCTACGCGCAGGCGGACGAGACGCTCCGCGAACAGCTCCTGGCGGCTATCAACGAGGGCGACGCCGCCACGCTGGCCGCTGCCCAAAAGCTCGTGAACGACGCCAAGACCGAGCTCCAGGCCGCTCTGGATGAGTGCAAGGCTTCCTGCAACCAGCAGTTTGCCGACCAGAACGCGAAGATCGACGCTCTCATCGCCGCTGATGCCGAACTGAGCCAGGCCATCACTGCCGCACAGGCCAAGGCTGATGACGCCTACGCGCTGGCCACCGAGGCCAAGACCACGGCCGACGAGGCACTGAAGCTGGCCCAGGAGAACAAGGAGGAGCTCGGCGAAATCTGGACGCTGCTCACCGGACAGGCCGGCTCGCTCACCGAGACGATTACCGGCCTGCAGTCCGCCATCACCACGCTGCAGAACCAGTACAGCACGCTCTCCGGCGAGGTGCAGGAGCTGACCGGCCGCGTTGCGGAGGCCGAGTCCGCCATCAGCGCGCAGGAAAAGGCTCTCGAGGAGTACAAAGAGCAGATGGAGGAGAAGCACGGCCAGATGGAGGCTGACGTACAGAAGAAGTACGAGGACGCCATGGCTGAAGTCGAGAAGGTGCGCGGAGAGCTCGCCGAACAGAAGGCCGAGCTTGAGAAACTCGTGGCCGACGAGGTGAAGAAGGTGCAGGACAATGTGGACACGCTTTCCGGTACCGTTGACGAGCTGAAGAAGGCCCACGAAGACTTCGCCGCCACTGTGGCCAGCGACATCGAGGATCTTTCGATGCTGATTGACGAAACGAAAGTCGCTCTGCTCCAGCTCAAGGACCAGATGATGGACGAAGTGAACGTGCTCAGCGTTCTTCTCGGCCAGGAGCTCCGCTCGCTCGTCTTCAAGCCCGAACTCTATGTGGACGGCGTTGAGGCTACCGAGTACGGATACATGCCCTACAACGTATATCCCAGCTGGACCGGCGCATCTCCCGTGATGAATGAGCAGAACCATGAGTGCTCGTTCCCGGACAATGTGCTGCCTGGCGGCGTGCCTGTTGCCCGGGAATATGATCCTGTGGTTTATCTGCAGTATCACATGAACCCGTCGTCCGCACAGATTGACGAGGGCGCATTGTCCTTCGTTTCCCGCGACGCAGAGTTTATCACCCGCGCCAACGAGTCTGTCGCCGGACCTCAGGTGATTGACTACAGCGTTGAGAACGGTATGCTGACGGTAGGCATGAAGGCCAAGGGCGGCGCAGTAGAGACTGCCGGCATGAACGATGCAGGCGGCGACGCTGCCATCTTCGCCCTCCAGGCCAAAGTGCGCCGCGGCGAACAGGGCGACACGCTCATTACGTCCGACTATGCCATGCTCTACACCACGCAGATTACGCCCGAGGCCATCGCCTTTACGACCAATGATCATGGCGGCGTAGCTTGCACCGGAGCAGAGACGACGTTGTCCAACGAGCTGTACACATCCCTTGACGACGTGATGGGCAACCCCGCGGCCTTCGAGGTGAAGTACGACAGCCAGGAAGGCGTAGATTTGAAGAAGTATCTCCAGGTTCACTATGCTTGGAACACGAAGACCAAGAACGCCGTAGACCACGGCGCATGGGCTTATGGCGAAGAGGCCAACTTCGGTCTGAGCTATAAGTTCGACCTGGTTTACTACAGCGTGGACGGCAACGCTACGTCCGACAGCAAGTATGCGAAGCTGGAGGACGGCGTGCTGAAGGCCTACGCCGTAGATGCCAGCGGCAACACGACGAACACGCAGGACCGCTCGTCCATCGGCCGCGAACCGCTCGTTCGCGTGACGGTTGTCGACGAAGCCGGCGACGTTGTGCTCTACGGCTTCCTGAAGTTCAAGGTTGTCGAGGAGACGCAGAACAAGGTGACCGATCCGTTCGTAACGGAAGGCGGCGACGTTGACGTTTGCGACGCCCAGAGCTACAACATCACGTGGGCGCAGGTATCCGCCCAGATCCTGAGCAAGGTCAACATGAGCAACCCGCAGTTCCACAACGCTTACGGCTTGGTTACGGATGTCAGCGGCAACGCCCAGCAGTTCACCTTCAAGGGTCAGGGCACGCCCGCCGATGGCGCCGAGTTCGTGCCTTTGGATGCCGATGACTACATCGGCGAAGTGAAGGAGTGGAAGGAGGAAGAGGCTACGCGTACGTCTCGCTTCGAGTGGACGCTCTCCGACGCCGACCAGCAGGCCGTGTACGAGAAGGCCGGCCACACCGCCACGATCTACATAGCCTACGCTCCGAAGGATGCCAGCGACGGCAGCGCGAAGATCTATCTCCCGCTCACCATCACCTTCAACGAGAAGGCCGCAGCCGGCGAGATCACCGCTACGCCGCTTAAAGAATATTGGATATATGGTCCCACGGGCGACAAGGCCGCTATGAACGTGCTCCAGCCTACTAACGGCGGCAACACGAAGCTGTGGACGGTAGACGTTCACCAGATCTGGGAAGGCGGCAAGATCAGCGTGCCTGCGAAGTATGATGCCTACGCCGGCCACCTCCGCTTCTACTTCCGTCCGAGCTCCTTCGGCGGCTACCAGCTTACGGTTGACGACACGAATGCTTACGACAAGTTCACCAACACGCCGTACGAACCGACGGCCGAGAACGAGCAGCAGCACGCGCTCTCCGCAAGCAAGGGTATCTACACGAACACCAAGCTCTACTGCAACGGCCAGGAGATTGCCACCATCGACCCGGTTACCGGCGTCATCAAGATGAACAACAACTCCTCCGTCCTGAAGGAAATCGTGAACAAGTACCCCAGCTTCCCGAAGACTGCCGCGCAGGCCTTCCTGAACGTAGGTATGTACGTGTTCAATGACTGCGACGTGGTTCTGCCGCTGACGGACGACACGAAGTGGTTCTCCGAGTACCTGCTTCGCCCGATCAACGTAGAGGGCAACGCCGGCGACAACGCCTTCATCGATGCCGAGGACAACGGTTCCGTACTGAACCTGGCCGACGTGCTCGACTTCAGCGACTGGCGCAACCAGCAGTTCAAGAACGATGGCTACACGAACGTTTGGTACTATGCTTTCTATGGCATCCAGAGCGTAACGGTAGACCTTGCCAACATCACGACCAACATGAACTCCGCAAGTGGCGAGTACCGCCTGTTGAGCCAGGTTGCTCCGGATGTGAAGGTGACGCAGCAGGCCGGCGACTTCAGCACGCTGCCTAACTATAACAACGCGCGTCATGGCAACGCCTCCACATGGGCTGCTATCCAGCGCATGTTCGGTACCATTACTTATGACAACAACGGCAACCCGATCGACGACGGCGTCGTACTGCGCCTGCCGGTAAAGGTTACCTACGACTGGGGTACGGTGACGACGACCGTCGACATTCCCGTCAAGTCCGCTTACCAGCAGTAATGACCTGAGGCGTGAACCAAAGTAAATCAGACATTTATCTTTGAACATAGAAAGAGCGTGTGTCCCCCGTGGCGGAGGCACACGCTCTGCTTAAAATCCCGACAGAATGAAAAGAAAGTTTGCCCTATTGCCGCTGCTCCTGGTCCTGATTCTCGGACTGGCGGGATGCGGAAAGAAGCAGCCCACGGACGAGCGTGCGGCCTTCCGCTCGCAGCTGACGGCCGAGGACACGGCGCAGATGCTCGCCCTCTGCGACCAGTGCATGGAAAAGCTCAAGGCCGGCCGGGTGGACGAGGCTCTGGCTTCGCTCCACCTCTACGACGACTCCGCGCGCACTGTGCTGCCCCTCTCGCCCGAGAAGGAGCGCGAACTGCGCCGCACCTTCCGCCTCTTCCCCGTCGTCAGCTACACGCGCATTTACTTCACCTTCACCACTGAAGGGCTGAACGACGTGAAGTACAACATCGAGTTCTTCGAGAAAGAGGCGGGCGACCCTACGCCCAACTCCATCGGCTTCATGTTCAACCCCGTGAAGGTGGACGGGCAGTGGTACCTCACCGTGAAGGAGGCAGACCAGGACATAGACCGCTCGCGCAACTGACGGTCGGCGCCTGCGCCGGAATGCGACACATTTCTGGCACACGCCGAAGCCTTCGGCCCTCGCCGAGACCCGCACATTACACGCAGAACTACAACGGGTTACACAAATATGAATAGCAGGTGCAGGCATAAATTGCCAGCTCCTGCTATTTTTTTTGTGTCACAAATCCGACACACGGCTGTACCCGCACGAAAAATCCCGGGCACCGATCGGCGTCCGGGATTTCCTGTGTTTCAGAATGTTGCTCCGTCCGGGTCAGGACTGATGCGAAATAGCCGTCCCCACTATTACACTGCGCAGACTGCCGCGGGCGGGCCACCCTCAGTTTCCGGCGGCGGAGCGAAAGCCCCGTCGCCGGAGGGGTGGCGGGGCTTTTGCTTGTGCGCGGTGAACGGGCCGGACGCACGGGGATAGGGACAGAAAAAACGCGCCTTAGCCCGCTGCGAACGGGGCTAAGGCGCGTCAGTGCCGGGGCTAAGGCCCGTGGGCGGCATCAAGGTTCGAGCCGCCCCGTGGCGCGGAGGTATTCGGTCTGGCTGATGCGGAGCTGCGTCTGCGCCTCGACCAGATGCGTGCGGGCCTGTTGCCACTGCGCCTGCGCGTCGAGCAGGTCCGGGAGGGCAGCCATGCGGGCGGCGTGGCGCGCACGGGCCAGGCGGAGATTCTCTTCGGCCTGCTCCATCCCGGTGCGGGCGGTGGCCACAAGCCCCTGGGCGTCCACGACGGCCGTGGCGGCCTGCGAGGCGCGCAGGCTGAGCTGGCGTGAGGCTTGCCGCAGCTGCAGGCGCGCCTGGTCCGTCTGGAACTGGGCGCGGCGCACTTTGCGGCGGTTTTCGCCCCAGTGGAACAGGGGGAAGCTGACGGAGAGCAGGGCCATGCCGACCCCGTCGCGCATCGTGACGGCGGGCGCGCCCGGGGCGCAGAGCTTCATGCCGCCGTAGTAGCTGTAGCCGGCGGACAGGGCCACAGTGGGCAGGGAGGCCGCGCGGGCCTGGCGCTCCTGCTGCTGGCCGGCCTCCACCTGCGCGCGGAGCTGGCGCAGTTCGGGCAGGGCCTCCGTGGAAGCGAGGCTGTCGGCCGGGAGGAGAGCGGCGAGGCTGTCGGCCGGCGCGGCGGGGTCGTCCGTCAGGCGGAAGCGGGCGTCGGTGGGGGCACCCATGACGTTGCAGAGGGCCTGGCGGCAGAGGTCGGCGCCGCGGCGGGCGCGCTGCAGCTGGTAGCGGATGTCGCTGAGGCGCGCCTGGGCCGAGAGCAGGTCGGCGCGGACGGCGAGGCGGGCGCGGACGGCGGCATCGGTCTGCACGCAGAGCGTGTCCAGCTGGCGGACGAGGGCTTCGAGCGTGAGCACCTGGCTGCACGTGGCGGCGTAGGTCCAGTAGGCCTTGTCGGCCTCGGCGATGACGTCCATGCGTGCCTGTCGCAGCTGTTCGTCGGCCACGCGCTGCCCGATGGCGGCGAGGCGGCGGCCGGCGCGTATGCGGCCGCCCGTGTAGAGCGGCTGCGAGAGGGAGATGCCGGCCATGTAGGCGCCGCGCATGCGGAGGTCCATGCCGCCCATGTCGAAGTCCGGCACGACGTAGGCCGCAATGGCGGAGGCGTCGAGTTTGGGAAACAGGGCGGTGCGGGCGTCGCGGGTGTCGAGGCGCGCGCTTTCGGCGCGGAGCTGCGCCTGGCCTATGGTCTCGCTCTGTGAGAGCGCGCGGGCGCGGCAGTCGGCCAGGCTGAGGGGCTCTTCCCGCTGTGCGGCGGATGGGGCCGCGGCGAGCAGCAGGCAGAGGAACGCGAGGACGGTGGCGGAGGGTTTCATGGTGCGGGTCGGTGACGGGGCGCGGCGGGGCGCGCGGATGTGGAAAAGGGCGGAGTAAATCAGGGGCAGCAGCAGGAGCGTAGTGATGGTGCCCACGGTGAGGCCGCCCATGATGGTGATGGCCATGGAACCGTACATGGGGTCGGCGACGAGCGGTATCATGCCTACGATGGTGGTGAGGGAGGCCATGATGACGGGCCGCACGCGGGAGACGGTGGCGCGGACCAGAGCGTCGTAGGGCGCGCAGTGCTCCTCCCTTTGCAGGCGGTTAATTTCGTCGACCAGGACGATGGCGTTTTTCACCATCATGCCTACCAGACCAATCATGCCGATAATGGCCATGAACGTGAGGGGCTGACCCGTGGCGAGCAGCGAGGGGACGATGCCGCAGAGGGCGAAGGGGAGGCAGAGCAGGATGAGGATGACCTTGCGCCAGCTGCCAAAGAGGAGGAGCAGGATGGCGAGGATGATGAAGACGGTCAGGGGAACGTACTTCATGAGGTTGCCGATGGCTTCGTCCTGCACTTCGCCTTCGCCCACCCAGCGGAGGCTGTAGCCGGGGGGCAGGGGGATGGCTTCGATGCTGTCGCGGATGGCGGCGACGACCTTGGCGGGTGTGGCGTCGGAGCGGTCGGGGGAGGGGTCGCACTCGGCCTCGATGACGCGGCGGCCGTCGCGTCGCAGGACGACGTCCTCGTCCCAGCCGAGACTTACGCCGCCGGCGACGGCGGAGAGGGGCACGGCGCGCAGGGCCTTGTCCTGCAGGTCGCTCATGCCCTGCCCGCCGGCGAGGGCGGACTGCAACTCTTCGTTGGACATATGGACGTTAAGCGTGCTCCATACGGGGATGTCGCCGAAGTTACGGATGGCGCTGCCGTCGGCCTCGCGGACGCGCAGGTTGACCGTGATGCGGCGCTCCTGGTCGTTGAGCACGCCGACGGGCAGTCCGTCCGTGGCGGCGAGCAGTGCGTTGGCCACGTCGCCGCGGCCGATGCCGGCGCGCAGGGCGTCGGGCTGGTCGTAGTGGACCACGTAGGCTTTGCCGCGCGGCTTCCAGTTGTTCTGCACGGAGTAGGGGTCTACGTAGGGGCAGCGGCGCATGATGCCCTCGGCCTGGGCGCTGAGGCGGCGGAGCACGGCGGGGTCGGGGCCGGCGAACTCGGCCTCGACGGTGTGCGAGGTGGAGGTGGAGAAGTTGTACTTGCGGATGCGGATGTAGGCATCGGGCCAGCCGGCGCGCAACTGGCGTCGGATGGCGGGAATCTGCTCCACGACGGTGGCATAGTCCTTGCAGTCAATCATCAGTTCGCCGTAGCAGTCGCCGCCGGAGGTCATGGGACGCACCAGGCAGTAGAAGGCCGGCGCGCTGCCCTGGCTGGCCGCGACGCGCTCCACGGCGGGGTTGCGGCTAAGCAGGCGGCTCATGTCGAGCAGGCAGGAGCGCACGGTGTCGGGGTTGGTGGCCGCGGGGAAGTAGCATTCAACGACGAACTGCTTGTAGTCGAAGTCGGAGAAGAAGAGATTCTTTACGCGGGTCATGCCCAGGACGGCGGCGCCCAGCACGGCGAAGGCGGCGACCAGCGTGGTGGCCTTGTGGCGTATGAGCAGGCCAACCGTGCCGCGCACGGCGCGGTGAACGGGTGAGTTCATCACGGCGCGGGTCTGGGCCCGCCGGCGCTGCGGCCGGAGCGGCAGCCACGAGGCGGCGCAGAAGGGGACTTGGACCAGGGCCAGCACCCAGCTGGCCAGGAGGCTCACGCAGAGCACCAGGAAGAGGTCGCGGGCGTACTCGCCGGCGGTGTCGGGCGAGAGGTAGACGCACAGGAAGGTCGAGGCGGCGATGACCGTGGCGCCGAGCAGCGGCCACGCCGTGTTGTGCCCGATGCGGAAAAGATACGTCTTGGGCCCCAGCTCCCTTTGCCTGTCGACAAGGATGCCGTCCATGACGACCACGGCGTTATCGACGAGCATGCCCATGGCTACGATGAAGGCGCCGAGCGATATGCGGTGGAGCGTGGTGCCGCAGAGCAGCAGGATGGGGAAGGAGACGGCTACCGTCAGGACCAGGCCGAAGCCGATGATCAAGCCGCTGCGGAAGCCCATGGAGAAGACCAGTACGAGGATGACTATGGCGACGCTCTCGACCAAGTTCCACATGAACGAGGAGATGGCTTCGTCCACCTTGTCGGGCTGGAAGAAGATTTTCTCCGTCTGGAATCCGGCCGGCATGTTCTCCATGACTTCCGCCAGGCGGGCGTCCACGGCTTTCCCCACGTCGGGGACGATGGCGTCCTCCTCAAGGGCGATGCAGATGGCCAGGGCGGGCTGGCCGCGGACGAAGAAGCCGTTGCGCTGCGGCTCGGCGTAGGCGCGCTCTATGCGGGCCACGTCGCCCAGGCGCAGGGTTTTGCCGTCGAGCGTCTGGATGAGGAAGTCGCGCAGCCCGTCGACGTCCGTCACGGCGGAGTCCACGTAGACGGCAAACCGCTCGCCGCCGGCCGCGGCATAGCCCGCGTTGACCACCTTGCCGGCGGACTGCAGCGCGGAGATTATCTGCGTGGGCACGATGCCGTTGCGCGCAATCTGTTCCTTAGAGAGCGTGATGTTGACCGTCTCGTCGCGGTTGCCGGCGATGAGGATGCGCTTCACGCCCTTCACGTCCTGCAGCTCGCGGCGCAGGTACTTGGCGTAGCGGTACATTTCCGGATAGTCGTAGCCCTGGGCCGTGAGCGCGTAGAATATGCCGTACACGTCCGCCATGTCGTCGATGACCACCGGCTGGTAGCAGCCTTGCGGTAGCCGGGCGGCGGCGTCGCTGACCTTGCGGCGCAGCAGGTCGAAGTGCTGTTCCAGGTCGCGGTTGCGTACGGTCATGAGAAACTCCACGGTGAACGTGGCCGCGCCGTTGCGGCACTCCGTCTTCACCTTCTTGACGTGGGGCAGGTCCCGCAGTTCGTTTTCCATCACCTGGGCCACCTGCAGCTCCACCTCGTGGGCGCTGGCCCCCGGGTAGGGCACGACGATCATGGCCTGCTTGGCCGAGACGGCAGGGTCCTCCAGCTTGGGCATCTGCAGGAAAGCGAGCACGCCGGCTATGAGTATCGCCGTCGCGAACGACCAGAAGAGCAGCGGCCGGCGGATGAGCAGTTGGGCGAGCTTTGTCATAGCAGATCTCCTACGTTAGTGCGGCTGTCGCCGCTGATGATACGTACTTTCTCGCCTTCCTGCAGGGTGGCGGCCCCGGCGCGTACCACGCGCTCATCGCCCCGTAGCCCTTCGGCGACGACGGCCTCGCGCCCGGCCCCGCTCTCGGCCAGCCGCACGCGGCGGCGCGTCACGGTGGAGTCGGCCCGTACCACCCAGACGCACGTGGCCCCGTCGGCCTGGAACACGGCCGAGAGCGGCACCGACAGTCCCTGCGGCCGCGACGGGTCCGACAGGCGGACGCGGACTTCCACGTTCATGCCCGTGGTCAGCGCGCGGCCGGGCGTTTCGGCGAAGGCCAGGCGCAGCCGGTAGAGCTGTACGCCGTCGGCGTGCGGCGTCAGGCTGAGGAGCCTGAGCGGCAGTTCGGCCGCTCCGTCGGCCGTGTGGCAGGCGTAGCTCGTGACGCGGTCGCGCTCCCGGTAGGTGCCCGCGGGCACGTCGGCCACGACCTCCATGCGGCTCACGTCGAGCAGGGTGAACACGGGCGTTCCGGCATCCACCATCTCGGCGGGAGCGAAGTTGACGGACTGTATCCATCCGTCCGTCGGAGCATACAGCCGCGTGTAGGAGAGTTTGTTGCGGTTGGCCTGCAGCTGCACGCCGAGCTGGCGCAGGGAGGCTTCGGCCTTCTCGAAGTCATTGGCCGAGACGCCCTGTTGCTCGAAGAGCTGGCGCGTGCGCCCTACCTCGTCCTTCAGTTGCCCGTACTGTATCTCGGCGGCCTCGACGGCCAGGCGGTAGTCCGAGTCGTCGAGCACGGCGAGCAGCTGGCCGCGGCGCACGTAGTCGCCCTCGTCCGCGCAGATCCGGGCCAGCTGGCCCGCGGTCTTGAACCCGAGGCTGACTTCGTGGGCCGGCTTCACTACGCCGGAAAACGTCCGCACTCTTTCGGCGCGCACTGCCGCGGGGCGCGCCACGCTCACGCTCCGCACGAAGGGCGCGGGCGCCTGGCTTTCGCCGCAGGCGCAGAGCAGGAGCGCCGCGGCGGCTATCCATCCGGAAATCTTTCTCATGGCTTTGAGGTTTCAAGGTCTGACATACTTGCAAAGGTCTGTATTTCCGGAGAAAATGCACTGTCATGTCTGGCCTGCGGATTGTTCAGAAAGTTGACTTTTCAGGGGGTTCCGGGCGCCGGGGCCGGTAAATGTTGGCCGAATGAGTAACTTTGTGGCCAATTCGACATACACGACATGATCTCTATCCATCCCTTCACGCCCCTGCGCTTGCCCGGCCTGCCCCTGACCGGGCAGACGTGTGTCTACGAAGACCAGTTTGTCCTGGGCGACAACTTCACCGGCCTTCCCGCCCCGTCCGATCTCACGGCCGACCCCGACGTGGCGGCCTACTTCAGTGCGCCCTATCCGTTCAAGATAGAGTTTACGATGGGCCTCTGGTGCCTGGGCGGGCAGATGCGCGTCCGGCTCAACCTGACGGAGTACGAGCTGGGGCGCAACGATTTGCTCATCGTGCTGCCCGGCGCCGTGGGGCAGAGTCTCGACATCACGCCGGACTGCCGCCTGGCCGTCATCGCCTTTGCGCCGGACTTCGCCTTTCCGGAGGCGAGCGCGGCGGGCTCGCTCGTGGTGCGCCGCTTCCTCACGGCGCGGGCGCTGCTTCACCTGGCGGACGAGGAGATGGCCGAACTGATGGAGATTTACGGCGCCCTGCGGCGCAACGTGCAGCGGCCCGACGCGGGCTACCGGCACGAGGTGGTGATGAGCTATCTGCAGGTGCTCTTCTTCCTGGGCTGCCGCTTCATGGCTCCCAGCGTGGAGCGGACGGACGGGAGCCCCGGCCTGCGGCGCAAGGAGCTTTTCGACCGTTTCCTGGCCCTGGTGGAGCGCCACTATGCCACGGAGCGCAGCGTGGGCTTCTACGCCGGGCGCCTTTGCGTCACGCCGAAGTATCTTTCGCAGATGGTCCACGCCGTCAGCGGGCGCCATGCCGGAGAGTGGATACGCGACCTCGTGGTGCTCGAGGCCAAGGCGCTGCTCAAGAGCCAGCGCTACACGGTGCAGGAGGTGAGCGACCGTCTGCACTTTGCCAACCAGTCCTTCTTCGGCGTCTACTTCAAGCGGGCCACGGGACTTTCGCCCAAGGCCTACCGCGACAGCCTGTAGCCGCCGGTCCCGGGGTACGAAAAACGGGCCTTAGCCCCGTAAAAACGCGGCTAAGGCCCGTATGGACTGGGCTAGGTCCCGTGGCGGCCGGGCTTAGGCCCCTGAGGGCGCGGCCCGGCAGGCGGGGTGGGGCGTCAGTCGGCCGTGAAGACGGCGTAGACGCAGTAGACGCAGACGGCCAGCTTGATGAGCATGCCCGAGAGGAAAGTGACGTAGGCCGCTACGGCCGGCATGAGGGCTGCCTTGGCGTCCTTGCGGCTGGCGAACTCGAAGAGGTAGGACAGGGCGAACGGGATGACGCCGAAGGCTACGATGAGCATGAGCAGCGCGGGGAAGAAACCGTCCATGGCGTCCTCGCCGACGGAGGCCAGCAAGGCCAGACCCAGCAACGAGCCCACGATGGAGCCCCATGTGCCGCCTTTGCCGAACTTGGCTATCTTCTTCGTGAGCTTCGGTGCATGGTGCGTCAGAATCATGCTCAGCACGACGGCCACGGCGCAGAGCACCAGGGCCGAGGCGGAGATGGCGTCGCCGCCGGCTCCCGCGAAGCGGTAGATAAGGATGCCGATGAAGGCAATCAGCGGGCCGGGTATCTTGTGGACGAAGCAGCCGATGAAGCCGATGATGAAGAGCAGTACGCAAAAGACGAGAATAAGTATTTCAGTCATTTCTTTTTAGATTTTTAGGGTGATGAATGTGAATAATAAGTGGTGGGGCGGCGGTCAGAACGCTGAGCCTGCGGCTGCGCCGGCGAGCTTTACCTGGAGCTCGGCGAAGCGCTGCGCCTGGGCGGGCGTGAGCTCGCTGTTCACCTTCTCGAGGCGCTCGGCCAGGCTGGAGGCCTTCGAGAGTACGTTGGCATAGTCCGCCAGGGCAGTGATGTCGCCGTCCTGCGCTTTTTCGGCGGCGGAGACGTAGCTGTCGACCATCTCTTCGTAGTCGTTGAGCAGCTGGTCCACTTCCTCGCTGCTGAGCGTCTCGCCGTCGGCCTCGGCCGTCTCGTCGGCGTCTGCGGAGTCGGCGGTCTCGGTGTTTTCTTCCTCAAGGACGATGTCGAGGCCGTCGAGGGTGAAGGACTTGACCTTGTCGAAGATTTCCTCGGCCTTGTCGTAGCTGAAGTCGTTGATGAAGACGAACTCCTGCTCCGTGCCGGCGGGCTGCGTCAGGAAGGTCTGCATTTTCTGCGATTCGCCGTCGGCCAGCTTCATCTGCTGGAACCCTTCCACGGCGTCGAGGCCGTCGGCCGTCTTGAGGCGGAGACTCGGGCCGTTGACGAAATCTATCTTCTCCGTGACGGGCTCTTCGAGCTTCAGCTTGACCTTGATGCTCATCCGCTCGTCGAGCTTCAGGGCGTATGTGCCCGGGACGACGGAGATGCGCTCGGCGTTGTCGCCGTAGACTTCGGACTTTTCAATTTTCAGGTCGACGGACTTCGCTTCGCTCTTTTTCTCTGAGCAGGAAGTGCAGAGGGCCATTATGAAGCCTGCCGCGAGCGCCGCGAGCAGGGCGATTTTGTTTCTCATGTCTGGTTGTGCTTAGATTGTTGAACTTGGATGAAACGGCATGACGCTTCACGCGGCTGTCATGCCCGGCATAGCTTTTGCAGCGTGCGGGCTACCATGCGCGGGGCATAGTGCTATGCCTCGCCCGTGTGTTTCCGTTTTACGTTTTTCTCATCTCATACACATACCTTTTAGCGTCATGTACTCTCTGGATGATCCAAGTTCCTTGCGGGAGCTCCGATGACTGGCTGAGAACTGAAGGACTTGCCGCGCGGGGCGCCGCAGTGTGCGGTGTTTCTCTCCAGGCTATTGACTTGCCGGGAAGTCTTGCTTCCAGTCCTTTCCACCTGAACGGGCACATTGTCGGCGCAGGGACAAACTGCGCGCGGCGGCAAAATTTCTTTATGTAAAATTACGGATTCATAAAAATCGTTTGAATTTTAATGCGTTAAATTAGCTTAATCGTGCGCGGCGCAGCTGCTTTTCCGCGTGCAGACGAAAATCCCCGGCGCCTGCATGGCAGACGTCGGGGAGCAAGGGGTGCGTGTCGCCGCGGAGGGACCGGAGTGGCCCGGGGCACGGCGTGCGGGTCAGCGGGCGCCGGCCGGGGGCGCGGCGTGGCACCGCTCCAGACCGAGCAGAAAGGCTTTTGCCGTCAGCCCGCCGGCGTATCCGGTGAGGTTGCCGTCGCTTCCCACGATGCGGTGGCAGGGCAGCATGGGGGCGATGGGGTTGGACCCTACGGCAGCAGCCACGGCGCGTGTGGCCGTGGGCCGGCCCAGCGAGCGTGCCAGGGCGGCGTAGGTCGTTGTGGCGGCGTAGGGCGTGGCGGCGAGGGCCTCCCATACGGCGCGCTGGAAGGGCGTGCCGACGAGGAGCAGCGGCAGGCTGAAGGCGTGCAGCCGCCCGGCGAAGTAGGCGTCGAGCTGCCCGGCGGCGGCGCGGAGCACGGCGGCGTCGGCCTCCTTGGCGGCGGGTAGCGGGTGGCGCCCCAGGCGGCGGAGGTTGGCGGCGTGGCGCCGGCTGGCGGTCCAGTCCGATAGCAGCAGGCGGCCGCCCGCTGCGCCGAGCAGCAGCTCGCCGCAGGGCGAGGCGTAGCGGCGGACAAGGAGCGCGCCGGCCTGCGGGCCGGTGCGGGGCAGGGGGAGCAGATGGCACATGGCGGTGAATGAGAAGACCGGTACGGCCGGTGCTCCGCGGGGGAGTCCGGGCGTACTGGCCGAGTGGTACTATGCGGCGGGGCGGCGGGCTTTACTGCGCGTCGATTTTCTCCTGCACGATGGCATCGATTACGGCGACGGCCGTGACGTTCACGATGTCGCGCACGCTGCTTTCGAAGTCTGTGAAGTGAATCGGCTTGTTCAGTCCCATTTGGATGGGGCCTACGACCTCTATTTCCTCGGCCATGAGCTTCAGCATCTTGTAGGAGGCGTTAGCGGAGGTGAGGTTGGGGAATACGAGCGTGTTCACGTCCATGCCCTTGAGCCGCGTGAAGGGGTATTTCTCGTCGCGCAGTTCCTTGTCGAGGGCAAAGTTGACCTGCATTTCGCCGTCGATGGCCAGGTCGGGATAGGCTTCCTGCATTCGCGCTACGACCTCGTGCACGGCGGCGGGGCTGCCGATGGAGTCCGTGCCGAAGTTGGAGTAAGAGAGCATGGCGATGACCGGTGTGCGGTTGAAGAAGCGTACGGTCGATGCGCTTAGCTTGGCGATGTCGAAGAGCGCCTCGGTGTCCGGGTGACGGTTGATGAGGGTGTCGGCGATGAAGAATACGCCCTTCTTCGAGTTGATGAGGTGCATGGTCCCGAAGTGGCGGTAGCCGGGCTTGATGCCTATGACCTCCTTGGCCACCTTTATGGTGTTGGAGTACTTGGTGTAGAGGCCTGTGATGAAGGCGTCGGCGTCGCCCGTCTCCACCATCATCATTCCGAAGTAGTTGCGTTCGTACATTTTGTCGACGGCTTCCTGGAGGGTGTAGCCCTCGCGCTGCTTCTTTTCGGCCAGGATGCGGGCGTAGTGCATGCGGCGCTCGTTCTGGGCGTCGTCGCGCAGGTTGATGACGTCCACGCCCTCGAGGTTCAGCTCCATTTCGGCTGCCATGCGGCGTATGGCTACGTCGTTGCCGAGCAGGACGGGGTGGCAGATGCCTTCTTCCTTGGCGCGGATGGCCGCTTCGAGCATCGTGGGGTGCGTGCCTTCGGCGAAGACGACGCGTTTGGGTGAGAGGCGGGCCGTGTCGTAGAGGTTCTGGGTGAATTTGCTTTCCTGGCCCATCAGTTCGCGCAGGTGCTGGCGGTAAGCCTTCCAGTCTGTGATCTCTTTACGGGCGACGCCGCTCTCGATGGCAGCCTTCGCCACGGCCATGGAGACTTCCGTGATGAGGCGCGGGTCGACGGGCTTGGGGATGAAGTAGTCGGGGCCAAAGGTGAAGTTGCGCACGTGATAGGCGCGGTTCACGATGTCAGGCACCGGGCGGCGCGCCAGTTCGGCGATGGCGCGCGCGGCTGCCATCTTCATTTCCTCGTTGATAGCCTTGGCGGCTGTGTCGAGTGCGCCGCGGAAGATGTAGGGAAAGCCGATGACGTTGTTGATTTGGTTCGGATAGTCGGTGCGTCCGGTGCTCATCAGCACGTCGGGGCGAGCGTCCTTGGCGTCTTCGTAGGAGATTTCGGGGACGGGGTTGGCCAGGGCGAAGATAATGGGTCTGTCGGCCATGGAGCGGACCATGTCCTTGGTCAGTATGTTGCCTTTCGAGAGGCCTATGAACACGTCGGCCCCCTTTATGGCTTCGGCCAGGGTGTGCAGGTCGGTGCGCGTCGTGGCAAATTCGCGTTTCTGTTCGGTCAGGTTGGCGCGGTCGGCGGTGATGACTCCTTTCGAGTCGAGCATGATGATGTTCTCCTTGCGTGCGCCGAAGGAGCAGTAGAGGCGGGTGCAGGAGATGGCGGCCGCCCCCGCGCCGTTCACTACGATTCTGGCGTTCTCGATCTTCTTGCCCGCCACTTCGAGGGCGTTGATCAGGCCGGCGGCGGATATGATGGCGGTGCCGTGCTGGTCGTCGTGCATCACGGGGATGTCGAGTTCTTCCTTCAGTCTCCGTTCGATTTCGAAGCACTCCGGGGCTTTGATGTCCTCCAGGTTGATGCCGCCGAAGGTGGGAGCGATGGCCTTGACCGCTTCAATAAACTTGTCGGGCTCTTTCTCGTTGACCTCGATGTCGAAAGCGTCCACGGCGGCATAGATCTTGAACAGGAGGCTCTTGCCCTCCATGACGGGTTTGCCGCTCATGGCTCCGATGTCGCCCAGTCCGAGCACGGCGGTGCCGTTTGAGATGACGGCGACCAGGTTCCCCTTGTTCGTGTACTTGTAGGCGTCGTGGGGATTCTTCTGAATCTCGAGGCACGGTTCGGCCACGCCCGGGGAGTAGGCGAGCGAGAGGTCGGTCTGGGTGCGGTAGGGCTTGGTGGGGACAACTTCTATTTTCCCCGGCTTGCCCTGGGAGTGGTAGAGCAAGGCAGCTTCCTTGGTGATTTTTACCATAGTCGTAGTTGTGTATAGTCTTTGTTCTGAGTGACGAGGAGAGAGGCGGGCGCGGGGAGCGGCGGTGCGCCGTCATGCCCACGCCCGGAAAGGGCGCGTCTCCGTCCTTGATGCGGCGCGCCCTTTCCGGGGCTGGGAGTTCCGCCGTGGGGGCGGAGGGTCAGAAGCGGTAAGTCAGTGTGACGCCGATGTTCTTGAATCCGGAGTCCACTATGTCGAAGTCGTCGCCGATGGTCATGGCCACCATCGGGCGGTAGTCCAGGCCGAAGGTGAGCGGGATGACCTTCAGCGTGAAGCCGAAGCCGAGCGTGCCCACCGGGCCGAGGATCATGCCGTCGTGCTTCCCGTGGTCGTAGAAGCCGATGCCGGCACCCACGCCGCCCCAGAACTTCCACGTGCCGAAGCGCGGCGTCCAGTCTGCCCACTGGCGGATGTTCCAGTTGTAGACGCCCTGTGCGCAGAAGCCGTCGTCCAGGTCGAAGAGGCCTACGGTGACGTCGAGGAAGTTCTTGTTGTTGAAGTGATATTGGTATTCTACGTCCATCGTGGCGCCGCCGAAGTGAACGCCGATGGCGTGGGGCGTGCGCTGGGCGTAACCCACCGTTGCGATCAAGGCAAGGAGGGCGGAGAGGATGAGTTTCTTCATAACCGTAGTCTTATGAAAGTGATTTCTGGCAAAGGTATATCTTTCTTTTCGCACGGCGCGCCGATTTTCTGCCAAAAAACATTAAGCGGCTGCTCCATTGCCGGCCCTGCCGCCTGCTCTCGGGCCGGCGCGGGGGCCTTTTCCGGGCCCGGGAGCCTGGAAAAGGCTACTTTGCGAGAAAAACTATTTTCACGGAAAAGTTTTTCTTCGTAACTTTGACGGTGAAAAAGTACAGTCGGCTTATGAAACGGAACGCTGCGTCCGCGCTCACGCGCGAACAGATTAAGGAGAGGGTCATCGGCGTGTCCCTCGGGCTCTTCGGCAGGCAGGGGGTGAAGAGCGTGACCATGGACGATATAGCCCGCGCCTTGCAGATGTCGAAGCGCACGCTGTATCAGCTGTTTGCGGACAAGGAGGACCTGCTCCTGGCCTGTGTCCGCCACGAGGACGACGAGGCGCGCGCGCGGCTGGCCGCCGTGATAGAGCGGTCGGACAACGTGCTCGAAGTCATTCTCAACGAGTTCGACATGCGTCTGCGTAGCCTCGAAGGGGTGCAGACCGCTTACGTGACGGACATCATGGCCTATCCGCGCGTCCAGGAGTTTGTCATGGCCCGCCGCGCGGCGGACCGCGCCAGCGCCGTCGCCTTCTTCGAGCGCGGCGTGGAGCAGGGATACTTCCGCAGCGAGGTGGACTACGACGTGGTCTACGACATCCTGGGCGTGCAGCTGGAGAAAATTTTCTCCGGATGGGCGCACGGCAAGTACACCTTTGTCCAGCTGTTCGTCAACACGGCGCTGGTCATCGTGCGCGGTTGCGCCACGGTGAAGGGCATCGCCCTGATTGACGACTTCCTGAAGCGCTACGAGCCCGGCGACGGCGCGCCCGCCGCCGGATAATTCCCGCGGGCACGCGCCTTAGCCGAGTTTTTACGGGGCTAAGGCGCGTGCTTACGGGGCTAAGCCCGGTTCCTGCGCGCCTTGGCCGTGCAGGATTTTCCCCAAAGCCGGCGGCGCGCCGCGTCGGCGGGGCGGCTGCGCGGAGGGCCGCAAACGTTTGTCCCCCGCGGACTGGCACGCACCAGTCCGCGGGGGACAATGTTTTTTCCGCTTGCCGCGGGCGCGTCCGTGCGCCGCAGGGCGGCGGTCAGAGCACGCGCTCCAGGCGCTCCATGAACTCGTCCGCCTCGGCCAGGCTGAGGCAGAGCGGCGGCAGGAGGCGCAGGATGTTGGTCGAGGCCGCGCCGGTGAACACGTGTTCGTCGAAGACGAGGCGCTGGCGCAGCTCCTTGACGGGGCGGCTGAACTCCACGCCGATCATGAGTCCGCGGCCGCGCACGTCGGTGATGTCGGCGTGTGCCGCGGCTGTCTCGCGGAGTCGGGCGAGCAGGTAGTCGCCCGTGCGGGCCGCGTTCTCCACGAGGTGTTCCTCCTCGATGACGTCCAGCACGGCGAGCGCGGCGGCGCAGGCCAGGTGGTTGCCGCCGAAGGTGGTGCCGAGCTGTCCGTAGACGGCTTCAAACTGCGGGCCGATGAGCACGGCGCCCATGGGGAAGCCGTTGCCTATGCCCTTGGCGCAGGTGATGAGGTCCGGCTTCACGCCGAGGTGCTGGTGGGCGAAGAAGCGGCCGCTGCGGCCGTATCCGCACTGTATCTCGTCGCAGATGAGCACGGCCGACGCGGCGTCGCAGGCGCGCCGCAGGCCCTGCATGAAGTCCGGCGTGGCCAGGCGGATGCCGCCGACGCCCTGTATGGCTTCCACGATGACGGCGGCCACGTCGCCCTTGGCCAGTTCGGCCTCGAAGGCAGCCAGGTCGTTGAGCGGCAGGAACGTCACGTGCCCGCCCTGGTTCACGGGGGCCGCGATGCGGGGATTGTCCGTGGCCTCTACGGCCAGCGACGTGCGGCCGTGGAAGGCCTGCCGCGCGGCCAGGATGCGGCGCCGGCCCGTGTGGAAGGAGGCCAGCTTCAAGGCGTTCTCGTTGGCCTCGGCGCCGGAGTTGACCAGGAAAAGGCGGTAGTCGTCGTAGCCGCAGGCGGGGCCGAGGCGCTCGGCCAGGCGCGTCTGCAGGTCGTTCACCACGGAGTTGGAGTAGAAGCCGAGGCGCCCGGCCTGGCGGCTGATGGCCTCGACGTAGTGCGGGTGGCAGTGGCCGATGCTGATGACGGCGTGCCCGCCGTAAAGGTCGAGGTATTCGCGGCCCGCGTCGTCCCAGACGCGGCAGCCGCGCCCCTTGACAATGTCAATGTCGAAGAGGGGGTAGACAGGGTAGAGGTTCATGCGCAGAGCAGTATGGTGGGTTGTCAGAAAGCGATGGGCTTGAGGCGCAGGCCCGCCGTCTCCTCCAGGTCGAACATGAGGTTCATGTTCTGCACGGCCTGTCCGGACGCGCCCTTGAGCAGGTTGTCGATGCAGGCGGTGACGAGGAGCTTGTCGGCATGGCGCTCGGTGTGGATGAGGCACTTGTTCGTGTTGACCACTTGCTTCAGGTCCACGGGCCGTTCGGAGTAGTGGGTGAAGGGGGCCTCGCTGTAGAAGTCGCGGTAGAGCTGTGCCACATCGTCGGCGGGCAGGTCGCAGCGCACCACTTCGGTGGCGAAGATGCCGCGGGCGAAGTCGCCGCGATAGGGGATGAACTCCACCGAGCCGCTGAAGGAGGGCTGCAGCTGGCGGAGCGACTGGACGATCTCGGGGACGTGCTGGTGCTCGAAGGCCTTGTAGATGCTCATGTTGCCCGTGCGCCAGGAGAAGTGGGTCGTGGGCGAGGGCTTCACGCCGGCGCCGGTCGATCCGGTGATGGCGTTCACGGCGATGTCGCCCTCGAGCAGGCCGGCCGCGGCCAGGGGAAGGAGCCCCAGCTGGATGCACGTGGCGAAGCAGCCCGGGTTGGCCACGTGGCAGGCCCCCGTGAGGCGCGCCCTGTTGAGCTCGGGCAGGCCATAGACGTAGTCGTTGTCGTCCGAGGCCAGGCGGAAGTCCTGGGCCAGGTCGATGATGCGGACGTCGGCGGGGACGTAGTGCTCGGCCAGGAACTGCGTGCTCTTGCCGTGACCGAAGCAGAAGAATACCACGTCCACTTCGTCGAAGGGCAGCTGGTCGGTGAAGCGCAGGTCGGTCTCGCCGTAGAGTCCCTCATGGACGTCGGCCACGAGGTTGCCCGCGTTGCTCTCGCTGTTGATGAATATGATTTCGGCCTCGGGGTGATTGAGCAGCAGCCGGCACAGTTCGCCCGCGGTGTAGCCCGCCCCGCCGATGATGCCTATTCTGATCATGCTTGGATAAGTGTGGAGGTTGGTCGCAGAGGGGTCATACGTTGTCGTCCTCGGGGTGGTTGGCGTAGAACACGCGCAGCGGCGTGGAGAGCACTTTGATGAATCCCTTGGCATCGTCCGCTGTCCAGCCCTTCTGGGTCTCGCCGTATTCGCCGAATTTCGTTTTCACCAGGTCGTCGGGGCTGTCCACGCCGACCGTGCTGAAGCCGAGCGGTCGCAGTTCGAGGATGACGGTCCCGTTGACGTGGCGCTGCGAGGTCTCAAGCATGGCCTCGATGTCCCGCATCACGGGCTCGAGATACTGGCTCTCGTGGAGGAACATGCCGTACCAGTTGGCCACCTGGTCTTTCCAGTACTGCTGCCACTTGGAGAGGGTGTACTTCTCCAGAAACCTGTGGGCGCCGATGATAAGCATCGGGGCTGCGGCTTCAAATCCCACGCGCCCCTTGATGCCGATGATGGTGTCGCCGACGTGCATGTCGCGGCCGATGCCGTAGGGGGCGCCGATTTCCTCTACCTTGCGGATGGCGGCGATAGGGTCGTCGTAGCGCTGGCCGTTGATGGCTTTCAGCTCGCCCTTTTCGAAGGTCAGTTCCAGCCGTTCCGTCCCTTCCTTGGTCACTTGCTTGAGGTAGGCCGTCTCGGGCAGCCCTTCCTTGGAGTCAAGGATTTCGCCGCCGCAAATGCTTGTGCCCCACAGGCCTACGTTGTAGCTGTACTTCAGCTTGGCGAAGTCCGCCTTGAAGCCGTGGCGGTTCAGGAAGTCCACTTCCTCCTGCCGCGAGAGGTTGCGGTCGCGCGTCAGGGTGATGATCTCCATTTCCGGGCACATGACGAGGAATGTCATGTCGAAGCGCACCTGGTCGTTGCCGGCGCCCGTCGAGCCGTGGGCTATGGCGTCGGCCCCGATTTCCTTGGCGTAGCGCGCGATGGCTATACCCTGGAAGATACGCTCCGAGCTGACGGAGATAGGGTAAACGTTGTTGCGGAGCACGTTCCCGTAGATCATGAAGCGGAGACTCTTCTCGTAGTACTCGTGCGTCACGTCGAGTGTCACGTACTTCGTGGCGCCCAGGCGGTAAGCGTTCTCCTCGTTCGTGCGCAGCTGCGCCTCGCTGAAGCCGCCGGTGTTGGCGCAGGCGGCATATACTTCGTAGCCCATTTCCTTGGCCAGGTACATCACCGTATAGGAGGTGTCCAGTCCGCCACTGTAGGCCACGACTACTTTCTTATTTGCCATGTCGGTTGGGGTTAGGATTTGCGTTCTTTCTTTTCAGCTTCGAGGACGAACTTCACTACGTCTTCGGGCAGTTCTACGGGGAGCGGCTCGCCGGGGTGGCGCGCCGGGTCGTAGAGCATGCCTGTGCAGACGCAGTACTTGCGTCCGGTGCGGGCCAATACGTCGCAGTTGATGCAGCACGGGTTTTCCGGCGTGCCGCAGCCTTTCCAGTACTCGTCGTCCTGCGTCAGCTCGGAGAAGGGCACGGGCACGTAGCCCAGTGCCGTATTGATGCGCATCACGGCGCCCGAGCTGGTCAGGCCGAAGAGCTTGGCGTTGGGCCAGCGCAGGCGGCTCAGCGAGAAGGCCAGTCGCTTGATGCGCGTGGCCAAGTGGTGTCCGCGGAACTTGGGTACGACGATGAGGCCCGAGTTAGCCACGTAGTGTTTGTTTTCCCAGCTTTCGATGTAGCAGAAGCCGGCGAACTCCTCGCCGTAAAGGGCCAGGATGGCCTTGCGCTCACGCATCTTGGTCGCTACGTACTCGTGAGTGCGCGAGGCGATACCCGAGCCGCGCACTTTCGCTGCGTCCGTGATGGTTTGCAGTATGGTGTCCACGTACTTCTCGTGCGAGGCGTCGGCTACGAATACTCTGATTCCGTCGTTGTAATCTTCCATGGTCTTGAGTTCGTTGGTCCGCGTGTCCGCCGTGCCTCTTGCGGGGCGTTGCCTCGGTGTCGGGCGGAGCGGTGCGGGCCGGATTTATTTTTTCTTGAGGGCGGGGATGATGGAGCCCAGTTCGTCAAGGACGTCTTCGCGGGCGGCCTCTTCCGCCATGATGAGCAGGATGGTGTCGTCGCCGGCCAGTGTGCCCGCTACGTGGGCCAGATGGTGCGCGTCTATGTCCGAGGCCAGGCCGCCGGCATATCCCGGCCGCGTGTGCAGGATGGCCACGTTGTGCGAGAAGCTGATGGAGATGAAGCCATAGTTGTGATGGTAGTCCGCCAGCGGCGTGGGCGACGGCGTGCGGCGGTAAAGCGGGTGGTCCGGAAGTATGTAGCGGTGGCCCCGGGCGTCGAGTACCTTCGCCGCGCGCAGCGAGCGCAAGTCGCGCGAGAGCGTGGCCTGCGTCACGTCGAAGCCCCGGCGCGAGAGTTCTTTGCGGATGAATTCCTGGCTTTCCGCCTCCGTTTCAGTAAGGATGGCGCGAAGCGCATTCAGTCGGTGTGTTCGCTCGTTCATTTCAGTATGATTATCAAAAGTTGCGGCAAATGTACAAACTTGTTTGCATTTATGCAAGCAATCCGCGTAAATATATTCATTCTTTCGCTAAGAGGCTCAATAAATATCGAGTGCGCGGCGGCCGTCGGCGCGGCCGTGGGCAGCGGGGCGGCGGTGCGGGGCCGTACGCAAGCCGGATGTCCGGCTGCAGCAAGAGTGCCGCCGGACATCCGGGCGTTTGCGGACGCGCAGGCCCTCAGAGGAAGACTTTCGCCACGCCGGCGATGTCCTCCTCCGCCAGCGTCCCGCGTATTTGCAGCACGGTGCTCGTGCGGTCCGCCTGGAGGAAGCACACCACTTCGACGAACTGCTCGCCGCTGCGGTGGCCGTAGGTGAAGAGGGCGTAGTCCCCTTTCTTGGTGGAGCCCAGGTTCTCGTAGTCCGCGTTGCTTTCCAGGCTGTCGCGCAGCTCCTCGAAGCGGCGGGCGGGCTTGCGGGCCGTGGTGGTCAGCACCGTGATGCTTTCCACCTTATCGGCCAGTCGGGGGATAAACTGCAGGGCGGCCTGCGGCACCTGCGAGTGGGCCACGTCGTCCATCTGGCGGTAGGGCGTCAGGTCGAGGCCCTTCCATTCGTCGCGGGCCGCCGGGCAGAGCGGCGTCGGCGTTGCGGCGGGGCAGCCGGCGGGCAGGGCGGCGGGGAAGGCCGCCAAGAGCACTGTCGCCACGGCCAGTGCGCGGCGGCGGAGCAGTGAGTTCATGTTCATGCGGGAAAGGTTTTAGGGAGCAGTGCGTCCGGCCTCAGCGGCCCAGCAGCCGCACGACGGCGAGCACGTTGTCCGTGGTGAAGCGGCCCGCCAGTTGCAGCGCCGAGCACTCCTCGTCCGACAGGCCGAAGATCAGGATCTCGTCGTACGCCCCGTCGGCCGCGTGGGCGTAGATGCAGATGCGGCGGTTTTCTTCCTGTATGCCGCTGACGTAGGAGTAGCGCGCGTTGTCCTCCGTTTCCTTCTGGAGCGTGCGGATGTAGTCCTGAGCCTCGCGGCCCGTGGCATGGGCCTGCACCAGGCGGCGCGTGGGCAGCGAGAAGTCTTTGGAGAAGGCGGCCGGCGTGTCGGCGCGGTCGGAGTAGTCCACGCCGCTCATACGCTTCAGTGGCGAGAGGTCGCAGCTTTCGCTGTCGGCGGTTGCGGGCGCGGCAGAGGGAGCTGGGACCGCGGAGGCGCAGCGGCGATGGCCGGCGGCGGGCGTGGCGGCGCAGAGGGCGGCCAGCAGCGCCCCGGCCAGCGAAGCGCGGCGGGCGGTGAGGCAGAGGCGGGAGTTCTTGTGGTTCATGGCGAAACGGGATGGGGCGGGCGCGCGGGCGGCCGCAAAGCGGGCTTTCCGCCGGGGCGGCGGAGGCGGAGCGGCGCGCGCGGCGCGGGCATTACGGCTTCAAAAGTACGGATTATTTGGCAAATACCTCTGTCCCGTTTCCGGAAAATCGGGGCCAAGGCCAGTTTCTTCGGAACGAAGGCCGATTTCGCCCGGGTCGGGGCCCCTCGGCACGGGGCTAAGGCTCGTCGGCACGGGGCTAAGGCCAGTTTTTTCTGGACTAAGGCGCGTTCCGGCGGGCCTAAGGCCTGTGCGGCGGCGGCCGGGCGGCGCCTGGCCTGCGGCGGACGCGGCGGGCGTGGGGCGGTGCGGCCGCGCCGCGCTTCGGCGGGACGCAAACGGGCGGCCGTCTGTCCGTGACGGCCGCCCGTGGCGGTGGGTTTGCCCCGTGGGGCGTCAGGCCTTGAGCGCCTTGGCTATGCGCGTCAGGTCGTTGTTGCTGAAGTTGCCCCGCAGCTGGATGATGCGCGCCTCGTCGTCCGAGAGGTCGAATACGAGGACTTCGTCGTGGTCCCATCCGCCCTTGTGGGCGTAGACGTAGATGTAGTGGTCGCCCTGGCGGACGGAGCTGACGTACTTGTAGCGCTTGTCCGCGCCGACGCGGGCGCGCATGGCGGCGGCCATGCTTCGGGCCTTGCGCGCGGTGGCCGTGAGGCTGAGCGCACGCTTGGCGCGCATGCGGCAGTCCTTCGTGATGACGGCTTCCGAGTCCGGGCGGTCCGTGTAGGTGACCCCCTTCATCGTGAACAGGGGCGAGAAGTCGAAGCCTGCCCATCCGGCGGTGCGGGCCGGTGCTTCCGTCGGGGCGGAAGGCGCGGGGGTGCGGGCGGCCAGCGCGGAGGGCGCGGCGGCCAGGCCGGCGGTCAGCGTGAGTCCCAGGCAGCCGGCGGCCAGCGCGGCGCGGGACGTGCGGTAAAGATTTTTCTTCATGGCAGCAAGTATTTACAGGTTCTTACATCCGGCTCAGTCGCAGCTTGTAGCTGAGCGGCCGGTTGGGCACGCGGTAGACGGGGAGCGTATCTACGTCCTGGCCGCAGCTGGCGTTGCCGATGCCGCGCGTCCAGGCGTCCAGGTGGAGCACGGTGTAGGGTCGCGGCTGCAATTCCCACATGTGGAGTCCGTTCATCAGGTCCTCGTCCGTGAAGCGCAGTGCGGAGAAGGCTACGTCGCCCTCCGTCTCCACGCGCACGCCGAAGCCCTTGCCGTCCGAGAGGGTCAGCTCGCGCAGTCCCTCGCGGCCGCCGGTGCTTTGCGGTTTCACGTAGCGCTCTGGCATTTGGTCCACCGTCGTGGCGTAGCGGCCCACGAGGACGCCGTCCTTGCGGTCGCAGTAGTTCTCCCACGGGCCGTAGGCGTAATAGTCCACGTGGCTGAGGGCCGTATCGATGGCGCAGACCAGTCCGGCGCGGCGCAGGTCGGCACTCTTCGGCGTGAAGCGGACGTCCATGTCGACGCTGCCCTGCGGGTAGATGGTGTAGACGATGTCGGTGGCGCAGAGTTCGCCGTCGCGGCTTGTGGTCACCACGAAGGCGTCGCCGCGCTGCTCGGCGCGGCAGGTGCCGGCCGGGGCCAGGCCGTTGTCCGTGCGGGTGAACTTGTCGTTCTCGATCCAGCGGTGGTTGTCGTAGAGGAAACCTTGTCCGGCGGCGATGACTTCGCGGCCGTCGAGGCGGAGCGAGACGAGGCGCCCGGTCGTTTTGTCGAACGCCGCGCCGACCCGCTCGTTCTCCACGGTGAGGCGGTCCGGGCTCTCGGTCAGGCGCAGGGCGCCGCCCTTGCCGGCTTTCGCGGCGATTGCGGGGAGCGGCCCGCGGGCCGTCAGGGCAAACTGCGCGTGGGCCGCCTCGTGGCCGGCGGGGCAGGAGCGCGAGGCCTCGCGCTGCACGACGTGCAGGTTGAGCAGCGTCTCGCGGCCGTCGCGCGCGGCTTTCCTGAGCGCGGCCTTCGGCAGCTTGAGCACGAGCGTCAGGCTGTCGCCCGGCGCCACGGCGTCCAGCTGAAGGGTCTTCGTGCCGACGACGTGACCGTCGCGCACCACTTCGTAGCGCAGGTCGAAGGCGTCGAGCTTCTGGAAAGCGTAGCCGTTGTAGAGGCGGATGCCGGCGCGGTTCTTCAGCGTGTCGATGTGGGTCACGGCGAACTTGACGTACTGGTACGCCGCCTTGACCTCTTTCAGCTTGGCGCCTTCGTGGCGCGTGGCGGGCACGATGCCGTTCGAGCAGAAGTTGCCCTGGTGCGGCCCCGGGTAGTCGTAGCCCGTGTGGAGGCGGCGCAGGCCGCGCTTCATCTCGTGCGGGTCGTAGATGGCCTGGTCCACCCAGTCCCAGATGCAGCCGCCGATGCAGCTGTTGCTTCGTTCGATGATGTCCCAGTATTCGCGCAGGTTGCCGATGGCGTTGCCCATGGCGTGGGCATACTCGCAGATGAACATGGGCTTGTCCATGCCGCTCGTGTACTTATTCATCCACGCCATGCCCGGGTACATCTTCGAGTAGAAGTCAGAGAAGCGGCCGCCGCCATATACGCCGGCCAGGCGCGTGCCCTCATAGTGTATGGGCCGGGCATCGAGTGCGCGGGCCGCGTCGTAGCAGGCGCGGAAGTTCTCGCCGTTTCCGGCTTCGTTTCCCAGGCTCCACATCACGACGCAGGCATGGTTGCGGTCGCGGCGCACCATGCGGTCCACGCGGTCTACGAAGGCCGGCTCCCAGGACTTCATGTCCGAGATGCTCTGATTGGCGTGGTCCTCCAGGTCCGCCTCGTCCACGCAGTAGAGCCCGTAGTAGTCGAACATGGCATACATGCGGGCGGCGTTGGGATAGTGTGCCGTGCGGATGGTATTGATGTTGTTGCGTTTCATCAAGAGCACGTCGCGCTGCATGGATTCCGTCGTGACGGCGCGGCCGCGCTCGGGGTCAGTGTCATGCCGGTTGACGCCCTTGAACAGGACGCGGCGGCCGTTGACATAGACCAGCGAGTTCGCGATGCGGATGTCGCGGAAACCGTACTTGGTGGAGAAGGCCATCTCCTCGTGGCCGGCGGCGTCGCGCTGTACGAAGCGCACCGTGTAGAGTTCGGGCGTTTCGGCGCTCCACAGGCGCACGCCTTTCACCTGCAGGACGGCCTCGGCCACGGCCTGTCCGTCGGTGCCGGCGGCAGGCAGGCAGGCGGCGCTGTCCACGAGCTGCCCGTCGGGGGAGTAGAGCGCCACGGCAAGCTGCTTGCCCCCGGCCTGCGCCGCCGGGGCGTCGAGGAAGAGCCGGGCGCGCAGCTCGGCGTTCTGCAGGCCCTCGAAGAAGCTGGCCGTCAGGATGTGGTCGCGCACCGAGACGAGCGGCACGTTGTACAGGTACACGTCGCGGAAGATGCCGGACATGCGGAACATGTCCTGGCACTCCAGGTACGAGCCGTCCGACCAGCGGAACACCTGCACGGCGAGGCGGTTCTCGCCCCCTTGCAGGAAGTCCGTCACGTCGAACTCGCTCACGTTGTTCGAGCCTTGCGTGTAGCCCACGTAGCGGCCGTTCACCCAGACAAAGGCCGCCGAATAGATGCCGCCGAAGTGGATGAACGTGCGGCGGGAGCGCCAGTCGTCCGGTACGGTGAATGTCCGCACGTAGGAGCCCACGGGGTTGATGCCGTAGTTCTTGCCCCCGTCGTTGAAGCGCGGCCGCGCCTTGATGTAGGGCGGCGTGTTCGCGTGCGGGTACTCCACGTTGCAGTAAATCGGATGGTCGTAGCCCTGCATCTCCCAGTTGGACGGCACGGGTATCGTGTCCCACGCCGAAATGTCGTAGTCCGTGCGGTAGAAGTCGGTCGGCCGCTGCGAAGGCTCGGAGACGAAGTGGAAGCGCCACGTGCCGTTCAGGCTCCTGAAGCGTGTGTTCACGGGGACGGTCCACGGCGTGGCGTAATAGGCCGTGTCGGCCAGCATGGCCTCCTGGCTTTCATAGGGCATGTAGGTGGCCACGCCCGGCTCCTTGTTTTCGGCGAACATGGTCTCGTCCTCCCAGTAGGGGGCCTTGATCTTGGGCTTCGCCACCTCTTCGGCGGTGAACCATCCCGTAGGGTCGGCCGGATCGTAGGCTACGAGCTTCACCGCGCCGTCGCGCAGCGCGTACATCTTCCCCAGCTTCTTGGGCGAAGCGGACACGATGCGGAACGCGCCCTCCCGGCCGGTCACAGGCTCGAAGCGGAACTGCGCGTTGGTCCACGCGCCCGCCTGCGCCGGCCATTGCAGCAGGTAGTCCACGGCCGCGTTGCCGCCGCCGTCGTCGAAGTTCTGCGCGTAGAACGCCCCGCTCACCACGCGGCGGTCCAGGCCGAGCATCTTCACCGTCCAGTACTGCCCGCGGTTCGTCGTGTCCGGCCGTTCGGCCACGATGCGCGCGTTGTTCTCGCCCGAGTCCCCGTTGCCCAGCACCAGGTCCGGCTGCGCCACGGAGCGGAAGCGGTAGGCCAGCGCTTCGTCGAAGCCCGTGCGCGCGGCGCGCACCAGACGGAAGCGTGCGCGGCGGTCCGTGCGCGCCGCCGTCCGGGCCACGAGCGTCAGGCTGCCGTCCGTCTCCAGGCGGGCGGCGCGGTCCGAGCGGTTGGTCGGGACGAGCAGGAAGGCATCGCCCGCCGGCTCCAGCTTCCACAGCTGCGCCTCGTCCGAACCGTTGTTCTCGCCCGTGCTTACGGCATCGCCCGCCGTGCGGAGCGCCAGGTTGGAGAAGGGGCAGATGATGCGCCACGAGCCGGACAGCTCCGTGAGCGTCCAGTGCTGGTCGGCGCGTGCCTCGTCGGCGCGTTCGGCGCGCGCGGCGCCGGTCGGCGTGTCGTAGCCCACGGCCAGCCGGCCGTCGCTCCCGGACACCAGGTGGTAGAGCGCGCCGCGCACTATGGCGGTCTGCGCCGATGCGCCCGGCCAGACCGTCAGCACGGTCAGGGTCAGCAGCGCGAGAAAAGCGGAAAAGCGTTGTTTCATGCAGGAAACGGGTTAAGGGTAAGAGATTTGCAAAATGTTTTGCCGCAAATATACGAATAAATCTCCGTCGCGCCGCCCCGGGCCCTAAAAATCCGCCCCTCCCCGCTGCCCGGTCCGCCTCCATGCCCTTTACCTGCCCCGCCGGGCCGGCTTCGGGCAACCCGGCTTCCCTGCCCGGCACACACAGGCCTTAGCCCCGTCGTCACAGGCCTTAGCCCCGTAAAAACTCGGCTAAGCTCCGTGCGCGGCGCGTCGGGCCGGCGGTTCGGAGAGACAGACCGGCGGCAGCCGCGGCGGTGCGTGGCATTTGGCGCGGCCGGCCCGGATCCGGCGGCAGTGTGGGCGGAAGATATTCGGGTAGTGTGGAAGATTTTTTAATTTTTTTGTTATTTTTCTTGCTCCTTGTCGGACTTCTGCGTATATTTGCTGTCGAGATGTTTGGCCAGACACTCGCTGTTAACCGACAGACCCCGGCATTTGGAGTCAGCTGCTCCTTTTCGAGATCTGCCTTTTGTTAAACCGCTGACTAATAAGCAATGAAAAAGATTTTATTGTTCATGGCTTTTGTATGCGGACTTCCGGCCGCTGCAAGTTCTTCGATGGTTGTCGTGCATTGCCCCGGAGGCGACAAACTCGTGCGGATGGAGGACAGGTCCTCATTTGATTCGGATAAGGATTACTTGATCTATCGCATGGGCGTGATAGCAGGTGCATGCGGCCAAGATTGCGATGTGAGGATCGACCACTGGCAGTTGCCGGACGACTTCTTTGAGGTTGGCGACCTGCCTCCCATCGTCTGATGGCAAGGTCGAACAAATAAGAAACACACGAAGCCTGCCGTGTTCCGTTCTGCGGGAACGGCGGGCTTTTTAATTTTTTCGATAGCATATGAAACAGAAAATCAAGGTGGCGGCCATCGTCTGCCTGGCTTGTCTGTCGGCCTTGTGCTGCCGGGCGCAGGACGACCTGGACCGTCCTTATACCACGTCGGAGAAGCAGCGGGTGGACACGGCCATGCTGGATTGCATCTATCTGTATGCGGCGTCGGACACAGTCCTCGCACAGACGAATGAGAGGTATGCCATATTGCAGGCGGGCAGGGAGTGGACAAAGTTCATGAGTTACGAGACGTATTGGACGGATTCGCTGCTCAATAGCCGGGACTGGAAGATCACCGTGCGCGAGTTCGAGAAGCTCGAGCCTCCGGTCCGCGGTTATTTTCCCGACCAATACCTGCGCCGCGTTGCCGACAACGTGTATGAGGTGCAGGGCATGGTTTTTGTGGACTTTTACGTCTATAAGGACAGTGTAGCAGCGCCGGCCTGGACGCTTTCGGCGGACACGGCGACGGTCTGCGGCTACCTGTGCCGCAAGGCGACGGCGCGTTTCCGCGGCAGGCAGTGGGAAGCGTGGTACACGGAAGAAATACCCGTGGACGCCGGCCCGTGGAAGCTGTGCGGCCTGCCCGGCCTCATCCTGCGGGCATCGACGCCGGACGGCCTGCTCTCCTTCGAGGCGCAGTCCGTGCGCCGCGGCGGAGCGTATTCTGTCATGCAGGAAGTGCCTTCTTCGCATGCGCAACGCATCTCGCGCGCAGACGTGCTGAAGCTGGAGCGCTATGCCGCATTGGAGCATGATGAATACATGTCCGCCCGCATCGAGCTGCTATATTCCGCGAACGGGGATGGCTTTCCGAAGCGCACGTTCTACCAGCCGCTGGAACTGGAATAGGCGCGGCGGCCACGGGGCTAAGGCCCGTCGTCACTGGCCTTAGCCCCGTGGAAACTCGGCTAAGCCCCGTGCGCGGCGCGCCGGGCCGGCGGTTAGGGGAGACAGACCGGCATCCGCCGCGGCGGTGCGTGGCATTTGGCGCGCACTGCTGCGGCGTGTGTGGCCGTATGGGCGGAAAATAATTGACCGTCCGTATTTTCTTCAAAATATTGGCCCTGTTTCTTGACATTTTTCTGATTTCTTCTTATATTTGCCGTTGATATGTTTGGCCAAGCACTCATAGTTAACCGGCAGGCTTTTACGGGCGGAATCGCCTTTCTGTAGTTGCTTGCCATGTTCAACCTTTAATCTCAAAGAACATGAAAAAGCTGTTTTTAAGCCTTGCTTTTTTGCTGACGGGTGCCGTCGCTGCTCAGGCAGGGACGCTGACTGTTTATTGTGCGGACGGATCTACCGTAAAGATTGAAATACCCGATGCGTCTGAATTTCCCTCTGCGGAGCGTTATGACAGTAATATCAAATTCTTGGCTACCGCGGCCTGCGGTCAATGCTGCGACTTTGCTGTTAATCATTGGGAAAACAAGGGCGATGGAGATTTTAGCCACCTCTGATGCCATAGTGCTGTAGAGACGGTTCAAATGTAGTACTTTAAGGCGGGGCGGCGCAATTCTTGATAAGAAGAAAACGGTTCGCCCCGCCGTTATTGAAAAGATTTATGAATCATTTTCGGTTTTTGATTTCTTTTTTGCTGGTCGTATGTGGCGGCCTTCCGGTCGGCGGCCAAACCGTAATTACCACTGACGATCCCGCGATTTACGATATGGTCTATCGACCCAAGAACGAGGAGCGCGTGGACTCGCCCCGGCTGGAATGTCTTTATGAATACACCGCCGTCGACACGATTCTGGGCCAGACGGCTCTGGCGCAGACTCTGCTGCAGGTAGGCGACGGCTGGACAAAGTTCCAACCGTACTATGAGTATTGGAAAGACTCCGTGTGCTGGCGTTCCGATTGGAAAATCACGTATGGCGAGTTCCTGAAAATCAAGGCCCGGCCGGCGCAGTCCACACTGACGGAAAGCCAGCTTCGGAATGTAGCTGACGGCGACATCACGTGTATGGGGAACGTGGGCATGGACTATTACATTTATGAGGACAGCACGGCGCGGATGGAGTGGACCCTGCTGGCCGACACGGCGACCGTGTGCGGCTATCCCTGCCGCAAGGCGAAGGCATGGTTCCGCGGCCGGCAGTGGGAAGCGTGGTACACGGAGGAAATACCCGTGGACGCCGGGCCGTGGAAGTTCAACGGACTGCCGGGACTCATCCTGCGGGCGAGGACGACGGACGACATGCTGATGTTTGACGCCGTGGCGTTGCGCAAGCCGGGCGCTTACTATATAGCCCGGACCTTTCCGGAGCGGGGAGACCAACGGCCCACGCGCGAAACGGTACTGGAGCTGGAGTATAACGCCGCGCGGATGACGGAGCAGTACCTGCGCTCGCGGGTGAAGGTCGTCAGCACGTCGCCCGGGAAGCGTTTGCCGCAGCGCATGTTCTATCAGCCGCTGGAGCTGGAGTGAGGCGCGCGGGGCGGCCCGGCTGGCTGCGCTGTTTTGTCCGCCGCATGTGCCGGCCACGGCCCTTAGCCCCGTCTTTACGGCCCCTATTCCCGTCGCTACGGCCCTTAGCCCCGTGGCGGGCCGGCGGCGGGCGGGCGCTGCGGGGCGGTTCGCGACGTTTCGTCGCCGATTTGCCGTGCGTTTTTGCTGCGGGAAATATTTTGTGAAATATTTGGAGATTTGTTTGGAAATTACCTTTTTGTTTCTTATATTTGCCGCTGAGATTGTTGGCCGACACCTCAGCGTTAACCGGCAGCGCGCATTTCGCGGGAAGCGACTCCCCGTATGCGCTCTGTCAATTGTATGATTCAAAAAGAATTTAGCCATGAAAAAATGCTATTGGCCCTTGGCCTATTGTTGGGAGGTGTCATCACAAGTGCGGGCGAAACTTTGAGAGTGCATTGTGCGGATGGTTTGGTCGTAGACATTGAAATTCCTGACAGGTCGCTCTATCCTTCAGAGGAACGTTATCAGGATTATATCGCTTTTCTGTCAAGGGCGGCCTGCGGCTTGAACTGTGAGGTTGATCATTGGGAAACGTTCAAGCCTGGCGATGGCGTAGTACGCCCCGGTGACGGCGTCGCGCTATAGCCGGTGTCGCGCTCGAAGATTATTTTTGTAGTAAACTTTATGGCGGGTAACCGCGCCGCGTGCATCGGCCCGCGGTTGCCCGCCTCTTTCATTTGAGGAGATATGAATCAACTGCGGATATTTTGTTTAGTTCTCCTGGCCTTGTTGACGGGTTTCCGGGGATGGGGGCAAGGCACCCGTGTGACGATAATGGTGGACGATATGGAGAAGTGGCTGAATAATGTGATTCAGCCCAAGCACGAGGAGAAGGTGGACGACACCCGCATGGAGTGCATCTATGAGTACAGTGCGGCGGATACCGTAGCGGCGGCGAGCGCCTTGGGCATGACCATCCTGCAGGTGGGGAAGGAGTGGACGAAGTTTCAGGATTATGATGACTACTGGCTGGACTCGCTCTGCTGGCAATGGGACTGGAAATTGACGGAGCGGGATTACCAACACATGAGGCGCCCTTTCGTAGACGGCTTGGAAGAGAGCCAGCTGCGCAGGATGGGGGTTGACTGGATAGAGTGTAAGGGACGCGTCGGGCTGCAGTATTATTCCTACGAGGACAGCACGGCGCGGTTCCGCTGGAAATTGTCGGCGGACACGGCGACGGTATGCGGCTATCCCTGCCGCAAGGCGACGTCGTGGTTTCGCGGGCGTACCTGGACGGCGTGGTACACGGAGGAAATCCCGGTAGACGCCGGCCCGTGGAAGTTGCACGGCCTGCCGGGACTCATTCTGCTGGCGGAGGATTCGGAGGGGGTGCTGCGTTTCGAAGCGGTGCAACTCCGGGCAGCGGACGAACGCACATATTATGTATCCCGGAAATTCCCGGAAAAGGGCGACCAGCGCCCGACCCGCGAGAGCGTGCTGGAATTGCAGTACGTCGTGGCCCGTCATACGGAGGAGTATATACGCTCGCAGGTAAAGGTCAACGTGGTCAATTCGCCCACGGGGAGGGGATTGGCCCGAACGCTGTTTTACCAGCCGCTGGAGCTGGAGTGAGGCGCGCGGGGGCGGCCCGGCTGGTTGCGTTGTTTTGTCCGCCGCATGTGCCGGTCACGGCCCTTAGCCCCGTTGCTACGGCCCTTAGCCCCGTTGCTACGGCCCTTAGCCCCGTTGCTACGGCCCTTAGCCCCGTTGCTATGGCCCTTAGCCCCGTGGCGGGCCGGCGGCGGGCGGGCGCTGCGGGGCGGTTCGCGACGTTTCGTCGCCGATTTGCCGTGCGTTTTTGCTGCGGGAAAATATTTTGTGAAATATTTGGAGATTTATTTGGAATTTAGCTCTTTGTTTCTTATATTTGCCGCTGAGATTGTTGGCCGACACCTCAGCGTTAACCGGCAGCACGGATTTCGCGGGAAGCGACTTCCCGTATGCACTCTGTCTATTGTATTATTCAAAAAGAAATTAGCCATGAAAAAACTGTTATTGGCATTATTTCTGGGCAGTGCTCTTCCGGCTGCAGCAAGTTCCACGATGGTTGTTATACACTGTCCAGACGGCGACAAGTTGGTGCGGATGGAAAATCCCTCTTCCTTCGCTACTCCAGGAGCCTACGAAGAATATCGGCGCGGAGTAATTATGAAAGCATGTGGCTCAGATTGCCTTGTCCGTATTGAAGACTGGAAACTGCCGGGAGATTTCTTCTTCGATGGAGGTGATTTGCCATCTCTGGACTGACGAATGATAACAAGAAGTTAAACGGGATGCCGGCTTTTATGCTTGTGGAGTTGAAGGCCGGCATCTTTTTTCTTTTTCTGAAAAATGAAGCAGGAAGTGAAAAAGTATGGTGCCGTGCTGCTGTTGTGCCTCGCGGGGTGGGGCGTACAGGCCCAGGAGGCTTATTTGGACCAGCCTTATAATCCCGGCATTGCGGAGAAGCTGGAGCAGCCACGGCTGGAGTGTATCTACGAATTTGTGAGCGCGGACACCATCCTGGCGCAGACGAGGGTGGACTATGCTATCTTGCAGGTAGGCCAGGAGTGGACAAAATATGGAAGCTACGAGCGTTACTGGGCAGACTCAGTGTGCTGGCGTAGCAATTGGAAACTGACGGTGCGGGAGTTCCGGCAGCTCCGTCCCCCGGTGCGCAGCACGACTTGGGACACTTACTACGGCCGCCTGGACGACCATAATTTCCAAATACAGGGCATGGTGGGGCTGGATTTTTACGTGTACCGGGACAGTACGGCGCAGTTCCGCTGGGCATTGTCGGCGGACACGGCGACGGTGTGCGGTTATCCGTGTCGCAAGGCGACGGCGCATTTCCGCGGCCGGGATTGGACGGCGTGGTACACGGAGGAGCTTCCCGTGGACGCCGGGCCGTGGAAGTTCAACGGCCTGCCGGGGCTCATTCTGCGGGCGGAGACACCGGACGGCCTGCAGCAGTTTGAGGCTCAGACCGTGCGCCGTGGCGGCGACTTGGCCATCCTACGGGAAGCCCCGATAGACCGCGCGCAGCGCATTTCGCGGACGGATTACCTGAGGCTGGAACGCTACGCTGCACTGAACAATGCCGAATATATGTCCGCGCGCATCCAGCTCGTCGGCTCCTCGGGCGGAGGCGGCTTCCCGAAGCGCACGTTCTACCAGCCGCTGGAGCTGGAGTGAGGCGCGCCGCCGGTTGAACGCCTCACGGGCTGCTCGGATTCCGGGTTTTGAAAAAGGGGCTTCGTAGTAGGGTTCGGACGGTCCTTTTTACCTCATATTGGGTAATATGAATGTATCGGGCCCTCCCTGCCGAGGAGATTGACAAACCTGCAAGCTCCCTGTTAACCGCGGGGTGCACCCTTGCCGAATTGCTTGCCTGGCTGCGCCTTGTCATTTAGTCATCTTAGAAATCATGAAGCAGAACATTGTACGTATGGCCGCCTTGTGCGCGGCTTGCCTGGCGGCTTGGGTTTGCCCGGCGCAGGACTATTCAGACCAGCCGTACACGAGCGGCGAAAAGCTGACGGTGGACACGGCCGAGGTGGAATGCCTCTACCGCTACACGGCCGCCGACACGGTGCTGGGCGAGATGCGCGAGGCCTGCACCCTGCTGCAAGTGGGCCGGGAGTGGACGAAATTTACCAGCTATGAGGCGTACTGGACCGACTCCGTGCTGTGGCGCAGCGACTGGAAGATGACGGGCCGCGAGTTCAGCCGGCACAAGCCTCCGACGCGCGACTTTTACTCCGACAGCTACCTGCGGCGAACGGCGGACAACGCGTACGAGGTGCAGGGCATGATTTTCATGGATTTCTACGTCTACACGGACCGTGCGCCACTGCCGGCATGGACGCTGACGGCGGACACGGCGACGGTGTGCGGCTACCTGTGCCGCAAGGCGACGGCGCGCTTCCGGGGCCGGCAGTGGGAGGCGTGGTACACGGAGGAGCTGCCCGTGGACGCCGGCCCGTGGAAGCTGTGCGGCCTGCCCGGCCTCATCCTGCGGGCATCGACGCCGGACGGCCTGCTCTCCTTCGAGGCGCAGTCCGTGCGCCGCGGCGGAGCGTATTCTGTCATGCAGGAAGTGCCTTCTTCGCATGCGCAACGCATCTCGCGCGCAGACGTGCTGAAGCTGGAGCGCTATGCCGCATTGGAGCATGATGAATACATGTCCGCCCGCATCGAGCTGCTATATTCCGCGAACGGGGATGGCTTTCCGAAGCGCACGTTCTACCAGCCGCTGGAACTGGAATAGGCGCGGCGGCCACGGGGCTAAGGCCCGTCGGCACTGGCCTTAGCCCCGTGGAAACTCGGCTAAGCCCCGTGCGCGGCGCGCCGGGCGGAATATTTGCGATGTCGCGGATTGGCGCTATTTCGATAGTGAAGTTTTGAAAAAGAAACATATTGTGAGAAATATTACGTAACCGCTTGGCGGTTTGAAACGGATTTCTTATATTTGCGGATACTCGCAGGCCTTTGAGTAAATATGGGTCGCGACGGGAGGCTTTATCGCTTAATCTCAGTGTCTGGCTCTATGTTTAACAATTAAAACTAAGTACCATGAAAAAGTTATTTGTTTTCTTGGCTCTTTTGCTGGCGGGTGGCGCGTCTTCCGCTTCCGCAGAAACATTAGTTATCGTTTGTCCAGATGGCTTTACCACGAGGGTAGAAATCCCTGATAGGGAGAAATTTCCTTCAAATGAGAGTTATATAGCTTATATCCAGACTCAGACGGCTACCGCCTGTGGTCTTGATCTGGACTATGTGAAGGATCATTGGGACAACTATGAATTTGGCGGATTGTAAGCATACGTTTGGGGACATGCTAATTTTTCAATGAAACACATTGGACGGCGGCAACGGCTATTGGCTGCTGCCGCCGCCGCTTCTTAAATCGCGCATTGTATGGAGGGAAGGTGGTTGTGTCTGTTGTTGGGCCTCGTGTGTGGCTCCATGGCGGTGCGAGGCCAAGTAGTTCAGATCATCTCAGACGGTGGCGGCTCGCCCGAGTGGGTTCGGCTACCCCATCAGCCGAAGAACGAGAAGAAGGTAGATGAGCCGCAGCTGGAGTGTCTTTATGAATATACGGCGGTTGACACGGTGCTGCGCAGAACCAAACTGGCCCAGATCATCCTGCAAGTTGGGCAGTCGTGGACAAAGTTCATCGACTATTACAATTATTGGATAGATTCGGTGTGCTGGCGGTCGGACTGGAAAATAAGCACAGCGGAAATTTTAGAACTCGACCAGCCCATACCCCGAGAATTTTACGAGAGCCAGCTGCGTAACGTCGCGGAGGGGCGGTTTACGTGCAACGGCCAGGTGGGCCTGGACTTTTACATATATGAGGACAGCACGGCGCGGATGGACTGGGCGCTGGCGGAAGGCGCGGCGACGGTGTGCGGCTTTGCCTGCCGCAAGGCGACGACGCGCTTCCGCGGGCGTGACTGGACGGTGTGGTACACGGACGAGATTCCCGTGGACGCCGGACCGTGGAAGCTGCAAGGCCTGCCGGGCCTCATCCTGAGGGCGGAGACGCCGGACAGCCTGCTGCGGTTCGAAGCCTGCAGCTGCGAGTGCCGAAGGGCGATACGTACTACATAGCCTATACCTATCCCGAATGTATGGACCTGCACCCGACGCGGGAAGAAGTGCTCAAGATAGAGCACTTCTTCGGGACAAACTTACGGGACTACATGGCTTCGAAAGGCGTAAAAGTGATTTCTACCGGCCTTCCGAACGAGCGCACGCAGTTTCCCTCGCGCTTCTTCTACCAGCCGCTGGAGCTGGAATAGTCGCGGCGGCCACGGGGCTTAGCCCCGTCGTCACAGGCCTTAGCCCCGTAAAAACTCGGCTAAGCCCCGTGGACGGGCGGACGGGCGGAATAATCGCGATGTCGCGGATTTGCGCTATTCCGATAGTGAAGTTTTGAAAAAGAAACATATTGTGAGAAATATTTCGTAACCGCTTGGCGGTTTGAAATGGATTTCTTATATTTGCGGATACTCGCAGGCCTCTGAGTAAATATGGGCTGGGACGGAAGGCTTTATCGCTTAATCTCAATGTCCGGCTCAATGTCTAACTATTTAAATCATATACCATGAAAAAGTTATTCTTTTCATTTGCTTTTTTATTGGCGTGTGGCGTTCTTCCGGCATCTGCGGAAAAGTTGGTTATCGTTTGTCCGGATGGCTTTACCACGTGGATAGAAATTCCCGACAAGGAAGATTTTCCTTCAGAGGAACGTTATAAATCTTATATCCAATTTATGACAGCTGCCGCTTGTGGCCTTGATCTTGACTATGTGAAAGACCATTGGGACAAATATGACTTCGGCGGATTGTAACCGGAGGTTTGGATATTTACTATATTTTTATAGCCTTGGGGTTATAGGCGGCGGCAATAGGCCCCGGCTGTTGTCGTCGCCTACTAAAACTTACGCATATGGAAAAGAAATGGTTATGTCTCTTGGTGGGTGTGCTGTGCGGCTTCATGACGGCACAAGGCCAAGTGGTTCAGGTTATCCCGGAAGGAGGAGGCTCGTCAGGGCAGGACCGGCGACTCTATCAGCCGAAGAACGAGAAGAAGGTGGACGAGCCGCGGCTGGAGTGTCTTTACGAATATACGGCGATAGACACGGTGCTGAGTCAGACTAAACTGGACCAGGTCATCCTGCAGGTGGGCCCGTCGTGGACAAAATTCATTGACTATTATAATTATTGGGCAGACTCGGTGTGCTGGCGGTCGGACTGGAAAATCACCGCCGCGGAGGTGGAAGAGCTTGACCAGCCCATGGACACCCAATTCTACGAGAGCCAGCTGCGCAACATCGCGGAGGAACGGTTTACGTGCAACGGCCAGGTGGGTCTGGATTTTTACGTTTACGAGGACAGCACGGCGCGGATGGACTGGACGCTGGCTGAAGGCGAGGCGACGGTGTGCGGCTACGCCTGCCGCAAGGCGACGACGCGCTTCCGCGGGCGTGACTGGACGGTGTGGTACACGGACGAGATTCCCGTGGACGCCGGCCCGTGGAAACTGCACGGCCTGCCGGGCCTCATCCTGAAGGCGGAGACGCCGGACAGCCTGCTGCGGTTCGAGGCCGTGCAGTTGCGTGTGCCAAAGGGCGAGACGTACTACATAGCCTATACCTATCCCGAGCGTATGGACCTGCACCCGACGCGGGAAGAAGTGCTCAAGATGGAGCGCGTCCTGGGAACCGGCTTACGCGAATACATGGCCTCGAAGGGGGTCAAAGTGGTTAGCCAAGGCCTGCCGAACGAGCGCACGCAGTTTCCTTCGCGCTTCTTCTATCAGCCGCTGGAGCTGGAGTAACCGGACCCGAATCTGAAACAATCTAATTTTTTGAGACTATGGATGCGAGGATATTACAACGGACATGCCTGCTGTGGGCCCTGGCCTGCTGCGCCCTTTCCGTAAGGGGGCAATTTGCGGTATCGTTGCCGGAATCCGTTGCCGAGGATTCCGGCCGGCCTTTCCGGCAGAAGCATGAAGTGAAAGTGGACGACCCGCGCCTGGAGTGTATCTATGCGTTCGCGGGGAAAGACCCGGAGATTAAGGTGGTACGGCGCGTGGCGTATATCATGCAGATAGGCGCGAAGTGGACGAAGTGGAGTGACTACTCCGACTATCTGAAGGATTCGGTGTGCTGGCGTACGGACTGGAAAATCACGGTGGGGGAGATGGACGAGCGATTCGGGAAATGGAGCAGCTTTTGGCAGGAGAGCCAACTGCGGGACCGGGCCGGCGACACGTTCGCGTGCATGGGCGGCACGACGTATGATCGCTTTATATACGAGGACAGCACGGCGCGGATGGACTGGACGCTGACGGAGGATACGGCGACGGTATGCGGCTATGCCTGCCGCAAGGCGACGGCGCGCTTCCGCGGCCGGGACTGGACGGCGTGGTACGCCGAGAAGCTGCCCGAGGACGCCGGACCGTGGAAGCTGCACGGCCTGCCCGGGCTCATCCTGCGCGCCGAGGCGGACAGCGGCCTGCTGCGTTTCGAGGCCGTGCAGGTGCGCGTGCCGGAGGGCGAGACGTACTACGTGGCCCGCACCATTCCCGGGCCCGAGGACGTGCCCATGGCGAGGGAGGACGTGCTGAAACTGGAGCGCGAAGTGCTGACCGGCTTTGATACGTACATGGAGCAGAAGTTAGCCAAGCTGTCACCGTCCGAGCGGCCCACCATACAAGTCGCCTCTCTAAAGCGTATGTTCTACCAGCCGCTGGAACTGGAATAGCGCGGGGCGGGTCCCTTTGCGCCCCCTGACGGCTACGAGGCGGGGGTGGCACCATAGTTTCTACATTCATGAACAATAATGGCGATGCGATGAAGATTTGGACAATGATGATGGCCGCATGGCTCCTGGCGCTGGGCGTAGCGGCACAGGCGAGACTGACAGGCCGCGTGACCGATACATCCGGCAAGCCGGTGGCCCGCGCTATCGTGAAAGTGTACGGCGCGAAGGGGGATTCGCTCGCAGCCTACAGCTCGACCGACGCCAAAGGAAACTATGTGCTGACGGTGAAGGTGCCGGCCCCGCAGCTGCGGCTGCGCGTCTCGCACCTGAGTTACCGGCCCGGCGAACTGACGGCGGAAAACCGCTCGCAGCATTTGCCCGACGTGCGCCTGCAGCCCGGCGGGCAGCAGCTCCGTGAAGTGACGGTGCGCGCGCCGGCCCTTCGCATCACGGGCGATACGCTGAGCTACAACGTGAATCAGCTGAAGAGCGGCGACGACCGCAACATCGAGGACGTGATACGCCGCATCCCGGGCGTTACGGTAGAGACCAACGGGAAAATCAAATATAACGGCGAGGATATTAACCGTTTCTACATCGAGGGGCTTAACATGTTGGGCGGTGATTACACCATCGCCACGAAGAATGTGCGGCCGGACGACGTCTCGGCCGTGGAGGTCTACCAGAATCATCAGCCCATCCAGGCCTTGAAGGATGTGGAGTTCTCGGAGCGCGCCGCGCTCAATCTGAAGCTGAAGAAGAAGAGCCTGCTGCGCCCTGTGGGCTACGCCAAGGCCGGCGCCGGCGGCGGGGCAGGCACGGCCTGGACGGGCGAGGCATTTATGATGCTCATTGCCCCGAAGCACCAGCACATGGTAACCCTGAAGGGCGGGAACTTCGGCCGGGACTACAGCAACGAGATAGCCACGATGCCGGGTTTCGGCTCGGGCGAGAGCGAACCGTTGGCGGCGTCCGTGTTCAACGACGAGGTCTTCTCCTCCGGCGCATTGCCCGACAACCGCTACCGCCGCGGGACGTCGGCCATAGCTTCGGTGCGCAACCTCTTTAAGCTGGGCGAGTCGCTGACTATGACCGTCGCCGGCAGCTACGGTTACGGTGACCAGCAGTACGGCTCGGACCGCACGACGGACTATCTTGGCGCGGGTGGGGAGCGAATCGTGGTGCAGGAGCTGGGACAGACGAGCCTGCGCCACCAGCTGGGCAGGCTGAACCTGAGGCTGGAGCAAAACTCGGCCAGTCTCTACCTGTACAACGACTTGAAGCTGCGCGGCAGCTTCGACCGCAACCGCTACCTGGCCGCGGGGACGGTGAACGCGCGGCAGCGCAACGCCTTGGATACCTATGGGCTGACGGACGATTTCCGCATCGTGCGCCGGCGCGGCCAGCGGGCCTTCCAGCTGCAGGGTGCGCTGTCGTACGCCCAAACGCCGGACGGCCACCTGCGTGCCGTGGACACGGCGGCGGACTCTCTGCTGGCCGACCAGCGCACAGGCGGCCGGACGCTGCGCTTCCGCATGGGAACTTCTTACAGTTGGTTCCTGAGCCAGCTCAGTCAGTTAGGGCTGGCTCTGACCTTCCAGGCGGCGCACGATCAGATGGACAGTGAATCCAGCCTGGGGCAAAACGATGCCCGCGGCTATCAGTTCGTCACGAGCGTCGGGCCGCGCTACACGCTGCGCTATGGCATGGCCATCTGGAAGTTGCAGGCGGATGTCCAGATGTACGACCTGGCATACCGCAACCCGCTGAACGGCGTGCGCTACAGTCGGCACCGCCCCTACCTCGCGCCGTCGACGAGCCTGAACCTGCGCTTTTCCCCCTTGGTCACGGCCTCGATGAAGGCCGGTTACGGCGTGAACCACGGCGGACTGTCTTCCTTCGTCCTCCGACCGCTGTGGGTGACCTACCGCGAGCAGCGGACGATGGGCGACGGCGCCCTGCCGCGCGAGGAACGCTTCTATCTCAACGCCGCCCTGAATCTGGAGAACAGCTTCAAGGGCTACCGCGTGAAGTTCAGCGGCGCGTTCAACGCTACGCAGGACGACCTCATGGCCAGCAGTCACGTCAGCGAAACGGGCACGCAGCTGTCCGTCGTCAACCAGAAGAACACGACGCGCTACTGGGTGGCCTCCGCCTCCTACATGCAGAACATTTTCGACAAGCGTATGCTCTTCTCCTTCAACGCCTCGGTCAATGGCCGGCGGAGCGCGGTGCTGCGCGAGGATGTCTGTTACGGGACGCGCAGCCTTTTCACCACGCTCAACGGCTCGATGCGCCAGACCTTCTGGGACGAGCACATCGTGGCGCAGGCCAGTGTCTCGTGGCTCCGCTCGTCGGTGCGCACGGACGGGCTGGCGGACAACACGCACTTCGACAACGTTTCGGCCTATCTGAACCTCTCGGTCTTTCCCGTCAAGCAGTTCCAGCTCTACGCGACCTGTTCGTACAACGTAAACGAAATGGAGGAAGGGCACTTCCGTCACGACCTCTTCCTGGACGGCGGCATGCGCTATATGCACGGACATTGGGAGGCGGAGCTGGCCGCCCGCAACCTGACGAACCGCCGCTTGTACGTCATCCGGAGCAGTTCGCTCTTCGACGTCACCACGGACACCTACCGTCTGCGTCCCGCGGAAGCGCTGCTGACGCTGCGTTACAATTTCTGACCCTCTGCGGCCCTGGCCCGGCCCGCGACCGAACGGCATCCCGCCCGGACCGCAGGGGCTCTCCGCCTCATTCCGTTCTTATCGCAAAAGAAAAAGGAGCGCCGCGGCGCTCCTTTTTCCGTATATTCCCCGGCGGGGATGTTCTTATTTCAGTTTCCGCACCGCCTGCTTGATTTGTTCGCCGGCCCCGATGGTGTAGCCCTGCACGCAGAATACGACGCGGTTGAACGTGTCGCCGAGGACGAGCAGGGGCGTCTCGCGCGTCGGGACGAGCCCGCTGCCGAAGAGGTCGGCGGCCACGGCGCCCTCGCTGTCCACGCCGAAGCGTACGGTGGAGGGCAGGCCCGGAAACTCGCTGCGGTTCTGGTTGAAACGCTCCAGTTCGTCCTGTGAGGGGAAGAGTAGGAGGATGGGGCGTCCCCACTTCTCCAGGTCGGAGCGGAGCTTCTCCAGGTCGTGCAGGATGTGGTTGGACGGCTCGTTGTTGGCGCGCAGCAGGCCTACGACGAAGTAGCCGCGCCCCGTCGTCGCGAGGACGGAGCGGACGGTCTGCGCCTCAGCGTCGAAGTACAGGTTTTCGGAGTTGAAGCTGCCGATGACCTGCAGCCCCGTGCGGTCCTCGCGCATGACGAGCGGGACCTCTACCGAGGCGCCCGGCGCGGCGGCGAACACGGCCATGTGGGCCAGCACGCTGCCGTCCGCCATGCGCGTGCCGGAGGTGAGCAGATAGTCGCCGGCATCGGCCTCCACGCCCTCGCTGAAGGGATGCTCCCACGTGGCGTTCTCAGCGTAGTTGAGCAACGCGGGCATCCCGCCCTGCAGGCGGCTCAGGGTGAAGTGGGTGTAGTACTTCGGGTTCTCCATGTAGCGGCGCGGGGTGAAGCCGAGTTTCAGGTGAGCGGGAGCCGGAGCGGCCGTCAGCGCCAGGCTGTCCGGCATCGCCGCTTCGCCGGCTGCCTCTTCCTGCGCCAGACCCACTTTCGCGCGGGCCTGCCTTACCTTCTCCTGGGCCAGGGTGCGCGTGCGCCATGCCTTGTCGCTGAAGGGGACGGTGTGCCATTGCGGCGCGCCGGTGTGCTCCAGCGCATACTGCACCTTGCCCGTCACCTCGTCGATGCGGGCCGCCACGTTGAGCGCGCGGGCGGCCGCCACGAAGAGGCGGCTCTGGCCCGCCACGTCCGCCAGCCGGCAGCGGAAGGCCGATTCCGGCGAGAGGCAGAGCCCGAGCGGATTGTGCAGGCTGTCGGTCTGCACGTTCTGGAGAATCCAGAGCGCGAGGCGTTCCGGAGCCTGGCTGAAGGCGGCCCGTTGCGCCGGCGTGAAGGCCTTTTGCAGATAGCTGCGCCACGGCGTGAGCCGCTCGTTGCCGATGCGCGGACAGAGCACGTAGCGGCGGTAGGTCTCCGTAGCCGTCCAGTCGCCGAGCGAGTCGGCGCCGGTCCGTGCGGCCTCCAGGTGGTCGGCCAGGACGGCCGGGTCAAAGTCGCGCAGGTCCTTGTCGCTCACGGTGGAAAGCAGCGTGACGGCCGCCTGCCCGTAGCGTTCGAGCAGGGCGAAGGCGGCGGCGTGGTTGCCGCGGCTCTTCTCGACGAGCGGCCGCACCTGGTCGAAGCCGAGGCCCGTGCGCCCGGCGAAGGCGGCTATGGCCGCCGAGTCGGGAAACGTGAGCACGTAGGCCGTCCGTATGGAGTCCTCCACGGCCTTGCGGTGATCGTTGGCCTTGGCGGCGGCCTCCGGCACGCGGGGCAGGTTGTTGCGCCCGGCGGGCGGCGTGACGTCGAGGTCCAGGCTGAAGGCTTCGCCGCTGCTGTGGTCCAGGCTCACGCGCACCTCGCTGCCCTGGCCCACGGTGAACTTGGCCAGGCCGTAGCGTCCGTTGTGGGCGGCCCATACCAGCAGGTCGCCCAGCCCGGCGGTGATTGAGGCCCGGCCTGCGCTGTCGGAGCGTGTGCGGCACACGGTGAAGAACTCCGCGTAGTTATACAGTTTGAACTCCACGTCGGCGCCCGTGACGGGCCGGCCTGCAGTGTCGGTCACCACGACGGTAGTCCGTGCCACGGGGGCATAGTTTGCCGTCACGTTGATTTCGGTGTAGCACGGCGTGCGGCCGATGACGTCCTCCGGCCCGTCGTATCGGCCGTAGACCTTCGTGTGCATGAGCATGCCGCGCGAGGCGGGCTGGTTGAACCACCCCAGGTTGAGGACCGGCTCCGGCTCGCAGGCGCCCAGGAAGTACCACTTGCCGTCCACCCATGCTTCCACCCATGCGTGGTTGTCGTCGGTGTGTGCCCAGCGCGGCGTGTAGACCTGGCGCGCAGGAATGCCGACGGCGCGCAGGGCGGCCACGGTGAATGTGGACTCCTCGCCGCAGCGGCCGGTGGCGCTGCGCATGGTGGCCAGCGGGGCCGAGGTGCGACTGTCCGAAGGCTGGTAGGTCACGTACTCGTGGCACCAGTGGTTCACCTCGAGCACAGCGTCGCGCATGGAGAGCCCCGCGACGCGCTGCTTCAGCTCCTCGTAGCGCGCTGTGCGGAAGGTGTCCAGGTTCTCGTTGTTGACGCGGACGGGCAGGACGAAGTGGAGCCATTCGCGCTCGGGCACCGTGGCGCCCCAGGGCATTTCGCGCCGTGCCCTCAGGGCGCATTCGGTCTGAGCCACGTAGAAGGAGAGCGGATAGTCTGCCATGTCCGGGCCGGGCATGTAGGCGTAGAGAAACTCGAGGGCGCTGAGGCATTCCGGCTTAAGGTTCAGCTGCATCATGGCCTGGGCGGCGTCGCGTGCCGCCGTCTCGCTGAAGCGTCTGAAGAAGTCCTGCCGCACCTCCTGCGCCGTCTGGCCGGCCAGCGGGACGAGGCCGGCGGCAAGCAGTAGGGAAAGGATGAGTCGTTTCATGGTAGCGATGAAGGGTTATGAAGTGTTTCTAAATGCAAATATAGGAAGAAAAGGCCATAACTCAGGCCTGTCCCGGTCTAAAACAGGCCGTCGCGCGCCGAATCTTTTGCCCCCTGTCCCTCCGTCCGCCGCCCCTCACGGCGTTCTGCGCTTTACGGGGCTAAGGCGCGTCCGCACGAGGCTAAGGCGCGTCCGCACGGGGCTAAGGCGCGTCCGCACGGGGCTAAGGCCAGTGGCCGCAGCCAGTCGCCGGCGGGGCGCACGGCGTATCGGGCGCGCTTTTGCGCGAATTTAGCAAATAATTGGTCCGCAATGAAGCTGTTGTCCGAAAAAAGTAGTAAATTTGCAGCCGATTTTAGAGTCCGCCGGGGCTATACAAGCGGCTTCACGAAGAAGCCCGCCCCACGGAGTAAATCCGTTTATATCCTAATTCACAATGTACGCAATCGTAGAGATTAACGGTCAGCAGTTCAAGGCTGAGGAAGGCAGAAAGCTCTATGTGAACCACATCAGCGCTGCCGAGAACGGCCAGACTGTTGAGTTCGGAAAAGTTTTATTGGTAGAGAAGGACGGCCAGATCACCGTAGGCGCGCCCACCGTGGAAGGTGCCAAGGTGGTTTGCGAAGTACTCTCGCCGCTGGTGAAGGGCGACAAGGTGCTCGTCTTCCACAAGAAGCGCCGCAAGGGCTACCGCAAGTTGAACGGCTATCGCCACCAGTTCACCGAACTGAGTATCAAACAAGTCATCGCTTAACCCTGAAAATTAGAAGAAAATGGCACACAAGAAAGGTGTAGGTAGTTCTAAGAACGGCCGTGAGTCGGCTTCCAAAAGATTAGGCGTTAAGATTTGGGGCGGCCAGGTATGCGTCGCCGGCAACATTATCGTGCGTCAGCGCGGCACGGTGCACTATCCCGGCAAGAACGTCGGCATGGGCAGCGACCACACGCTTTTCGCGCTGACCGACGGCGTAGTGACGTTCCACCGCGGCAACCGCAACCGCAGCGTGGTGTCCGTAGAGCCCCAAGCCGAGGCCTGAGGTTTAACCCCAGCGGAAAAAATTACGGCAGGCGCTTCCCCGCAACGCGCGGGAGGCGCCTGCCGTCTTTCTGTATCCACCCGTCCCGGCGGGTCAGCGGCCGGGGGCGAGCACGTAGAAGCCGTCGCGCAGGACGATGCGGCCCTCTTCCGTCAGGCGGCGCAGGGCCTCGCCGAGCGCGGCGTCCGTGAAGCCGTCGTAGCGCAGGTCGGCCGGCCGCCGGGGCTGGCCGTCGGCCAGCTGCGCCGCGACGCACTCCGCCAGCGCGTCGCCGCGCGGAGCCTGGCGTCGCCGCGCGGCGCACACGTCGCAGCGGCCGCAGTCCGCCGCCCCCTCCTCGCCGAAGTAGCGCAGCAGGTAGCGGCTGCGGCATTCGTCGTCCTCGGCCGCATAGCGCAGGATGGCCATTACCCGCTGCGTGTAGTTGGCCTTCCGCTCCTCGTAGACCTCGGGCGGAAGGTAGACCTGCCCCACGTCGACACGGCGCGTCAGGTAGGTGATGCGCGGCACGTCCTTGCGCGGCACGTAGTGGAGCAGGCGCATGTGCGTCAGCGCCTTGAGCGTCTCGTACACCTCGTGCACCGTCAGGCCGCAGTGCAGCGCCAGGAGCTGCTCGTCAATAAAGACGTAGTCCGAGAAGACACCGCCGTAGCATCGCAGCACGGTGCGGACAATCTCTTCGCCGTGGCCCGGCAGGCGGCGCATGTGGTAGAGTTCGTCGCGGTCCACGAGGAAGAGCAGCCGCGAGTTGTTCTCCTCCTCCTCGCGGTAGTCCAGGTATCCGGCGCGGGTGAGTAGCTGGAGCGCGCTCACTACGGGGACGGGGAAGAACTTGAACAGGGCGCAGAAGCGCTCCAGGTTGAACTCGTAGGTTACCTGGAAACCGTCGCCCACGGCAAGCTGGAAGAAGTCGCCCAGGCGGTCGTACACGCGGCCTACGAACTCCTTCTCGGGAAACGTCTCGGGGATGCGGCGCAACATTTTCCCGTGGTCGCGGTTGTTGTAGAGCAGCACGGCGAAAGCGTCGCGGCCGTCGCGCCCGGCGCGCCCGGCCTCCTGGAAATAGGCCTCGACGGAGTCGGGCAAGTCCATGTGGACGACGAGCCTTACGTCGGCCTTGTCGATGCCCATCCCGAAGGCGTTGGTCGCTACCATGACGCGCGTCTCGCCTTCCTGCCAGGCGCGCTGCCTTACGTCTTTGTCCACGTTCGTGAGGCCCGCGTGGTAGCTGAGCGCGCTGATGCCCTCCTGCTCCAGCATCCGTGCGACGTCGGTCGTGCCGCGCCGGCTGCGGGTGTAGACTATGGCCGGGCCCGGTACGCTGCGCAGGATGTGGACCAGCTTGGCGGACTTGTCCTCCGTGCGGCGGACCACGTAGCGCAGGTTGGGCCGCGCGAAGCTCATGCGGAACACCCTGAAGCCGCAGCAGCCGTCGGCCGCCGCCGCTCCTGCCGCCTGGCCTGGCCTGGCCAGCTGGCGGCAGATGTCGCGCACCACGTCGGGGGTGGCGGTGGCCGTGAGCGCCAGTACGGGGGCGTCGGGCAGATGGCGGCGGATTTGCGCGATTTGCAGGTAGGCCGGGCGGAAGTCGTAACCCCACTGCGAGATGCAGTGCGCCTCGTCCACCGTGATGAAGCTCACGTCCATCCGCCTGAGCTTGTTGAGAAAGAGTTCGGTGCCGAGGCGCTCGGGCGATACGTATAGCAACTTGTAGGCGCCGAAGACGCTGTTGTCCAGTATTTTCAGCATCTCCTCGCGCTGCTGGCCGGAGTAGACGGCGGCGGCGCGTATGCCGCGGCTGCAGAGGTGGTCCACCTGGTCCTTCATCAGGGCGATGAGGGGCGTGACGACGAGCGTCATGCCCTTGAGGGCGAGCGCCGGCACCTGGAAGGTGAGGCTCTTGCCGCCGCCCGTGGGCATCAGTCCCAGGGTGTCGTGGCCGTCGGCTATGCTGCGGATGATCTCGGGCTGGATGCCGCGGAAGCTGTCGTAGCCCCAATACTGTCGGAGCAGGGCCGTGAAGTCCTGCTCCGTAGCTTGGGAAAAACCGTGTTCTTCCATGTGGTCGTTAGGGTAAAGAGTGAGGCCCGGCGGCCTGTCTCTGCGTTTACTCGCAGGGCCGGATGTCCTCGATTTGCAGTTGCACTTCGCCGTGCTTGTGGGAGTTTTCCTCTATGGCGTAGCAGATGTCGAAGGCGCGCTTGGTCTTGATGTAGCGGGCCTGGGAGCTTTGCCCGAAGGCTATGCCGTTCATGACGCGGCTGCTTCGGTTGTCGACGAGTTCCAGTTTGATGTGCTCCTGTCCCCGGCCCACGACCTTGCTTGTGCCGTAGTCGTAGACGCGGCGTGTGCAGAAGATGGGCCTTTCGTTACCGGGACCGAACGGAGAGAAGCGCTTCAGCTGCTGGTAGAAGCGGAACGTGACGTCCTTGAAGTCGAGGAGCGCGTCGATGTACAGGCTGGGCTGCGTCTGTTCGTTGCGGATGTGGTCGGCCACGTATTTCTCGAACCTCCGGCTGAACTCTTCCACGTGCTCCGCTTTGAGCGACAGCCCCGCCGCGTAGGTGTGGCCGCCGAAGTTTTCGAGCAGGTCGGCGCAGCTCTGTACGGCGCGGTACACGTCGAATCCCGACACGGAGCGGGCCGAGCCTGTGGCGATGCCGTCGGCGCATGTGAGCACCACGGCCGGCCGGTAGTACTGTTCCGTCAGTCGCGAGGCCACGATGCCTATGACGCCCTTGTGCCACTTCTCGTTGCAGATGACGATGCTGCGGCGCCGGTCCAGGTCCGGCAGTTCCGTCACCTGCTCGATGGCTTCCTCTGTCATCTGCTTGTCCAGGTCTTTGCGCGCCTCGTTGTAGAGGTTGATGCGGTTGGCTTTCTCCAGCGCCAGGGCGTAGTCCTTTTCGACGAGGAGCTCTACGGCTTCGCGGCCGTTCTGCATCCGTCCCGACGCGTTGATGCGCGGTCCTATCTTGAATATGATGTCGCTCATCGAGAGCTCGCGTCCGCCCAGCCCGCATACGTCCACGATGGCGCGCAGGCCGATGCTGGGGTTGGAGTTGAGGCGGCGCAGCCCGTGGTAGGCGAGGATGCGGTTCTCGCCCATGACGGGTACGATGTCCGAGGCAATGCTGACGGCGCAAAGGTCAAGCAGAGGCACGAGCTTGTTGAACTCTATGCCGTTGCTTACGGCGAAGGCCTGCATGAGCTTGAAGCCTACGCCGCAGCCCGAGAGGTGCGTATAGGGGTAGTGGTTGTCGCGCCGCTTGGGGTTGAGTATGGCCACGGCGCAGGGTAGCTCTTCGTCCGGCACGTGGTGGTCGCAGATGATGAAGTCTATGCCTTTCGACTTGGCGTAGGCTATTTCCTCGACCGCCTTGATGCCGCAGTCCAGCACGATGATGAGACGCACGCCCTCTGTGGCCGCCAGGTCGATGCCCTTGCGCGAGATGCCGTAGCCCTCGTCGTAGCGGTCGGGGATGTAGAAGTCAACGTTGGAGTAGTATTGCCGCAGGAACTTGTAGACCAGCGCCACGGCCGTGCAGCCGTCCACGTCGTAGTCGCCGTAGACCATGATGCGCTCCTTGCGGCCCATGGCCTCGTTCAGGCGGTCGACGGCCGCCTGCATGTCGTCCATGAGGAACGGGTTGTGCAGCTCTGTCAGCTGCGGGCGGAAGAAGCGGTACGCCTCGGCCGTGTCGGTGAAGCCGCGGTCGAGGAGCAGCTTCCCGAGCGAGGGATGGAGGCTCAGCTCCCGCGCCAGCCGGTTCGCGGCCGCGGCCCGCTCGGGAGAGGGCGCTTCGTAAATCCAGTTGTAAATCATTGATATGTCGTTTTTTACTATTCATGTGCAAAGGGCGCAACCTGGAATGGCCGCGCGTAGAAGATGGGCTTTGTGCCCAGTACGCCAAATTAGCAAGCTAAGTTAGGAAAAAAATACGACATATCGGGTCCGTCCGCCGAAAAAGTGAAGCGGACCGTTCTCGTCCGGCAAAAGTTCAGCGCGCCCGGTGGCTTCGCCGCACGCCGTAGGGATGCGCCTCGCGGGGGCCGTGGGGCAGGGGTGCGGGCTCTGCCGCCGCTGCGCCGGCGCGGGTCACGCGGAACACCGTCCCCGGCTGCGTCTCCACCGCGATGACGTTACCCGCCGCCCCCTCCGTGCGGAAGGCCAGCGGCCGGCCGTGCCGGTCCGTCACGCGGCATTCCGCCGCTGGTATGTCCGTAGCCAGGCGGCACGTACCCCCTTTCTCGCTCTCCACCTCCACCAGCACCGTGCGCCCGCCGCGGCGCGTGGCGCTCACGAGGAAAGCCCCGTCGGCCCGCATCCGGGCAAAGGCGGCGTCCGTCCAGTGTGCCGGGAGCGCCGGGAACACCCGTATGCGTCCGCCCCAGTCCTGTAGGTAGAAGTCGTGCACCGTACACATGGCGGCCAAGGGCGTTTCTATCACCGGGCCGGTCTCGGCGTAGAGCGTGTTGGGCTTGATGAAGCGGTCCAGGAAGATCTCCATTTCCCGCCAGGCCCCGTCGCCGTCGCCCATGCCCAGCAGCATGGCCGCCTTGCCCGTGCGCGAATAGCCCTGGTTTCCCTTCCACCGGCCTACGCTCAGGGAGATGCGCGGCCGTTCGGCCGGCTGCTCCCAGTTCACCGAGCGGTAAGGGTAAATCATGAAGAGGTGCGAATAGTGCCGGTGCGTCGTGTCGCGGAATGCCGTCGTCTCGCTCACGCGGAAGCCCGTGGCGTCATCGTAGGGGTAAGGGACGAGCCGCCGCTCAAAGTCGGCCCAGACGGCCCGTTGCGGGTCGTGCAGCCCGAGCAGCGAGTCAGTCTCGAGCAGGGTGCGCAGCCCCCAGCGCAGGCTGGCCAGGTCGTAGTTGCTGTTTGGCCCCACGCTTCGGTTGCCATATTCCGGCGAGGCCGTAGGCGGCAGGCCGTAGCGCCCGTTGCGCTCCGTGCGCAGGTGCAGGAAGAGGCTGGTCGCCGCTTTCAGCAGAGGGTAGAAGCGGCTGCCCAGCTGCTTCGCGTCGCCATAGCCCCGGCAGTGCTGCCAGTAGTAGAACAGCAGCCAGATCAGGTTGCCCGCCTCGTACTGGTTGCGTTCGGCCAGAGCGGGGTCGAGCGGCGAGTGGAAGTCGTAGGAGCACGAGCGCCCCAGACAGGCCGCATCGGTCCAGGTCCGCTGCTGCGGGATGTCCGTCACGTTGCGCCGCAGGTTATTGCGGTTCGTCCACAGTGCGTCCCAGAGCGGCTGCGCCAGGAAGCCCACGTTCGCCTTCGTCTGCCAGGAGTACGTCAGTTGCAGGTTCAGGTTGGCCCAGATGGCGGTCCACGGCGTGTCCCACGTGGGCCAGACGCCCTGCAGGTCAACCGGCGGGCAGCCCGGCCGGGCCGTCGAGGCGAACTTGTAATACTGTATCCAGTAGAAAGCCTCGAGGCGCGCGTCGGGGAAGGTGAGGAAAGCGGCGCGGCGGTAGTAGGCGTGCCACCAGTCGCAGTGGGCGCGCCAGGCCCGCCGGGCTGGTGTGCGGGCCGCCCGGCGCAGCGTGCGGATGGCCTGGTCGGCGGCCTCCTCGGCGGTGGGTGCCTGCGTCACGGTGGCCACGATGCGCCGCCGCTGCCCGTGGCGTTCTTCGCGCCAGGCCACGGCGTAGGCCCGCGCCGTCGTGCGGAACGTGGTGTCCGTCGTCAGCCGTTGCACCGATATTTCGCAGCCCTCCCGGCTCAGGCGCTCTGGCTCCGGGTTCGAGCGCCCCAGCGCGTCCACGTAACCCGCCGGCGCGTCGTGGTTGAACACCTGGCGCGGGCTGACGGCCTGCTGTGCCACGAAGTCCCAGGAGAAGTCCGCCTCGCCGCCGCTCGTTTCCGTCTCGAAGACCACGTAGTCCGCCGCCGCGTGCACGTAGGTGCGCAGGCGGATTTCGCCCTCGTCCGTGACGATGCGCCCCAGCGCCGTCGCATCGTAGAGCGAGAGGCGCAGCCGCTCGTCCTTCACCTTCCCTTTCGTCGCCAGCGTGAAGTAGCCAATGGGCAGGCGGGCCGAGTTGTAGAGGTTGTAGGGCTGCCGCGCCTCGGTCACGTCGCTGCGCCCCATGTTGAGGCGGTAGACGCCGTCGCGCAGCTTGTACAGGTTCGTGCCCAGCAGGCCGTTGCCCATGATGACTCCGGCATAGTAGCCCGTCGTGAGGCGGTTGTCAAAGGCCGGCTGCACGGGGTCCGCCGTCAGCGTGTCCCAGCACAGGTCGTGCCGGCCCAGGAACGTGGCCCATTCCCGGTCCGTGCGGGGCAGGCGGTCCGGAAGTTCCGCGGCGCGGCCCGTGCCGGCTGCGAATACGAGGAGGATGAAGAAGAGCAAGTGGCGTTTCATGGCGAGGAAGTTTTTATCCGAAAAGGCGGGCAGGCGTCCCGTTCGTGCAAAGATAAGGTTTTATGGCGTTCCGGCCGCGGCCCGCGCACGCTTTGTTGCGCTGCGGCCGCCGGGCGGCCCTTCCCGGGCGGGGCGGTCCGTGCGCCGCAGGCACTCCCGCAGGCTTCGTGCGGACGGGGCTAAGCCCCGTCGGAACTCGCCTTAGCCCCGTTGGAACTCGCCTTAGCCCCGTCGAGGCTCGCCTTAGCCCCGTGAGCATTGGTGCTGACCTTGTGCGCGCGGCCCGCGGCGCCCGGCCTGTCTGTCGAGGCCGTCAGACACGCGCGCCCGTCCGTCAAGCAGGGCAGTCTGCGGGCGGCCGGGCCGTCCGCAGGCGCGAAAAAAGGACGAATCCCGTCAGCGTTTTCGCTGACGGGATTCGTCCGTGCGGAGAGGATAGGATTCGAACCTACGAAACCCTTTGGGGGTTTACACGCTTTCCAGGCGTGCCTCTTCAACCACTCGAGCACCTCTCCAGAGTAAGGTTGAAACGGCTGTCCTTATCGGAAACCGGGTGCAAAGTTACGAATTAATTTCAAACAGAGGCATGTTTCCCCGGAAAAAGTTGCTGAAAACTTGCAATTCCGGCCCGCGGCCTGCAGAAAACGGGTGCGGGCAGCCGCCGCGTTCAGCGGAACAGGAGGACAGAGTCGCGCCGGGCGGCCTTTTCGGCCCAGGCCTCGGGGATGAATTTCCAGTCGTTGCGCGGACGGGCGTCGATGATGCCGGCACGGCGTATCTCTTCCATGAGATAGAAGCGCAGGTCGCGGTCCGTGCTCCAGACGATGCGTCCCGCCAGGCTGTCCTTCGGGATGCCGGCGCCCTCCGTCAGCAGTCCGCCCCCGCCGTTGCCGCGGTAGGAGTTGACGGCCACGCGGTAGGTGCTGTCGGGGCTGAAGGGCGTGCCGTCCGTCAGGCCCGTGATGCGGATTTTCTGTCCCTGGGGCCGGGAGAGGTCCACCGTATAGCGCAGGCCGGCGGCCGAGTCGAAGTTGTAGCTGGGCCAGGCCAGGCGCTGCCACGCATCGGCCAGCGTGTCGGCGCCTGCGCGGAAGTTCAGCATGTGCTCGTCCGGGCCGCTCATCTGCCGGGTCCAGTGTCCGTAGGAATACTCCAGGTAGTCCTTGATTTCCTTCCCCGTGAGCCGCATCACGTAGAGCTGGTTCTCGTAGGTATAGAGGTTGAACATGTCGCTTACGCGCACGGGTCCGGCGGCTATGGCGGCGTTGAAGGAGATGGGGGCGGTGAAGGAGATCCGGGCACCGCTGAGCCGCAGTTGCAGGTCGTGTATCAGGTCCACGAAGGCCGAGGGGCCGAAGAAGGCGTCGCGCGTGGTGAGGGCCGTGCGGTTCTGTCCGATGACCTGTTCCGTGAAGCGCTTCACGGCTTGCTCCTGGCCGGCGAACGTGCGGCAGAAGCCGGCGTCGGGGGCGAGCGTCGCCACGTCCACGAGGCGTGCGCTCAGCCGCTTGTCCACGGGCTTCCCTTCCTGCCGGCGGAGCGTCACGTCTACTTCGGCCACCTTCCGGCCGTTGGCTGCGGGGTTGACCACCAGGACGCTGTCGCCTGCCGCGTTGACCACCCAGCGGTTGGCCTCGCGGTGGTCGTGTCCGCAGAGCACGAGGTCGAAGCCCGGCACTTCGCGCGCCACTTGGAGCGCGGCGTTTTCGTTGAGCGCGCCGCGGGCGTCGGCGCGGCCCGTGCCGGAGTGGAACAGGCCTACGACGAGGTCCGCGCCCTCGCGGTCGCGCAGTTCGGCCACGTAGCGGCGCGCCGTCGCCACCATGTCGTCGAAGCGCAGGCCCGCCCAGAGCTTTTCGGGCAACCACGTGGGCACGCCCGGCGTGACGAGTCCCAGCACGCCGATGCGCACGCCCTGCCGCTCCACTATGGCGTAGGGCTTCCAGTAAGGCTGGCCCGTGGTCGTGGCCGTAGCGTTGGCGGCAATGACCGGGAAGCCGCAGGCAGCCGTCCAGCGGTCGTAGACGGGGTGCCCCGTCTCGATGTCATGGTTGCCCACCGTGGCCGCATCGTAACCCATGTAGTTGAGCATGGCCGCGCAGACGTGGACGGCAGCCGTATCGATGTAGTTGTAGTAATAGGCCGAGGGCTGGCCCTGCAGGATGTCGCCGTTGTCCAGCAGCACGACGGCGTCGCGGCCCAAGGCCTCGCGCTGGCTGCGCACGTAGGTGCAGATGCGCGCCAGGCCGCCGGAGCCTGTGCGCCGGGCCAGGAAGTCGTAGGGAAAGTAGTTGCCGTGGATGTCACTGGTCTCGATGATGCGGAGGCGCACCTCCCTGTCGCGGGCCGCGGCGCAGAGCGCGCAGACCGTGAGGATGAGGAATGTCAGTCTTTTCATGGGGATGTTCAGATACGTTCGTAGTCGGCGAAAGTATAGGGCCAGGCGTTCTTCTCGTCGGGCTCGTGCCGCTCCGATGCGGTCAGCCGCCACGCGGCGATGTCAAGCGGAGGGAAGAAGGCGTCCGCCGCCTCGGCCACGGCATCGACGTGCGTCAGATAGAGACGTCCGGCCAGGGGCAAGGCTTCGGCGTAGACGCTGGCCCCGCCGATGACGAAGACCTCCTCGTCCGCGCGGCACGAGGCCAGGGCCGCCTCGAGCGAGGGATAGACGTCCGTGCCGGGAAACGCCGCGCCCGGCTGGCGGGACAGCACGACGTTGCGGCGCTGGGGCAGCGCGCCTTTCGGCAGCGAGAGAAACGTGCGCCGGCCCATAATAATGGTGTGGCCCGTAGTGAGCGCCTTGAAGCGGCGCAGGTCCGCGGGAAGGCGGAAAAGCAGGCGGTTGTCGTAGCCGATAGCGCCGTCGGCCGCCACGGCGGCGATGATGGAGATGCGGGGAGTCATACGGAGACGGGTGCGGGGATGTGAGGCCAGGGATCGTAGCCTTCGAGGCGGAAGTCCTCGTAGCGGAAGGCGAAGATGTCCTTGACGTCGGGGTTGAGGATAATGCGCGGCAGCGGGCGCGGGGTCCGCGTGAGCTGCAGGCGTGCCTGTTCCAGGTGGTTCAGGTAGAGGTGCGTGTCGCCGGTGGTATGGACGAAGTCGCCCGCCCGCAGGCCGCACACCTGGGCCACCATCTGGAGCAGCAGGGCGTAGCTGGCGATGTTGAAGGGCACGCCCAGAAACGTGTCGGCCGAGCGCTGGTAGAGCTGGAGCGAGAGGCGCCCGTCGGCCACGTAGAACTGGAACAGCAGGTGGCAGGGAGGCAGGTTCATCCGCTTCAGGTCCGCCACGTTCCATGCCGAGACGATGAGCCGCCGCGAGTCCGGCTGTTGCCGTATCTGGTCCACGACGTCGGCTATCTGGTCAATGTGGCCGCCGCAGTAGTCCGGCCACGAGCGCCACTGGTAGCCGTAGATGTGCCCCAGTTCCCCGTCGGCGTCGGCCCACTCGTTCCAGATGCGCACCCCGTGCTCCTGCAGGTAGTGCACGTTCGTGTCGCCGCGCAGGAACCAGAGCAGCTCGTAGATGATAGACTTCAGGTGCAGCTTCTTGGTGGTGAGCAGCGGGAAGCCTTCTTCCAGGTTGAAGCGCATTTGGTGGCCGAAGACGCTGAGCGTCCCCGTGCCTGTGCGGTCGGTTTTCCTGACGCCTTCGTCGAGGATGCGCTGCAGGAGGTCTAAATATTGTTTCATGGGCAGTGAAGGCTTTCGTCGGGCAAAGTTAATCCTTTTTCGCCGAATAGCGGCGCGTGGGCCTGTGATAAGGGGGTGAAGAAGTCGTTGCGTTTCCGTGAACACGGGCATAGGGGAAATTTTTATGGGCCTTAGCCCAGTAAAAACGGGGCTAAGGCCCGTGCCGGCTGCGCCTGCCGGGCGGAGCGGCTGGCCGTGCGGCGGGGCTATGCTTTCTTCTCGCGGAAAGGCTTGCGCCAGTCGCAGCCCTCCTTCCACCGGGAGCAGCCGTAGGCCGTGTGGCCCTTGACCACCTTTCCTATGCCGCACTTGGGGCAGGGGCTTCCGGCGCGCACCACTTTCCGTTTCGGCTTCTCCGCCGCGGCGGCCCCGGTCTGGGGCGCGGGCGGCGCTGTCCGGGGCGCCTGGGCCGGCGCGGCGGCGATGCGGCGCCCTTCGTTGTCGGCCAGGACCTGCCGCACCAGTCCGCCGACCATCTCCTTCAGTTCGGCAATGAACTGGTCCGCCGCGTATTCGCGGCGCTCTATCTCGCGCAGCTTTTTCTCCCAGATGCCGGTCAGCTCCGCGCTTTTTAGGAGCTCGGCCTTGATGGTGCCGATGAGCTCCACGCCTGTCGGGGTGGCCGCGAGCGACTTGCCCTGGCGGCGGATGTAGCCCCGGCGGAAGAGGGTCTCGATGATGGCGGCGCGCGTCGAGGGGCGGCCTATGCCGTTCTCCTTGAGGGCGTCGCGCAGCTCCTCGTCGTCCACGGTGCGCCCGGCCGTCTCCATGGCGCGCAGGAGCGTGGCCTCGGTGTAAGGCTTTGGGGGCTGGGTGGTCTTCTGTGCCAGGTCGGGGCGGTGCGGGCCGCTCTCTCCGGCTGTGAAGTCCGGCAGCAGGCGCTCGCGCTCCTTCTCGGGCTGCGCGGCCTCGGACTCCGCGTCCGCGCCGGCGGGCGAGAGGACGTCGCGCCAGCCCGGCTGGAGGATCACCTTGCCCGTAGCCTTGAAGGGGACGTCGGCCGCCTGGCCCAGGACCTGGGTCGAGGCGAAGCGGCAGTCGGGGTAGAAGACGGCGATGAAGCGGCGCGCCACGAGGTCGTAGACGCGCTGCTCCTCTGCGGTGAGGTTGCGCGCCGGGACGCCGGTCGGGATGATGGCGTGGTGGTCCGTGACTTTAGAGGAGTCGAACACCTTCTTCCGCCTCAAGAGCGGGGCCCCGCGCAACGGCTGGAGCAACGCGCCGTACTGCTCCGCGATGCCGTTGAGTATCTGCTTGCATTTCGGATAAATGTCGTCGCTCAGGTAGGTCGTGTCCACGCGCGGATAGGTCGTCACCTTCTTCTCGTAGAGGCTTTGGATGAGCTGCAGCGAGCGGTCGGCCGTGAGGCCGAACTTACGGTTGCACTCCACCTGGAGCGAGGTCAGGTCGAAGAGGCGGGGCGGCGCTTCCGTCCCCTTTTTTTCCGTGACGGCAGTGACGGTGAACGGCGCCTGGCGGATGCGTTCTAGTGCGGCGCGGCCCTCGGCCTCGGTGGCAAATCCCTTTCGGGCCGGCGGGGCGGCCTTCCCTTTGGCGTCGTCGGCCGGGGGCTCGGCATCGTCGGCGGCGGGGTCGCCCATCAGGGCGTTGAATGTGGTGTCGCGGTATAGGGTGGTGAGCACCCAGTACGGTTCGGGGCGGAAGGCGGCTATGTCCTGTTGCCGGCGGACGATGAGGGCGAGCGTCGGCGTCTGTACGCGGCCGATGGAGAGCGGGCCGCCGCTGCCGCCGGTCTGTCCGTATTTCAGCGTGTAGAGGCGCGTGGCGTTCATGCCCAAGAGCCAGTCGCCGATGGCGCGGCAGAGGCCGGCCTGGTAGAGCGGGTCGTAGTCCGCGGCGGGGCGCAGCGCGGCGAAGCCCTCGCGGATGGCCTCCTCCGTGAGGGAAGAAATCCACAGCCGGCGGACGGGACACGCCGCGCCGGCTTTCTGCATCACCCAGCGCTGGATGAGTTCGCCCTCCTGCCCGGCATCGCCGCAGTTGACTATGCCGTCGGCCTGCTGCATGAGGCTGCGGATGACGGCGAACTGCCGCTCCACGCCCTTGTCCTGCTTCAGGCGGATGCCGAACCGGGCCGGGATCATCGGCAGGGCGGCCAGGCTCCACCGCCGCCATTCCGGGCGGTAGTCCTCCGGGTACTTCAGTTCGCAGAGGTGGCCGTAGGTCCACGTCACCTGGTATCCGTTGCCCTCGAAGTAACCGTCGCGGCGCTCCGTAGCGCCCAGCACGTGCGCGATGTCGGTCGCGACGCTCGGCTTTTCGGCTATGCAGACTATCATATAGGAAAGGAGTGAAAGGGTCAGGGGAAAGGGAGGCCGTCAGAGGCGGTAGCGGAGCTCGGAGCGGTCGAAGCTCACGCCGGCGGCGCGGAAGAAGTGCTCCAGCCGGCCCTCGGCGGCCAGTTGGCGGGGCGAGCCCTCGGCGATGCCGTCGGGGGCGAGCAGCCAGAGGCGCTCCACCGTCTGGAACGTGAGTTCCAGGTCGTGGGAGGAGAAGAGGACGGTCTTGCCGTGGTCCGCCGCGAGGCGGCGCAGCAGGCGGAGCACGTCCACCTTTCCGGGGAAATCGAGGAAGGCGGTGGGCTCGTCGAGGAGTATGGCCGGTGTCTCCTGGGCCAGGGCTTTGGCAATCATGGCGCGTTGCAGCTCGCCGTCGCTCAGGCTGGCCACGTCGCGGTCGCGGAGCCGCTCCGCTCCGGCCAGTTCGAGGGCCCGGTCCGCCACGTCGCGGTCGTGCGCCGAGAGGCGGCCGCTGAATCCCGTGTAGGGCATGCGACCCATGCGCGCCACGTCCGCCACGGTGAGCCCCGGCGCGGCGCTGCGGCGCGTCAGGACGACGGCCACTGTCCGGGCCAGCGCACGTGCGGAATAGTCCGCCAGCGGCCTTCCCAGCCAGCAGACGTCGCCGCCCAGCGGCGGAAGCAGCCCGGACAGGGTGCGCAGTAGGGTGCTCTTGCCGGCTCCGTTTGTCCCGATCAGGGCTGTGATCGAGCCCGCGGGCAGGGCCGCGCTGAGCCCCGCCGACACGATGCGCCTGCGCCTGCCGCCGCCGAAGCCCGTCGTGAGGTCCGCGAGGCGGAGCGCGTCCGGCCGGGCGGCGGGACGGCCGTCAGTCGCGGCCCCGCGCATCGGCCTGTGCGGCTTCGCCCGCCTGCGCCTCGCGCAGCGCCTTCCCGTAGCAGCTGCGGCAGAGCGGTTCGTATTCGTCCTCTTCGCCCAGCACCACGCGGCGGCGGTCCGCCACGATGCGGTGGGACACATAGGCCGGGGCGCCGCAGCGCACGCACACGGCGTGTACCTTCGTCACCTCCTCGGCCACGCTGCACAGGGCCGGCATGGGGCCGAAGGGTATGCCCTGGTAGTCCATGTCGAGCCCGGCTATGATGACGCGCTTTCCGCGGCTGGCCAGTGTGTTGCAGACCGCCACCAGGCCATCGTCGAAGAACTGTGCCTCGTCGATGCCCACGACCTCGGCCTCTTCGGCCAGGAGCAGGATGCTCACGGCGGCGTCGACGGGCGTGGAGGCTATGGAGTTGCGGTCGTGGGAGACTACGTCGGCCTCGGAGAAGCGGGTGTCGACGGACGGCTTGTAGATTTCCACCCGCTGGCGGGCAATGCGTGCCCGCTTGAGGCGGCGGATGAGTTCCTCGGTCTTGCCGGAGAACATGGAGCCGCAGATGACCTCGATGCGGCCGCGGTGAGGATTTTCTTCTTGGTAAAGGGGCATGAAGCGTGGGTTTTGGACGGGCAAAGTTACGAATTTTCCGGGCGCGGCGGACCATGCGCCCGGCGAAAATGGCGCGGCCCGCCAGCCCGCCCGCTGCTGCCGGCAGCCGCCCGGACCGTTGCGCCGCGCACGGGGCTAAGGCGCGTCGCCACGGGGCTAAGGCGCGTCGTCACGGGGCTAAGGCGCGTTGCCACGGGGCTAAGGCGCGTTGCCACGGGGCTAAGGCGCGTTGCCACGGGGTTAAGGGTGGCTGTCCGGGATTTATTCCGTAACTTTGTCGCAATATGAAGACTGTTTTCTGGAAAAGATTCCGGCGATTCCTCACGGGAGTGAGTGTGTGCGCGGCCAGCCTGGGCGCGGCGGCGCAGCCGGTGCCGGCGGACACGGTGCCCTTCAGCCTGGGGGCTGACCGTCGGATCTACGTGGAAGTCAGGCTGAACAACGATACGACGCCGCTGCGCTTCCTGCTCGACACGGGGGCTACGGACGTGGTGCTCAACAGCCGTTCGCCCCGTGCGGCGGGGCTGGCGCGGTTCGACGCGGCGGCGCAAAACTTCGGCGCGAACTCGTCGGAGCGCGTGCCCATGACGGACGCGACGCAGTCGCTGCGCCTGGGCCGCACGCGAGTGGACAGCCTGCGCTTCATCGCCATCCCCTATCCGCCCGAAGCGTGGGACGGCGTGCTGGGGCTCTCCGTGCTGCGCCGCTTTCTGGTGCGTGTGGACTATGCCGACAGGGCTGTCTACCTCTACGCGCCTTCGGACTCGCTCGCCCCGGCCGGCGCGACGCGCTTGCCGCTGCGCTATCGCATGGGCGTCCCCGTGGTGCCGGCACGCGTGGCGTTTGCGGGCGAGGCCTACGACGTGTGGCTCGAGGTGGACACGGGTTCGGACCGGGTGCTCGACCTGAACACGCCTTTCGTGGAGCGCCACGGACTGCGCGGGCGGCAGGAGCCTTTCGCCGTGTCCACCGTGACGGGGACGACGCGCACAGGCGGCGTGCTGGAGAACGTGCGCTTCGACAGTGTGGCGCTGGGCGGGCGGTCCATGCCGCGCGTGCCCGGCGCGCTCTCGTCCGTCCGCACGGGTGTGCAGGCGTCGGCCGAGATGGACGGCGTGATGGGCAATAACCTGCTGCAACGGTTCGACCAGGTGTACGACTTCCGCCGCGGCTGGCTTTACCTGACGGTGAACGACCGTTTTTATTCCCCCTTCTACGACTTCCTGCTGAACTGAGGCGGCCGGCCCGGCCTCCCCTTCACCCGCCGGTGACTATGGGCGGGTGAATACAGCGGCGCGTCCCGCCTGGCAGCTTTGCCGGGCGGGACGCGCCGCGTAGGGCCGGGGGGGAGGCGGCCCCAGCGGGTCAGAGGATGCGCAGGGCTATCCAGGCGCAGGCCTCGGCATCGGCCAGGGCGTCGTGGTGGCGCGTCAGGCTGAAGCCGCAGCGGGCGGCGACCGTGGGAAGACGGTGGTCGGGCAGGGAGCGGCCGAAACGCCGGCGCGCGGCGCGGCAGGTGCAGCGGAACGTGTAGTCGGGGTAGGGCAGGCCGTAGGCGGCGAAGGCGGCGCGCAGGCAGCCTTCGTCGAAGGGGCTGTTGTGCGCCACGAGGGTCAGGCCCTCGATGCGCGGGGCTATGCGGCGCCAGACAGCAGGGAAGGGTTCGGCACCCGCGGTGTCGGCGGCCGTGAGCCCGTGGACGCGCGTGTTCCAATAGTCGTAGCGGTCCGGCAGCGGGCGGATGAGCTCGTAGATGCGGTCGGCGACGACGCCATCGCGGACGACGACGATGCCGACACTGCACACGCTGCTGCGCTCGCGGTTGGCGGTCTCAAAGTCGATAGCGGCGAAGTTTTCCATGACGGGGAGGATGGACGGGGTGCGGCACGGCGCCGCACGGCAAAGTTATGAACTTTTTCCGGAATGCGCCCGTGGCGGCTGTCGGCGCGACGGCCGGAGCACGCAAAAAGTCCCGGCGCAGCGCGGGGCTGTGCCGGGACTTGAAAACGGTGTGGACCGCCGGGTGGACCTTAGAAACACTTTGCCGTGCCGAGGTTGCGGTCGACGAGCAGGCCGTCCTGCGGCTTGAGGTCGTACTTGCCGGCCTTCTTGGCCACGAACTTGATGACGAAGAGCTCGTGGTCGCCGTCGTCGAGCAGGAAGTTGTTTCCGCGGTTGACGAAGGTGGGGTAGAGCGCCTTCTGCCCGTTGGTGTGGAGACGGTCGTTCGTCAGGTTGACCATATCCTTCATGCCGATGGGCTCAATCTTGGCGAACTCGAGCGTCTGCGCGTCGTAGGGCAGCGCGAAGCTGAGTCCGTTGACATAGTGGAGGCCCTTGCCGGAAACGGTGATGGCGAGCGTGTCGCCGGCCAGGAAGGTCTTGCGGTCGGGGGTGAGGACAAGCTGTCCGGCCACGCTGTCGTTGGCATTGCGCACGCCACCATCGAGCTCGGTCGCGACGATGGAGATGTCGTAGGCGTCGATGAGTCCGTTGTGGTTGATGTCGCCGGAACTGATGTAGTCGTAGTCGGCATCCCCTTGGCGCACGCCGGTGTAGTTCATGTAGCTGGTCAGGTCGTTCTCGTCAATGCGCTTGTCGCGGTTGATGTCGCCCTGGAGTACGGTCTCGGTGTCGGGCACCTTGAAGACGTAGAGCTCGGCGCCGGAGCCGAAGTTGCCCGCGGCTTCGGTGATGTCAAGGCGCAGGTAGCGGGCCGTCGGGTGACCGTCGAAGGTGAACGTCTTCCGGCTGTTGTCCTTCGCCCACTCGAAGGCGACGGGCTGGCTCCAGTTCTGGCGGTCGCTGCTGTAGGAGACGGTGCCGCGGAGCAACGTGCCGTTGCCGGCATCGTTACGCGGGATGTACTCGAAGCGGTCGAGCTGGCTGACGCCGCGCAGGTCCAGCGTGAGCTGGAACGGTACGGCGGGCGGCGTGTTCTTCCAGTCGGTGTGCCAGATGGTGCTCTCGTCGAAGAGCTTGTCGATGCCCTGTCCGCCCTGGTCGGGCTTGCTGGCCTGGGCCCGGATGCCCTTGATGGCGAACTCGAGCGGGTTGCTCTTGGTCGTGCCCGTCACGGTCGTCCAGTCGGACTTGCCGGAACGGTTGATGGCGCGTACCTTGAAGCTGTAGGTCGTCTCGGGCTGGAGGCCGTCGAAGGTGAACTGGCAGTCGCGGATGGTGGAATAGAGCATGCCGTCGTACGAAATCTCGTAGTAGTCGGCATTAGGTACTGCGGGCCATGTGGGGGTCAGCGTGAAGGCGCCTGCGTTCTTGTCGGGGAAGGAGACCTGGGGGGCGGAGAGCTGGCCCGTGCTGACGAGCAGGCGGTCTGCCGGGGCGTAGGCGAAGTCTTTGACGGTGAGCTCTATGCCGTTGGCCGTGACATCGTTCTTGCCTAACTTGACGAGCAGCTGCGGATTCTTCGTGATGACTTTCCGGGCAAACTCGGAGCCCTCGGTGGCGAAGCGGTTCAGGTTGGGCTTCTCATCGTAGAAATATACGTTCTCCGCCGTGTTGTTGTAGTCGGCCAAAGAGGCGGCTTGCGTAAGCTTGACCTTCTTTCCTCCTATCTTTGCAGTGAGCTTGCCGGGAGCTTGGCTCACGTTGATGCGGAACTCCGTGGTTTTGTTCTTCTCGAATCCGTCGAAGTCGCCGATCGTGGGGCTGACGCTGAGGGTGAGCTCGCCGTCCTCTACGCTCGTGCCGATGAGCGTGCGTGCGGAGCGGCCGGAGAGGTATGCCTGCGTCTTGCCGTCGTCGTCGTATTCGTTGAATGATGTGCCGGCGTCGGCGTAGATCTCGTAGGCCCGGAAGTCGGCGGGTATTTGCGACGGGTTGTTATTGGGCTGCGTCATGGGAATGATGGCGTCGCTCTTCACGAATACGGGCAGCTTCCAGATGGGGGCATCGAAGTTGTTGATGATGCGGCCGCCTTCGTAGACGTCGCCGGAGAAGTAGTCCACCCACTTGCCCTCTGGCAGGTAGATGCCGTTGCGCACGTCGTTGCCGTCCTTGTCTATCTTCGTCTCCTTATATACGGGGGCGACGAGGAAGCTCGGACCGTAGAGGAACTGGTACTGCGTGGCCGTGCCGTAGGTGTAGTCGCTCGGGTAATCCAAGAACATGGCGCGGATGATAGGCTTGCCGTCCACGGCGTCGCGGGCGATGCTGTAGGTGTAAGGCAGCAGCTCTGATTTCAGTTTCAGATACCAGCGGTTGATACTCGTGGCGGGTTCTCCGAGAGCCTGCGGGTACTTCGGGTTGGAGCCCCACCCGTCCATGTTAAGCTCCATGGGCGTGAAGGTTTTCCACTGAAATTCTCGGATATTGACGGGCATGTTTTTCCCGCCGAAAATGCCGTCGACGTCGCTCGTGATGTTCGGCTGTCCAGAAAGTCCGGAGCCGATGAAGGTCGGGATGTGGAAGCGGATGTATTCCCAGTCGCCGCCCGTCTGGTCGCCGCTCCAGATGCCGGCGTAGCGCTGCGTGCCGGCCCATCCGTCGAGCGAGATGATGAAGGGGCGGGCGTCGGAGCCGTAGTAGGGCATGATCTGGCCTACGTCGCTCACGCCGTTCAGGCCGAAGGAGTAGCCCGCGCCTACCCAGGCCACGTCCGTCTTGAGCACGCGGACGCCAGCGTCACGGACCTCCTTGACGATGTCCCTTTGCAGCAGGGGCTCAATCCCGGCCTTCGGGTGAAGGTCACTCTGCGTCCACAGACCGATCTCGACGCCCTTGGAGCGGGCATAGTCGCCAAATTCTTTCAGATTCTGAATGTTGCCGTCGAGCGAGTTGGTCTGGCCATAGCCTGCGCCGTAGCCGTCATTGGGCAGCACCCAGCCCAGCGGCATGTCGTTGTTGAGGTAACGGTCTACGACGGCGCGGGCAGAGAACTGGTAGTTGTTGTTCTCTCCGTTCAGGCTTTCCTTCACGCCTCCGTTGTCCTTCTGGCTTTCGTTATAGCGCTTGCCGTCTTCGTAGAGCATGAAGCCGTTCTCCGCTTCGGTCCAGTAGTCGCGGTTATAGGCGTTGAGGTGACCTTCGTAGAAGCCGAACTTGGGCAGCAGGACGGGGTTGCCGGTCAACTGGTAGAAGTCGTTGAGCAACTCCACGGGGCCGCTGTTTACCATGATGAAGGCGTCGAGATAGTTCTCCGAGTGGGAGAGTACGACGCGGTCCGGCGTGGCCGAGCCGAAATCGTAACTGCCCGGGCGGAACGTGTGCCACATCACGCCGTAGCCTTTCGTCGACCAGTAGAACGGTGTCGGGGAGGCTACGCCGCCGTCCACCCAGTTGTTTGTATTTTCGATTGCGATGACTTTTCCTTTGTGGGAAAAGCGTCCGTTCTGCACGCCGCCGCCGTAGAAGAACTCGTCGGGGCGGGCCTTGAAGGTCAGCGTGGTTTTGTCCTTCTCGAAAGCCACTGGCTGCACTTCCTCCACTACTTTTTCGCCCGTCTCGGTGTTGACGACGGTCATGAGGCCCGTTTTGCGGTCAAAGCTTACCGATACTTTTGGCGTGGAGACGACGAAACCGGTCGTCTCTTTTTTTACTTGCAGCGTGCCGGGGTTGCGGCGTGCCGAAGCCACGAGGATTTCGGCCGGCGGAGTGGCTTGCGGGTCGCGCATGATGCCGCCGTTGTCGTCGCGGAACAGGCGGAAGATGTTTTCGCCGTAGAAGTCCATCTGCAGCATCTTGCCGTCGGCGTAGCGTATCTCGACGGTGGTGGGGTTTATCTGTCGCACGTCGGAGATCTCCGCGGCGTCTGCGGCCACGGCGGCGATTGCCGGGGACGGCCCGGCGGCTTGCACGGGCAGGGCCGTCATGGCCAGCGGGAGGGCCAGGGCGATTGCCGCGCAGCATCCGGTGTAGAGTTTTTTGTTACTACTCATCGTATCTATCAAGATTGGTTTGTTCTGAAGTATTCCAATTTAAGGGTAGGACGGAAACGGAGCCGTGACCCGGTCCCGTTTTCGCAACGTCCTTACTTGAGGGCAAAAATACGAAATTCAAAGTGAAAAAAGAAGTGCGCGACGTGTTAAAATAGCGCGGCTGCGCAAAAAACAGCCCCCGGCCGGCGGCCCATGCCCGCGCCGCTGCGCGAGGAGCGGCGGACGCCGGGCCGCCAGGCGCGGCGCGGAGCACCGGCCGACGGGCCTTAGGCGAGTTTTCACGGGCCTTAGCCCAGTGCCGACGGGCCTTAGCCTTGTTTTTACGGGGATAGGGCCCGTTTTAGTGCTACGGGGCCCCCTTTGCGTCCGGCCGGTCCGCCGCCCGGCGGCCGGTAGCGGGCCGGCCGGCGCGCGCGGTGACGGAAAAAAATACAAAACTGCGCAGACCGGGTCCCGCTGTGCGATATTTTTCTTACCTTTGTGGCGGATTCATTTTTTAAGACTTTCAAACTTTTAATCCATATGAGTGAACAACTGAAGAAAATCAAGCAACTCGTCGAACTGCGCCAGAAGGCCCGCCTCGGCGGCGGCGAGAAAGCCATTGAAAAGCAGCACGCCAAGGGCAAGGCCACCGCGCGCGAGCGCATAGACCTGCTCCTGGACAAAGGCTCCTTTGAGGAGATGGACATGTTCAAGCTCCACCGTTGCCACAACTTCGGCATGGAGAAGAAGCAGTTCCTCGGCGACGGCGTCGTGGCCGGCAGCGGCACCATCAATGGCCGCTTGGTCTTTGTCTTCGCGCAGGACTTCACGGTCAACGGCGGCTCCCTCTCCGAGACGATGGCCGAGAAGATTTGCAAGGTCATGGACCTCTCCATGAAGATGGGTGCCCCCTGCATCGGGCTCAACGACTCCGGCGGCGCGCGCATCCAGGAAGGCATTAACGCCCTGGCCGGATTCGGCAGCATCTTCCAGCGCAACATCGAGGCCTCCGGCGTGGTGCCCCAAATCTCCGGCATCTGCGGCCCCTGCGCCGGCGGTGCAGTCTACAGCCCCGCGCTCACGGACTTTGTCGTGATGCTCGAAGGCGTCAGCTACATGTTCCTCACCGGCCCGAAGGTGGTCAAGACCGTCACGGGCGAGGACGTCAGCCAGGAGGACCTTGGCGGCGCCAGCGTTCACTCCACCAAGAGCGGCGTCTGCCACTTCACGGCCAAGACGGAGGAAGAGTTTGCGCAACTCATCCGCCGCCTGCTCAGCTACATCCCGCAGAACAACATGGAGCGCGCGCCGCGCATCCCCTGCACCGACCCCATCGACCGTAAGGAGGACAGCCTCAACGAGATTATCCCCGACAATCCCAATATGGCCTACGACATGTACAAGGTCATCGGCGCCGTCGTGGACAACGGGGAGTTCCTCGAAGTGCAGCGCAACTTCGCGCGCAACATCATCATCGGTTTCGCCCGCTTCAACGGCGAAAGCGTAGGCGTGGTGGCCAACCAGCCCAGCGTATATGCCGGCGTGCTCGACTGCAACGCCTCGCGCAAGGCCGCACGTTTCGTCCGCTTCTGCGACTGCTTCAACATCCCCATCGTATCGCTCGTCGACGTCCCCGGCTTCCTGCCCGGCACGGGCCAGGAGTACAACGCCGTCATCGACCACGGCGCCAAGCTGCTCTACGCCTACGGCGAAGCCACCGTGCCCAAGGTGACCGTCACCCTGCGCAAGAGCTACGGCGGCTCCCACATCGTGATGGGCTGCAAGCAGCTCAAGGCCGACCTCAACTACGCCTGGCCGTCGTCCGAAATCGCCGTGATGGGCGCAAGCGGGGCCGTGGCCATCCTCAACGGCAAAGAAGCCAAGGAACAGGCCGACCCGAAAGCCTTCCTCGCCGCGAAGGAGAAAGAGTATAACGACCTGTTCACCAATCCTTACAAGGCGGCCGAGTATGGCTACGTGGACGACGTCATCGAGCCGCGCAACACGCGCTTCCGCATTTGCCGCGCACTTGCGCAGCTGGAGAACAAGCGCGAGACCCGCCCCGCGCGCAAGCACGGCAACATTCCCCTTTAAGGGTCGCCGACGCAGTTTTCACCCCATTTAAGCGAACAGACAATGAAGACTTTCAAATACAACATCGGCGGCAAGGACGTTACGCTGCGGCTCGACGACCGCTGCGGCACCATAGCCGACGTGCTTGTCGACGGAGAGCACCCCGCCGTGCCCGAGGCCAAGATGCCCATCTATGCCGCCGTCATCGCGCTCGCACTCATCGAGCACGAGGTGGAAGTGGTTCACGACGAGGAGACCGGCGTCATCACCCTTGCCTCCCGCAGCAGCGCGTGGGGAAACCCGGCGCAGCTCATGAACAGGCTCTGAGACAGCCTCGAGGGCTTCAGCAGCATTCACCAACCACAATCAAAAAATCGACAGAACAGTATGAAACAGTACAAATATAAGGTCAACGGCGCACAGTATGACGTGACCATCGACAGCATAAGCGGCTCCGTGGCCAAAGTAGAAGTGAACGGCATTCCCTTTGAAGTGGAAATGCAAGGCTCCACGCTTGTGGAGGAGGCGCTGCCCACGCAGGCCGCCGCTGAGGCCGCCGCTCCTGCCCCGGCCGCCGCTCCCGCTCCCGAGACTCCCGCTGCAGCTCCGGCTGCCGGACCGGGCGCCGGCACCCCCGTCAAGGCTCCCCTGCCCGGCGTAGTGACGAAGATCCTTGTCAGCCCCGGACAGGCGGTGAAGAAAGGCGAGACGGTGCTCGTGCTCGAGGCCATGAAGATGGAGAACAACATCGCGGCCGAGACGGACGGCAAGGTGACAGGCATCTGCGTATCCGTAGGCGACAGCGTGATGGAGGGCACCACGCTCGTGACGGTCGGCTAAGGCCCTTCGCCCTTTGGCATTGACAGCAACCGCCGCCCCGGACGATTCGTTCGTCCGGGGCGGCGTACTGTATGCAGCCGGCGCCGTCCGTCCTTCCACCACGTAGCCCGCGGGCTTAGGCGCGTTCCGCCGGAGCTTAGGCGAGGAAATACTGGGCTTAGGCGCGTTCCGCCGGAGCTTAGGCGAGGAAATACTGGGCTTAGGCGCGTTCCGCCGGAGCTTAGGCGAGG
>CALUIN010000002.1 GCA_944320745.1 uncultured Alloprevotella sp. | reverse complement strand
CCACCGCTCCTGGTGGCTCGACATCCGCATCCTCTGGACCACCTTCTACCGCATCGTCCGCGGAAAGAAGTTCTGAGAAGGGGACGGTCTTACGCCGAGCGGGGAGGAAAGCCGACTTGCTTTCCTCCCCGCTCGGCGTTCTGCCGCGTCCGGATTACTTGCCCATGCGGGGCATCCGCGGCATGCCAGGCAGTCCGCCCATCATGCGGCCCATCTTGGAGCCCGTCACCATTTTCATCATCTTGCGCGTCTGGTCGAACTGCTTGACCAGGCGGTTCACCTCCTGGAGCGACGTGCCTGAACCCTTGGCTATGCGGTTCTTGCGGCTTTGGTTCAGGATTTCCGGCCGCTGCCGCTCGCGCGGGGTCATGCTCAGGATGATGGCCTCTATGCCCTTGAAGGCGTTGTCGTCTATCTCCACGTCCTTCAGAGCCTTGCCCACGCCGGGAATCATAGACGCGAGGTCCTTCAGGTTACCCATCTTCTTGATTTGCTGTATCTGTGCCAGGAAGTCGTTGAAGTCGAATTGGTTCTTCTGGATTTTGCGCTGCAACTTCTTGGCTTCCTCCTCGTCAAACTGCTCCTGCGCCCGCTCCACGAGACTCACGATGTCGCCCATGCCCAGGATGCGGTCGGCCATGCGCTCGGGATGGAACACGTCGATGGCCTCCATCTTCTCGCCCGTGCCGACAAACTTGATAGGCTTGTCCACCACGGTGCGGATGGACAGGGCGGCACCGCCGCGCGTATCGCCGTCGAGCTTCGTCAGCACCACGCCGTCGTAGTCCAGCCGGTCGTTAAATTCCTTGGCAGTGTTGACGGCGTCCTGTCCCGTCATGGCGTCCACCACGAAGAGCGTCTCGTCCGGGTGCGTGGCTTCCTTGATGTCCGCGATCTCGCGCATCAGCGCCTCGTCCACGGCCAGGCGGCCGGCGGTATCGATGATCACCGTGTCGTAGGCCTTGGCCTTGGCTTCATGAATACCCTCGAGCGCTATCTTGACGGGATCCTTGCTCTCCGGATTGGAATAAAGGGGCACGCCGATTTGCTCGGCCAGCACGCGGAGCTGCTCCACGGCGGCGGGGCGATACACGTCGCACGCCACGAGCAACGGCTTGCGGCCCTTCTTCGCCTTGAGCATCAGGGCGAGCTTGCCGGAAAGGGTCGTCTTACCGGCGCCGTTGAGGCCGGCCATGAGGATGACGGCGGGTCGGCCCGTCAGGTTCAGTTCGGCCGCATGGCCGCCCATGAGCGTAGCCAGCTCGTCGTGCACGATCTTGACCAGCAACTGTCCGGGCTTCACGCTCGTCAGCACATTCTGGCCCAGGGCTTTCTGCTTCACGGTGTCGGTGAAGGTCTTGGCCACCTTGTAGTTCACGTCCGCATCGAGCAGGGCGCGGCGAATATCCTTGAGCGTCTCCGCCACATTAATCTCCGTGATGCGGCCCTCGCCCTTGAGTATTTTGAAAGACCGTTCCAGTCTCTCGGTTAGGTTGTCAAACATGTCCTTAGAATGATTTGGGTGCAAAGATAGCGAAAGGCGGGCAGAATGCAAAGGAGGAAAGCAGTTTCTCCTTTCATTCCCGAGCTGTATCCTATCTTCGCGAAGACAAAGATAGGGATTTTTGTCTTACCCGCTCGCTGCGACCCGCATAACGCGCCGCGCCCGATTCTCGCCGCCTCGAGCTGGCCAGCGTGGCCGCTCGTGCCGGCAAGGTCTGCCTTCTCAGTCCCGTGAGCGAACGGCCTGCCGCGCAAAGGCTGGACTCCGGCGTTCCGCAAGCAGCAGCTGGCTGCAAAAGGTGCGCCAGGCTACATGCAGCACATCCCCCGCGCCGCGGAAGCAAGTCCGTCGACGCGGGGGATCAGCATAAAGGCATCCGGCACAGGCACGGGGCCGCCCTGCGGCTCACGCAGCGCGTCGGCCGCGGCGGCGGAGGCGGCGCCACCACAGGTAATAGCCCGTCAGTGGAAGCGTGGCGCCCAGGAGCGCGGCCAGGAAATAGAGTGCCCTCGTGACCAGTCCGCCCCAAGTGCCCGTGTGGACCGAATAAATCCAGCCGCGCAGTTTGTCCGCCGGCGGGGCGTCGGCGTAGCGGCTCACGAGCTCCATGCGCCCCGTCGCGGGGTCGAAGGCGTAGCGGTCCGTCGCCCGGCTGTTGCCCAGCGCGCGCAGGGCGACCGTGGCCTCGCCGTCCTTCAAGGAGATGGTCCCGCCGTGCGGATGAAGGCGCCGCAGTTCGTCGGCCACGGTCTGCCATTGCGCAAAGTCCGTAGGCCGCGGGGCGGCTCCGTCGCGGCGGGCCGACGGTCCGCCGCCTGCCCCGTGGCGCTGGGGCGGCTGGGTGCCGAAGAGGGCATAGAAGGCCGAGCGGTACCAGCCGAAGGACCACGTGAGCCCCGTCAGCGCCATGACCAGGAGCAGCAGGCAGGCATAAAAGCCGCCCGCATTGTGCAGGCCGAACCAGAAGCGCGGCAGCCCCCGGCGCACGGGTATCGTCAGGGCGTGGCGCAAGGCCCCCCGGCGCCGCGGCCACCACAGGGCCAGCCCCGTGAGCAGTGCCGCGGCAAAGGCCAGCGTGGAGAGGCCGACCACCATCTTCCCCACGGAGCCCGCATCGCCGAGCAGCCAGCGGTGCAGGCGGAACATGAAGCTGAAGAACGGCAACCGCCCGCCGCGACCCAGCACCTCGCCCGTGTACGGGTTCACGGCCACCCAGGCCCGCCGCGGCTGCGTCAGGTTGACGCGCCACGGAGCGGACGGGTCGGCGGGAATGCTCACACCCGCAATGCCCGTGCCCGCCGGCAGGGTACGCTGCACGCCGCCGACCACGCGGTCCATAGGCAACGGCTGGCGCCCGGCCGCGTCCACGCGGTACAATTCCGGCCGGCACAGGGCGGTAATCTCGTCCTCGAACACCAAGGCGGCGCCGCTGAGGCACACGAGCGTGACGACCACACCGAACGGGACGGCGAGCCACAGATGGAGCTTACGCATGAAACGCCTCATGGCTCCTTAGCGGCTAAGCAGTTTGCCCACTGCGTTGACCGACTCCGCCTGGACGGTGAGTCCCTTGGTTGCGGTGGCCGTAGCAGGGTCTATCTTGTAAATGGCAGGCTGTGCGCCGTCCGTCACGGAAACGCTCACATAGGCCATGCCGCCCTCGCTGTAAGGCGTGGTGCCGAACGAGGAGATGACGTCCGGCGACGGCAGCCCCGTGACGTAGCGGAAGCTCTTGTCCTCTCCTTTATATATAGCCAGCCGCGTGGCGCCCTGCGCCTTGCTGTTGATGCCCTGCGTGTACATTTGGAGCAGGAAGTAGTCGGCCGTGATGTGCCAGCAGCGCAGGAAGGACTGTCCGCCGGCAGCCTCCTCGATATTGAAGTAATAGTCCGGATCGAAGTCCGACGCGCCGCTCTTGATGCGCACTACGCCCGCGGGGAGCGTGGTCTGCTGGCGCGCGTCGTCCATGATTTTGGAATAGCTGGGCGAGAAGACATAGACGTCGCCGTTGTCCGCCGCCCACGTGGTCTGGTAGTACTGCGAGCGGTTGCGTCCGCAGGCGTAGCTGATCTTGTCCGTCCGGATGAGGCGCGGGTTCTCGAAATTCTCGTCGTCGAAAATGGCGATCCAGGCCTCGTCGGGATATTGCGTCCACTGGAGTTCGCCTTTCTTGTACGAACTGCTGTTGCTGCCGCCGTCCTCCGTCTTCACGAGGTCCGGGTAGCGCACCCAGCGGCCGCCGTCGTAGGCCGAGCCGTAGGTGCTCAGCCCCATCGGGATGACGGCCGTGTAGAGCTTGCCGTTGGCTTCAAGGATTCCGGCAAAATTGACGTACTCGCCGTTGCCCAGGAAGTTCTCGCTGTCAATAACCTTGCTGCGCGTGGTCTCCGCCTCCACGTCGAGGAACGTCAGGGCCAGGCCCTTCTGCAGGTTGCCCGCCGCATCGGCGCGGTCCGTATTCACCGGGGCGGCGGTGATGATGTACTTGCCGAAGATGCCGAACGTCGTAAACCGGTTGTTGATGGTGTACTCCTTGGGACGGGCCGTCACCTGTCCGTCGCTGTTGCGATAGTACGATGTGGTGACGCCGGCGCTGCCCTGATTGTATTGCAGACGGTAAAGGTACTGGTCGCCGTAGAACACCCACTGCGTGCCGGACGGCGTCTCGTAGCCGTTCGCGGTGATGGACACGTCGCCGGACTCCAGGCCCGGGGCGGTGACCAGATAGTTCGCATCGTTGCCCGCGGCGCCGATGACGTAGTCGCCCGTGGGGGCGGGAGTGGGACTGGGCTGCCCGGTACCGTCGTCGCTGCAGGCGGTCAGGGCCGTAGTCAGGCCAAAGAGGGCCGTAAGGCCTCCGGAAAGAAGTAAGGATTTTCTACTCATGATTCTTAAGGGGTTAATGGTTTGAATGGATGTATTAAAGTCTGGATCAGAGGCTGACACGCACCTTGCCGTAGAAGGCGCGGCCGGCCTTCTGGAGGCTGAAGTTGTCGTAGAGCTTCTCGTCCGTGAAGTTGCGGCACTCCAGCGAGAAGTTGAACCGCCCCTTGGCCACGCTGTAGGTCAGCGTCAGGTTGTGGGAGAACTGTGTCGGGACGACGCTCTTGGTCGACGGGTCGCCCAGGGCCTCGGAGTAGAGCGGGAAGCTGTGCATGTAAAGGTTGTCATACGTGAGCGTGAGGCGGTTGTCCGGCGCGAAGAGGCCCGGCCAGTGGAGCGACAGGTCCACGTTGGCGAAGCGGTAAGGCAGGTTGGGCATGCGCGCGCCATAGGTCAGGCTGGCCTGCGCCGTGTTTCCGCCGATGGTCTTCACGTTGTCGCGCACGTCCATCTGGGTGAAGTTCGCGCCGACGCTGCCCCACTCGCCGCAGGTGTAGCGCGCGGACAGGTTGAAGCCCTTCGTGCGCACCTTTCCGTGATTCTCATAAGAGGCGTAGGTACGGTTGCCGCTGTAGGTGCCTATGCTGCGCTGTATGTAGTCCTTCGTGTCGCGGTAGACAAAGCTGCCCTCGGCGTAGAGCCCGTGGCGTCCCCAGCGGCCGGAGTAGCTCAGGTTCACGTTGAGGTTGTGGCTATGCTCGGGCTTCAGACCGATCTGTCCCAGCTCCAGGTCCTCATCGCCGAAGAGCTCGTCGGTCGTGGGCAGGCGGTAGGCCTTCTCGTAGGACAGCTTGGCCTGCACGCCCCTGAGGGGGAACCAGGTGCCCGCCGCGCCGTAGCCGAAGGCACTGACCCGCTTGGAGAGGCGCACGTAGTCATCCGTCCCGCTCTCCGACTGAGAGACCGGCCCGGAGTTGCTCTGGTTGTAATACTTTCCGAAGATGGTGAAGTTCCACGCGCGGGAAGGCAGGAAGCGGTAAGACAGGCCGGTGATGTTCTTCCGCGTCTTCTTGTCGATGGCCTCGGCCTCGGCGGACGAGCCGCTTGTGCCGAAGGCCTCCTGGTTCTTGCGGCGGAAGGTGTTGGCCACGTGGCTGAGCGTGAACGTATGCCGGCTGCCCAGACGGTAGTTCACCGTGGCCGTGGCGCTCCAGTTGTCGTTGTCGTAGTGCGCATCCTGGTAGGACTGCTCGCCGGCCTGCCCCTTCATGTAGAGGCTCTCGCCCAGCCAGTTGTAGCGGTAGGTGGCCGTGTCCACGTTGTGCGTGCGGTTGGCGTTGTAGTTCGCCGTTGCCGTCACGTCCAGTCCGCTCACGAAGAGGTCGCGCTTGCGGTACTCCAGCGAGGGCATGAACGAATGGCCCTGGCGGAACTTCTGCCCGAAGACCACCTTCTGGATGACGCCGTTCTGTATTTCCTGGTAGAAATGCGTATAGCCGAAGCCCAGGACCAGGCGGTCGGCAAAGGAACGGCCCACGAAGCCCACCTTGCCGAAGACGGCCTCGTTGTGGTACGTGTCGTGGAAGCGCTTGACGTGCTCCACGCGCGTGGCGTCGAGCGACGAGCTGCCGTCCGGCATGAAGTGCTCCACAGGGGTGTCTATATGGTAACTGTTGTCCGAATAGTTCTGGAAAGCATTGACCTCGTACATCAGCCCGCTCCGGAACGTCTGGCCGAAGTTCACGTAGGACTTGTGCGTATTGAACGAGCCATAGGAATAGGAGGCGTCCAGATGCCAGGGGCGCGACCGGCGGCCGGTGACGATGTTGACCACGCCGCCCAGTGCGTCCGTACCGAAAGCCACGGGCACCACGCCGCGGTACACCTCGATGCGCTCGGCGTAGCTGGCCGGAATGTTGTTGAGGCCAAAGCCCGCGCCCACGCCCTCCTGCGGCACACCGTCGATGAATACTTTGACATGGCGGCCGCTGAAGCCGTCCATCATGAACTGCATGTCCGAACCCACGCCGCCGGACTCGCGCAGCTTGAGGCCGGGCGCCTTGGCCAGCACGTCGCTCAAGTTCTGCGTGGTGTTATGAAGCGCGGAGGCATCGACGGCAACGGCGTTGAAGGCAGAGCGGTTCACGCGGTCCACGGCTCCGGCCGTGACGACAGCCTCGCCCAGCTGTTGCTCGTTGGGCTCCAGGCGCACGTCGAGCTGCCGGCGCTCCCCGGCGCGCAGCCTCAGGCTCCGCTGCGCCCCCTTGTAGCCCGTAGCGGTGACAATGAGTTCGTAGCTGCCCGCGGGAACCTGGAGGCGGTAGCGCCCCTCGTCGTCGGTCGCGGCTCGGCGGGCCGTTCCTTTCAGATAGACCGCAGCATAAGTAACGGCGCCCTCGCCGTCGGCCGTGATTTTTCCGGTGACGGTTGCCGGCTGCCCGGACTGCGCCCGGAGCGGCACGCACACCAGCAGGAAGGCGGCGAGAAGCGAAAGGATTTTCTGTGTTGTAGTCATGTCTGGAATATTAACAATGATGATTTGAATCTTTCGGAGTGCAAAGTTCGGCAGAACCACACGGACCGGCAATCACCATATTTGGGTAAAAGACTTAAACCGACGCAACACATTTTTAATCTTTATAATTAAAATCGGCACAAATATCGTCATTCCACTCCCGACAGCGATTTATCCCGGCCCCGCGAGGCCGCGAACGGTGATGCCGCGGAGTGTCAGCGCAGCCGCCGGGTGTCGCCCCGTCCGCGCCCCGCCGCACCCCCCGCGCCCCGGGCCTTAGCCCGGCAAAAACGGGGCTAAGCCCCGTAGCGACGCGCCCTATCCCCGTAGCGACGCGCCTTAGCCCCGCGCCGGCGGACAGGGACGGCTGCAACGCAGGGCCGAAGCCCGCGGCAGGGAGGCACGGCAAAATCGGCGGAGAAAAAGCGCTATGTCGCGATTTCTTTCTAATTTTGCCAGGCACTCCGTGCTAACGACCTTACGCAATTATGGACATGAAAGAGAGAAGCGACAGCGTCGTGATTATCCCGACGTATAACGAGAAAGAAAACATTGAGAATATCCTGCGGGCCGTATTTGCCCTGGAGCACGGATTCGACGTGCTGGTCATTGACGACGGCTCGCCGGACGGAACGGCCAACATCGTGAAACGGCTCATGGCGGCCGACTTCGCGGGCCGCCTGCACCTGATGGAACGCGAGGGCAAACTGGGACTGGGCACGGCCTATCTGGCCGGCTTCAAATGGGCGCTGGAGCGCCACTACGCCTACATCTTCGAAATGGACGCCGACTTCAGCCACGACCCGGCGGACGTGCCGCGGCTCTACGCCGCCTGCGCCGACGAAGGGGCCGACGTGGCCGTAGGCTCGCGCTACGTATCGGGCGTCAACGTGGTGAACTGGCCGATGGGGAGGGTGTTGATGAGCTACTTCGCCTCGAAGTACGTGCGCTGCGTCACCGGGCTGCCGGCCCACGACACGACGGCAGGATTCGTATGCTACCGCCGCTGGGTGCTGGAGACCATCGACCTCGATGCCATCCGCTTCAAGGGATATGCCTTCCAGATAGAAATGAAATTCACGGCTTGGAAACTGGGCTTCAAAATAAAGGAAGTGCCCGTGATCTTCGTGAACCGGCGACTGGGCACGAGCAAAATGAGCGGGGGCATCTTCGGCGAGGCCCTCTTCGGCGTCATCCGGCTGCGGATGGCGTCGCTCTTCGGCAAAATCAAGCCGCGGCAGGGCGCGCCCCGGGCCGGCCAGGCATAGCCCCCGCACCTGCGGACACCGACCGGGCCTCTCCTTCCACGGACTCACAAGGAACTAATAATACAGACGAAAATGCACAAGCGTACGCTTATCCATCGCGCGACCCTGGTAAACGAAGGCCGCTCTTTCAAAGGGTCCGTCCTCATAGAAGACGACCACATCGAGGAAATCATGGAAGGCGAGGAAGTTTACCCCGGCCTTCCCTCAGATACGATAGTCGAAGCCGCCGGCTGCTACCTGCTGCCCGGCGTCATTGACGAGCACGTCCACTTCCGCGAGCCCGGCTTCACGCATAAGGCGGACTGGACCTCGGAAAGCCGCGCCGCCGCCGCCGGGGGTGTGACGACCGTGATGGACATGCCGAACACGCTGCCCCACACCACTACGGCCGCGGCGCTGGAGGAAAAGTGCGCCGTGGCGACGGCGAAGAGTCTCGTGAACTTCGGATTCTTCATCGGGGCCACGGCGGACAACGCGGAAGAACTGCGCCACGCGGACCGGCGCAAGGTGTGCGGCATCAAACTCTTTATGGGAGCGTCGACGGGAAATATGCTGGTAGATGACGAGGCCGCCCTTGAACACATCTTCGAGGAAGCACGCTTGCCGATCATGGTACACTGCGAAGACCCGCACAGAATCGCGGCAAACATGGCGGCAGTGCAGGCAACGGAAGGACCGGATCCGGACGTGCGCTTCCACTCGCAGATACGCTCGGCCGAGGCCTGCTATGCCTCAACCGAACGCGCGGTGGAGCTGGCGCGGCGCTTCGGAACGCGGCTCCATGTGGCACACGTCTCGACGGCACGCGAGCTGGAGCTCTTCACTCCGGGCGACGCGCTGGTGACGGCAGAGGCTTGCTTGCCTCACCTGCTCTTCTGCGACGAGGACTATGCCCGGCTGGGCGCGCGTATCAAGTGTAACCCTGCCGTCAAGACGGCGGCGGACCGCGCCGCTCTGCGGCAGGCACTCACCGACGGCCGCATCCTGACAGTCGCGACGGACCACGCGCCGCATGCCTTAAGCGATAAGACAGGCGGCGCGGCGCGGGCCGCATCGGGCATGCCGATGGTGCAGTTCTCGCTCCCGGCGATGCTGGAACTGGTGGATGAAGGCATCCTCCCGTTGCCGCGCCTCGTGGAATTGATGTGTCACGCACCAGCCCGGCTTTTCCGCATGGAAAACCGCGGATTCCTGCGCGAGGGTTACAAGGCCGACCTTGTCCTGGTACGCCCGCACCGGCCGTGGACGTTGACGCCAAACCGCATAGAGAGCCGCTGCAACTGGAGCCCGCTGGAGGGCCACACGTTCCAGTGGCGCGTTGAGAAAACTTTCTGCAACGGTTTCCTGGTCTACAATCACGGGCACGTGACGGACGAGGACTTCCGCGGCGAAGCGGTCACCTTCGACCGATGATACGCAGCGTGACATACGGCGCCGGAGAGCTGCGCCCCTATATTAATTGGATATACTTCTTTCATGCCTGGGGGTTCGCGCCACGCTTTGCGGCAGTGGCGGCTGCCGGGCACTGCCCGGCCTGCCGACAGGCCTGGACGGAGCGCTTTGACGAAGCGGAGCGCCCGGCCGCCGCGGCAGCGGGACGCCTCTTTGCCGACGCCGAAGCCTGGCTGAGGGCGCACGCCGGCAGCTTGATCGTGCGGGGCCGCTTCGGGCTCTTCGCGGCCCGGGCCGAAGGCGACGACATCCGCCTGCTCACCGACGCGGGAGAGGAAGTACACCTCCCCTTCCTGCGGCAGCAGCGGCCCGCGCCGGGCAGTGACGTCTGCCTTTGCTGGTCGGACTTCATCAGCCCCAAGCCGGCGACGGAAGAGGACGGACGGTTCCCCGTGGCCCACACGATAGGCGCCTTCGTGACCGCGGCCGGCGAGGAGGACCTGCCGGCTAAGGCGGCCGACGACTACGGCAGAATGCTGGCGCAGACCCTGAAGGACCGGCTGGCGGAGGCCGCTGCGGAGAAAATGCACGAGCAGGTGAGGCGCGCCGAATGGGGGTATGCGCCCGACGAGGCCCTTGCGCCGGGCGAGCTCTTCGCCGAGCGCTATCAGGGACGCAGGCCCGCCGTGGGCTATCCCTCGCTGCCGGACCAGAGCCTTATTTTCCTGCTGGACCGCCTGCTGGACTTTTCCCGCGCGGATATTTCCCTGACCGAGACGGGCATGATGCGCCCCCACGCCGCCGTGGCGGGACTGATGCTGGCCCATCCCTCCGCACGCCACTTCAGCATCGGCCCCATCGACGATACGCAGCTGGCCGACTATGCGCAAAGGCGTGGCCTGCCGGTCCCAGTGTTGCGCCGCTTCCTGGCTGGAAATCTAAGATGAACTAAACCGGACACCTATGATATTACGCATCCTCATTTTTCTGGCCATCCTCCTGCTCTTGCCGATATGGGCCATCGACCGGTTGTACCTGAAGCGAAGACTGAGCAAGAAATGGCGTATGGTCTGCGCCTTGCCCAACGTGTTGCTGCTTCTGGGACTGACGGCGCTGGCCATTAACGAGAGCTACGCCGCCTGGGCAGACCAGTGCAAAGGTACGCTGCTCTGCTGGGCCATTGCGTTTTCCTGTTCCGAAACGGTTATCGCCCTGCTGCTCGGCCTGGCATGGCTGTTGCGGCGCTGGAGCGGCGTGGCCCGCGCCATACGCGCCACGGCATGGGCCTGCGGAGCGGCGCTTTTCGCCGCCTCCGTCTACGGCTTCACCCAGGGGTACCGCCATATCGTCGTACGGGAGCACACTTACTCCTCGGCCCGCCTGCCCCGCGCGTTCGACGGCTACCGGCTGGTGCAGCTCTCCGACCTGCACCTCGGCACGCTCAGCGGACATCCCGACGTAGTGCGGCGCATCGTCGACTCCGTCAACGCGCAGCGCCCGGACCTCGTGGTATTCACCGGCGACCTGGTGAACTACCACGCCGAGGAGGTGGAAGCCTTCCATGAACTGCTGCGTCAGTTCAAGGCCCCGGACGGAGTGGTCTCGGTCATGGGCAATCACGACTACGCGCAGTATTTCGCCTGGCCCACGCCGGCGGACAGCGTGGCCGACATCCGCCGGCTCCACAGTTACCACAAGGCCATGGGCTGGCGCCTGCTGCTCAACGACCACATCCTGCTCCGCCGCGGGGCAGACAGTCTGGCCATTGTCGGTGTGGAAAACGACGGGCTGCCACCTTTCCCGGCCTTGGCCGACCTGCCCCGCGCCCTGCGCGGACTTGGGCCGGACTGCTTCAAGATTCTCCTTTCGCACGACCCCACCCACTGGCGGCGCGCCGTCCTGCCCGACACGGACATAGACCTGACCCTCTCGGGCCACACCCACGGCATGCAGTTCAAAGTGGGCAGTTTCTCCCCTGCCGAATGGTTCTACAAGGAATGGGGAGGCGCCTATCGCGAAGGCGGCCGCGAACTCTACGTCAGCCTCGGCACGGGAGAGGTGCTCCTGCCGTTCCGTCTGGGCGCTTGGCCTGAAATCAATGTCATCACCCTTAAAAGCAAACCATGAATATCCTCTACAAAATCTACCAGTTCTTCGTGGTACTCCCGACGGGACTGGTTGCCACGGTGCTCTGCGCCCTGGTCACCATCGCCGGCTGCTTCCTCGGCAGCGCCCATTTCTGGGGCTATTATCCCGGAAAGATATGGTCTTGGTTCATCTGCCGCCTGCTGCTCCTGCCCGTAAAGGTGACGGGGCGGGAAAACGTCGGGCGCACGCAGAGCTATGTCTTCGTGTGCAACCACCAAGGCCCCATGGACATCTTCCTTATTTACGGATTCCTGGGCCGTAACTTTAAATGGATGATGAAAAAGGCCCTGCGCCGCATCTTTTTAGTGGGCTACGCCTGCGAAAAGGCCCACCACATCTATGTGGACAAGTCAGGGCCGAAGAAAATACAGGAAACCATCGACCATGCCCGACAGACGCTCCGCGGCGGCACGTCGCTGGTCGTATTCCCTGAAGGGTCGCGCACCTACACCGGGCACATGGGCGTATTCCGCAAAGGCGCGTTCCAACTGGCCGACGAACTCCAGCTGCCCGTCGTGCCCATCACCATCAACGGCTCGTTCGACGTGCTCCCGCGCACCGCCGGCTTCAACTTCGTCCGCTGGCACCGGATGAGCCTTACCATCCACAAGCCCATTCCCCCCTCTGGCCGTGGACCGGAGGACATCCGCCACACCATGGACGAGGCCTACCGCGTCATCATGGCGGACCTGCCGGAAAAGTATCAGGGCTGCGAACCCATCAAAGGCAAATAACGCCCGCCGATGGTTACGCTCTACCTGGTCCGCCACGGAGAAACGGAGGGCAACGTGGCCCAGATTCTTCAAGGCCACATGCCCGGCCGGCTGACCGCCCGCGGACGGCTTCAGGCCGCCGGATTGCGGGAGCGCCTGCTGGCGGAGGGCATCGTGCCCGACGTCCTGCTGACCAGCGACCTGCAGCGCGCCGTCGACACCGCCGCCATAATCAATGAAGCCTACGGGCTGCCCGTGACACTCTGCCCCCTGCTGCGCGAGCGCGACTGGGGCGAACTGACCGGACGCGCCATCGGGACAGTGGACACGGCCCACTTTCCCCCGTCCGTCGAGAAGATAGAAACCCTCGCTGCGCGCGCCGGACGGTTTCTGGACCTTCTGCGCGACGAATACACCGGCCGCTGCGTCCTTGCGGTGACACACGGACTCTTTGCCCGCTGCGTGCAAGCCGTAGCCACCGGACGGACGCTCCGCGAGGTGCCGCGGATGAACAATGCCGAAGTGCGGCGCGTCGATGTCGCGGAAGGCCCGGTTGCCGCCGCTCCCGCGACGGCAACCGACGAAGTCTCGGACCGCTGAACCGCCCCCTTCGCACGGGGCTAAGCGCAGTTCGCACGCGCCTTAGGCCAGTTCGCACGGGGCTTAGCCCCGTCAGCACGGGAAACGGAAGCGCAGCGGCGGAAACAAAGGGCGCACAGCGCCGGACAGTCCCGGCACACGATTCCGCAGACATCGGACAATCCTTTTTTATTGGCCGGAACGCACGACAAGTCCCGGCCTTTTTGCTAACTTTGCACCGACAAATCCGACATTTCTTATTCAAACAATACCCTGTACATGATGAAAAAAACTCTTTCCTTCCTGACCTTGGGCCTGCTGGCGCTCGGCGCATCCGCCCAGAACTACACGGTAACGGTAAAGGCACCGGCCGGAACGGACGTGGTCTACCTTCAGAACCTGCAGGCGCAGACGCCGGACAGCACATCGGCCGCAAACGGCGTATTCACCTTCAAGGGTGAAGCCGGCGGCAAACTCTTCGGCATGGTATTCACCAAAGCGGGACAGAACGTGCCCGTCGTGCTGGACGGCGCGGCGACCGTAGACCTTGCGGCAGAGACGGCTACCGGCACAGCCGAAAACGACGGGCTGACGAAGTGGAACCAGCAGCTGGCGGCAAAGGCCAAGGTGCTGAACGCCCTGATGCAGGAATACATGACCTACCGCCAGTCCGGCAAGGAAGTGCCCGACACAATGGAGGCGCGCGTCAGCGGACAATATGAGAAGCTGATGGGCGAGATGGCCGGAATCGTGAAAAACTGCTGCACGGAGAACAAGCAGGCCAAGTTTCCGGCCTACTTCCTGGCCTCGCTGGGAAGCCAGATGGAGAAGGCCGACGTCGTGGCCATCGCCGACGCGAAACCGGCCTTCATGGATGTGACCCTGCTCGACGGGATGCGCCGCTCCATCGAAGGCTGGCGCCGTCAGGCCGTGGGAACCATGTTCACCGACCTGGCCATGAACGACACTACGGGCACTGAGCGCAAGCTCTCCGAGTTTGTCGGCAAAGGCAACTATGTGCTGGTGGACTTCTGGGCCAGCTGGTGCGGACCCTGCCGCATGGAGATGCCGCACGTGAAGGCAGCCTACGAGAAATATCACGCAAAGGGCTTCGACATTGTGGGCCTCTCGTTCGACAACGACCGCAAGGCATGGGTCGGCGCCATTAAAAAAATGGAGCTGCCTTGGCACCACCTGTCCGACCTGAAGGGCTGGCAGAGCCTGGCGGCTGCCACCTACGGCATCAACTCCATCCCTGCTACGCTGCTCATCGGCCCCGACGGGAAAATCGTGGCCAGCGGTCTGCGCGGCGAAGAGCTGGAGAAGAAGCTCGCCGAAATTTACAAATAACGAAAGAACCGCATTTTCCCAGCCCTCTGCGCACCAGTGCGCGGAGGGCTTTTTCGTTTCCTCGGAATGTGGCAGACGGGAACCGGAACACTGCCACCCCGCACCGGGCTCCCCGCCGCGAAACATAGGGCACAAAAAAAGAGGGCGTTCCCCTCTCCTCGAAGTGGTGCGAGCCACGCCTCTTGCGAGGGGGTCGCCCACCGGTCCGCTTCGGACCTTTTCAGCTGTGTTACCTAAATCTACAAACCTTTTTACCTAAGTGCTTCTGCATTTCCCGCGGTTGGCCATTTGCCTTAGGTCGTTGTGCCCAACCGGAGGGATAGTGTCTAGTCAGTTTTGTGTTGACGGCGCAATTTGAAGTTCTGTGCGCGCCTCCATTTTGTTTCGACTGCAAAAGTAAGAAGAAGCTCCGAGACGGCAAGGGCTACCGGCAACATTTCGTTCGACTTTAACAATATACGCCGGAGTTTGTCAAGTTTCCCTTACAACTTGTCGTCATTCTTCCGGATTTTCTGCCTTTGCGGCCAAGCGGTGCAAAGATTATTTGCGCCCCTGGGTTGCATTTGTCTGTAAAAATTAGTAACTTTGCAGGCGTTGGATTTTTCAAGCCACCAGATGAGAGTAAAGGAAGTCGTCGCGGCCCTTGAACGGTTCGCGCCTCTGCCGCTGCAGGAGAGCTACGATAACGCCGGCCTGCAGATCGGATTGACAGAGGCGGACGAAGTGTCAGGGGCATTATTTTGTCTGGACGTCACGGAAGACGTCGTGCGGGAGGCAGCCATCCGCGGTTGCAACTTGATTATTGCCCACCACCCCCTGCTGTTTCGCGGGCTGAAGCGCATCGACGGTTCGACGCAGCCGGACCGCGTGGCGCAGCTGGCCATCAAGCTGGGCATCGCCGTCTACGCGGCCCACACGAACCTGGACAACGCACGCGGCGGCGTGAACTGGCACATTGCCGCACAGCTGGGGCTGGAGGAGGTGGATTTCCTGCTCCCGCGGCCCGACGGCGCAGGAGGCAGCGGCGTGATAGCCTCACTGCCTCAACCCGAAGCGCCTGAAGCCTTTCTGCGCCGCATCAAGAGAACGTTTGGCGTGGCCTGCCTGATGCACAACGAAGGACCGGAGCGCGACATCCGCCGCCTGGCCCTCTGCGGCGGGGCCGGCGAGTCCCTGCTCGACGAAGCCATACGCCAGGGTGCCGACCTCTTCCTGACGGGCGAGATGGGCTATCACCGCTATGCGGGACACGAGGACGACCTGTGGATAGCCGTGCTCGGCCATTACCAAAGCGAGCAGTTCACCATAGGCCTCATGCGCGACATCGTAGCCGACGCCTGCCCGGGACTGCCCCTCGCCGTGACCGACCTGTGCACCAACCCCGTCCGCTACCTGTGACGCCCCGCGGCAGTTACCGGACACCCCACATTCGTATCACACCAATATTATATATAAGCAAACAATCATGGCTATTAAGAAAGACGTAGCGGACATGTCCGTAGAAGAAAAGCTGAAAGCACTCTACCAGCTACAGACCATACTTTCGGAAATCGACAAAATCAAGACACTGCGCGGCGAACTGCCCCTCGAAGTGCAGGACCTGGAGGACGAAATCGAGGGCCTCAACCACCGCATCGGAAAATACAACGAGGAGATGGAAGCCCTTAACGCCGACATTGCCGCCAAGCAGAAGAAAATCGCGGAGTCGCAGGCCGCTGTCGAGCGCTATAAGGAGCAGCTCAACGATGTCAAGAACAATCGCGAGTACGACATGCTCTCCAAGGAGATAGAGTTTCAGTCGCTCGAAATCGAATTACAGAACAAAAAAATCGGAGAGTCGCGCCAAGCCATCGAAGCCAAGCAGAAGGACATCGAAACGGCGCAGCACGCCCTGGAAGAGCGCAAGGCCGACCTTGAGGTAAAGCAGTCCGAGCTGGAAGACATCACGACCGAGACGAAAGCCGAGGAAGAGAAGCTCCGCGAGCAGGCCAAAGAAATCGAAGCGACCATCGAGCCGCGCCTCCTCACCGCCTTCAAGCGCATCCGTAAGAGCTCGCGCAACGGCCTGGGCATCGTCTACGTGCAGCGCGACGCCTGCGGCGGCTGCTTTAACAAGATTCCGCCCCAGCGCCAGCTGGACATCCGCATGCGTAAGAAAATCATCGTCTGCGAATACTGCGGCCGCATCATGATAGACCCCGAACTGGCTGGCGTCAAGGAAGAGAAACCGGCCGAGGACAAGAACAAGCGCCGCATACGCAAGTCGATTTCCGCCAAGTAATACATTCCGCACATCCACACTCGTGTGCCGGCCGAGGGCAGTTTCCGCCACGCCGGCACACTTTTCTTTTCCCCTTACATGAAAATCCATCTTATCGCCGTGGGCAGAACAGCCGACCCGCGCCTGCAGTCGCTCATTGCGGACTACGTGGACCGCCTGGAGCACTACGTCCCGTTCCGCCTTGAGATAATCCCCGAGCTCAAGAACACCAAGTCCATCAGCACCGAACAGCAGCGCCAGCGCGAGGGAGTGCTCATCCTCAAATCGCTGCAGGAAGGGGACCACGTTGTCCTCCTGGACGAGAAGGGCAAGGAACTGCGCTCGGTGGAGTTTGCCGCCAGTCTGGAGCGGCTGCAACAGGCAGCGACGCGGCGGCTCGTATTCGTCATCGGCGGGCCCTACGGCTTCTCCGACGAGGTCTATCGGCGGGCCAGCGGGAAACTCTCGCTCTCGCGCATGACATTCTCCCACCAGATGGTACGGCTCTTCTTCGTGGAACAGTGTTACCGCGCCATGACCATTCTCAAGGGCCAACCCTACCACCATGAATGAACGCGTCCGCGCTGTCCTTCCACTCCTGCTCCTTGCCCTGCTGGCGTGGGCGGCGCTTTCAGTCCGAGCGCAGAGACACCGTTTCCGCGTCATGCAATATAATGTGGAGAACCTGTTCGACACCTGCCACGCCGCCGGCCATGCCGACGCGGAATTTACCCCCTCGGCCGAGCGCCGCTGGGACAGCCGCCGCTATTGGGCCAAGCTGGGCCGCCTGAGCCGCACCATAGCCGCTGCCGGCGGCGATGCTCCCGTCGCGCTCGTGGCCCTGTGCGAGGTGGAAAACGACACCGTCGTGCGCGACCTGACGCGCCGCACCCTCCTGACGCGGCTGGGCTACGACTACCGCATCACACACAGCCGCGATGCCCGCGGCATGAACGTGGCCCTGCTCTACCAGCCGGAACTGTTTCTCCCCGTGGGGACAGACAGCCTGCCCGTCCCTTTCGATCCGCGGCATGAGCGCCCCACGCGCGACATACTCCACGTGGCGGGCGAACTGCAAAGCGGCGACACGCTCGACGTCTTCGTCTGCCACCTGCCCAGCCGGCGCGGCGGAAGCGCACGCACCGACGCCTACCGCCGCCGCGCGGCACGCCTGCTCCGCCGCGCGACGGACAGCCTCACGACCCTGCGGCGCCGGCCGGCCATGCTCGTCATGGGCGACTTCAACGACGAGCCGCGCAACGGCAGTCTGCGCAAGGAGCTGGCGGCAACCTCTCCACCCCAGCCGGCGGACACGGCCGCCTGCCGCCCGGAGCGGCTCTACCTGCTCTCGGCCCGGCTGAAAGCACCCGGCGGCGTGGAAGGGACGTACAAGTTCCAAGGGCGATGGAACAGGTTGGACCACATACTGGTCAACGGCTCGCTGCTGCGCCCCGGCGGTCCGCTGCACACATCGGCAGCCCAGTGCCGCATCTACGCCCCTCACTTTCTCACCGAACCGGACCCGTCCGACGGCGGCGTGAAGCCGGACCGCACATACCTGGGGCCCGTTTACCACGGCGGCCTGAGCGACCACCTGCCCCTCGTGCTCGACCTCTGGTGGTAAGCCGCGCTACGCGTAACCCTTCCACCACCGCCAGCAGTAGTGCAGCACGCAAAAGGGCGGGACTGACAACGCCTCAGCCGGCTCATCGGCCACAAAGCGCAGCAGCCGCCGGCACTTCCGCGCAAAGCGCGCCGGCCGCGACAGAGCGGCGGAGGGCACACCGTAGCGCAAGTCGGTCTGCCCGAAGTTGCCGGAGAGCCGGACATCGGCCAGCAAAACCCGACCCCGGGCCGCATCCGGCGCAATGGGACAAAGTTCCGGCGGCAAGCGAAACAGATCCGTCAGCACATACATCACGGCCGCGGCAAAGCGCTCCAGGTCCAGGAAGCGCAAATCGGCCGCTATGTCCTCGGCCGCCCCGGACAGGCTGCCGCGCGCCAGCAGGAAATAATAGTCCATGAGATGGCGCAGCCCCACGCCCTCGCTCAGGTAATGGCGATAGAGGTGGAGCAACAGATAGACCGCGTTGAAGCGGTCCGTCGGCACGCGCAACGGACTGTCCGGCCCGGCCCAGTCCGGACGGTGGGAAAACTGCACGGCAGCCTGCGCGGCCAGCCACCGCTGCAACCGCCGGTTGGCCAGCGGCGCATAGCGGAACGAGGGCGTGGCATGAGCCTCCACCTTTGCCCATGCCGAGAAGGGCAGATCCACATGCAGGCACGTCGCACGGGGCTTAGCCCCGTCGCCACGGGAATAGGCCCCGTCGCCACGAGCCTTAGCCCCGTATCGGCGCGCATAGGCCACGATGTCGGCCAGCCTCATCCCAAGCCACAGGTCAATGTCGCCCGTCATGCGGCGAGAGGGGTCGGGATAATAATGCGCCACGCCGCGCCCCTTGAGCAGGACGGCAGGCACGCCGTCCTGCCGCAGCCGCCGCATGATGCGGTCCGCCTCAGCGTCGAGCCTGCGGTTGGACTGCTCCACCTGCCGCGTGCGGGCCATCCACTCGAGCAGCAGCGGACGGGGCGGCCGCTGCTGCTGCGGCAGCCGCTCGACGGCCGTAAAAAACACGGCCGCCACCGCCTGCCGGCAGGCTTCGGCATAGAGCGCCCGCCACGCGGCGCCGTCGGGGGCGGCATCCAGCGCCGCGCGCTGCCCCAGCGCGACGTGCAGCAACGGCCGCCAGTGTTCCATTTCTTGCATAACGTTCTCCTCTTCTTACCGCCCTCCCCCGTCCGGTCGGCACGCAGCATGCACCCCGCGTCCTGCCGTACACTTTTCCGGGAGAGAGACTTGGCCAAAGTTACAAAAAGTCGTAACTTTGACGGGTAGAAAGCGACGGAACTTTTTCACCAAACTCAAAATATAATCCATAACGACACATGACTATCATAGACGGCAAAGCCACTGCGGCTGAAATCAAGAAAGAGATAGCCCGTGAAGTGGAACGCATGGTCAGCGCCGGGGGGAAGCAGCCCCACCTGGCGGCCGTACTCATCGGACACGACGGCGGCAGCGAGACCTACGTGCGCAACAAGATCATAGCCTGCGAGGCCTGCGGCTTCCGCTCGAGCCTTATCCGCTTCGAGGACATCGTGACGGAAGAAGAACTGCTGGCCTGCATCGACCGGCTGAACCGCAACGCGGACGTGGACGGATTCATCGTGCAGCTGCCCTTGCCTGCACACATTGACAAGCAGCGGGTGATCGAAGCGATAGACTACCGCAAGGACGTGGACGGATTCCACCCCATCAACGTAGGGCGCCTGGCCATCGGCCTGCCCGGATTTATCTCCGCCACGCCCAAGGGCATCCTCGAACTGATGCGGCGTTACGGCATTGCCACGTCGGGCCGGAAGTGTGTCATCCTGGGCCGGTCCAACATCGTAGGCAAACCCATGGCGCAGTTGATGATGCAGAAGGAGTATGGCGACACGACCGTCACCGTCTGCCACAGCCACAGCACGGACATCAAGGAAGAATGCCGCAGGGCCGACATCCTGATTTCGGCCATCGGCAAACCCGATTTCGTCACTGCGGACATGGTGAAGCCCGGCGCCGTGGTCATCGACGTGGGCACGACGCGCGTGCCCGACGCCACGAAGAAAAGCGGCTACCGCATAGCCGGCGACGTGAAGTTTGACGAAGTTGCCCCGCTGTGCAGCTTCATAAGCCCGGTGCCCGGCGGAGTAGGCCCGATGACCATCTGCACACTCATGCTCAATACGTTAGCAGCCGCAAAGCACGAGTACTACGACTGAAAGGCCCGCCTCGCCGGCCCGCTGCCGGGCGCGCGGAGAAAAATTTTCCGCACGCCCGGCGCAAAAAACTCGCCGAAAAATTTGGCAGGGACGATAAAAAGCGCTACCTTTGCATCGCTTTTGAAAAAGAGAGCTACTACCAACATGGTGCCTATAGTTCAGTTGGTTAGAGCGTCAGATTGTGGTTCTGAATGTCGTGGGTTCGAGTCCCACTAGGCACCCTCCGGAGGAAAGAGAGAGATCTGCACTGCAGGTCTCTCTTTTCGTATCCCGCTTCCACCGGTCCGTACAAAGTTCACCCGCAAGCCGCCCGGACAAGGAAAAATCACTATCTTTGCAGGACCGAAGAAAAGTTAGTCCATGGACAAATACCTTGTTTCGGCGCGTAAATACCGCCCCGCCACGTTCGACAGCGTAGTCGGTCAGCAGGCTCTGACGACGACCCTGAAAAACGCGATAGCCTCAGGCAAACTGGCTCATGCCTACCTGTTCTGCGGCCCGCGCGGCGTGGGCAAGACCACTTGCGCGCGGATTTTCGCAAAAACCATCAACTGCCTTCATCCAAACGAACAGGGCGAGTCGTGCGACCAGTGCGAAAGCTGCATAGCCTTCAACGAAGGCCGCAGTTACAATATCCACGAGCTCGATGCCGCCTCGAACAATTCGGTAGAGGACATCCGCCAGCTCATAGAGCAGGTGCAGATTCCCCCACAGGTGGGACGCTACAAGGTATTCATCATCGACGAGGTCCACATGCTCTCGACCGCGGCCTTTAATGCCTTCCTCAAGACCTTGGAGGAACCCCCCGCCCACGCCATCTTCATCCTCGCCACGACGGAGAAGCACAAGATCCTGCCTACGATCCTAAGCCGTTGCCAGATCTACGACTTCAACCGCATGGAGGTGGGCGACATCGTGGCCCATCTGAAACGCGTGGCCGAAGCGGAACAGGTGACGTACGAAGAGGAAGCGCTCGGCGTCATAGCCCGGAAAGCCGACGGCGGTATGCGCGACGCCCTCTCCATCTTCGACCAGGTGACGAGTTTCGCGGACGGAAACATCACTTATAAGAAGGTCATCGAAGATCTTAACCTGCTCGATGACGATTATTACTTCAAAATCACCGACCAGCTACTCAAGCCGGACATTGCCGGAGCGCTGCTCACGCTGAACGAGGTGCTATCCAACGGATTCGAGGCGCACAACTTCATCAGCGGCCTGGCCGCGCACTTTCGCAACCTGCTTGTGGCGCGCGAACCGGCCACCCTGCCCCTGCTGGAAGCGGTACCCTCCATGCGCCAGCGCTACCAGGAACAGGCGCAACGCTGCCGGCCGGTCTTCCTATACAGCGCGCTGAAGCGCTGCAACGACTGCGACCTGAACTACCGGGTCAGCCGCAACAAGCGCCTGCTGGTGGAGCTGACCCTTATCGAAACGGCCCAGGCGACAGCAGACGACGCTCCAGGCTGTGGGCCTGGCCCTACGAAACGACTTAAACCCCTGTTCAAAACTACCGAGGCGGCCGCTCAGCCGCGCACGACGACGACACAGACCGCCGCCGCTGCTCCGAAAACCGCCGCCCCCACGCCGCAGCCCACGGCTGCGCCGCCCACTGCCCGGCCTACGGCACAGACACCCGCTCCGGCCGCGCCCCAGCCCCGGCCGGCCGGTCCGGCAGCTACACGCACGGCTGCCCCCCAGCGGAAAACGGCCCACACGCTCTCTATTCACCTCTACCAACCGGCAGAGGAACAGCCGGCCGCCATGCAAGTGGCCGAGGACGACGTTCCGGAGAGCGAAACCCCCTTCGACAAGAACGAGCTCTACTACCAGTGGTACCGCTTCGCCAACTCCCTTCCGCAAGAGCAAAGCGCAATGTCCGCACGGCTCAAGAACATGGAGCCCGTACTCCAAGAGAACTGGCATGTAGAAACAGGCGTGGAAAACCAGCAAGTGCTCCAGTCCGCACAAGCCCTGAAGAACGAACTGCTGAAATACCTGCGCCAGCAACTGCGCAACGGGAAAATCACGCTGGAGTTCAGACTACTGGAAGCCTCAGAGAACAAGCGTGCCTACAGCCGCCAAGAACAGTACGCCCAAATGCTCCAGCACAGTCCGGCCCTGGTGCGGCTGGCTCAGGCCCTGCATCTGGAGCTATCGTGACAGGCAATATTTTTTCCTTACCATATCCGAAACCAACCTTCACATGGAACAACAAGCCCACAAGTATGTGTGCGTAGCCTACGAGCTTTACGCCGACAACGAAAAAGGCATCCACGAACTCATCGAAAAGGCCCCCGTGGAACATCCCTTCCAGTTCATTTCCAACATGGGTATCACGCTCGACGCTTTCGAGCAGCAAATCATGGCGCTCCAGCAGGGAGATACGTTCGACTTCACGCTGCCCGTCGACGACGCCTACGGGCCATACCTGCAGGAACACGTCCTGGAACTGGACAAGAGTATCTTCTGCATCAACGGCCGGTTCGACAAGGAAACCATCTACCCGGGCAATTTCATCCCCTTGGTCAACGCCGACGGCAACCGCTTCCAGGGACTCGTGCTCGAGGTGAAGGAGGACAAGGTCGTAGTGGACCTGAACCACCCCTTGGCCGGAAAGGACCTGCATTTCCGGGGCAGCGTCGTCACCCTGCGCGACGCCACCGATGCCGAGGTAGAAGGCATGCTCAACATGATGAACAACGAAGGATGCGAATGCGGCTGCGGAGACTGCGAAGGCAGCTGCCACGGCGGACACTGCCACGATGAAGAGAACGACGGCGACGGCCACAAAGGCCAATGCTGCGGACACCACGGCGAGAAAGGCCACGAAGGCCACTGCCGCGGACACCACGAAGGCAAGGGCTGCTGCCGCCACGAATAATATCCGCACACTACATCCCAAGCCCGCTACCCCATGAATACCTTTGGCCACCTCCTGCGCCTCACCACGTTCGGTGAAAGCCACGGGCCGTGCCTCGGCGGCGTGCTCGATGGATTTCCGGCCGGCATCGACATCGACATGGACTTCCTTCAGCACGAACTGGACCGCCGCCGGCCGGGACAAAGCGCCCTGACGACGGCCCGCAAGGAATCCGACCGCGCGGAACTCCTCTCAGGCGTTTTCGAAGGAAAGTCGACAGGCTGCCCCATCGGCTTTCTCGTGCGCAACGAACAGGCCCGCTCGGCAGACTACGACAACCTGCGCGACGTGTTCCGGCCCAGCCACGCCGACTATGCCTATTACTATAAATACGGCATACGCGACCATCGCGGTGGCGGCCGATCCTCAGCACGCGAAACCGTAGCGCGCTGCGTCGGCGGCGCCTTGGCGAAGATGGCCCTGCGCCAGGCGGGCATCCGCGTGGCGGCCTACACGTCGCAAGTAGGCAGCATCGCCCTGAAACACGACTATTCGCACTACGACCTGTCCCTCGCCGAAACAAATCCCGTGCGCTGCCCCGATCCCGAGGCGGCGAAGCGCATGGCACGCCTCATCGCCGACGTCAAGCGTGAGGGCGACACCATCGGCGGAGTGGTCACGGGCGTCATACAAGGATGTCCGCCCGGCATCGGTGAGCCCGTATTCGGCAAGCTGCACGCCGCACTCGGCGAAGCCATGCTCAGCATCAATGCGGCCAAGGGCTTTGAATACGGAGAAGGATTTGCCGGCGTCGCAGCCAGAGGCAGCGAGCAGAACGACATTTTCCTGCCGGACGGGCACGGGGGCGTACGCACCGCCACCAATCACAGCGGCGGCATCCAGGGAGGCATCAGCAACGGCAACGACATTTATTTCCGCGTAGCCTTCAAGCCTGTCGCCACCCTCCTGCGCGAACAGCCCACCGTCAATCTCCGCGGCGAGGCCGTCTCTCTCATGGCCCGCGGGCGCCACGACCCGTGCGTAGTGCCCCGCGCCGTACCCATCGTAGAAGCAATGGCCGCGCTCGTAATTCTCGACTTTTACCTGCTCAGCCAAGCCTCAAATGTTAAAAATAAGGGATAAGCCGGAAATTTCCGCGTTTCTCCTTGGCCGATCCCTATCGAATGGTTATATTCGCGGCATCAAGTTGTCGCGATGATAACGCAGTAAATAGTTTAGTTAAGTCTAGTTTAGTTTTTGTGTTGGTTAATGGAGGCCCGTAGTGACGCTGGCCTCCATTAATTTTTTCTGCGTTCGCCGCCGGCCGACCGGCGGCGAACGCCCCCTCCGAAAGTCCTGCGAAAGCCTCGCGCCCGGCACAGTCCGCCTGCAAAGCGGGATACAACTTGGCCATCACAAATAAAACCGCTACCTTTGCGCAAAAGGACAATATGAACAAGGACCTCACCCGCTTTGTCAAGTACGGAGCCGTCGGTGTGCTCAACACAGCCGTCACCTATGTCTCGTTCGTCGTCCTGCGCGCCCTGGGACTGGGGCTCGACCTGTCCAACCTTGCCAGCTATGCATTGGGCATGTGCAACAGTTTCGTGCTCAACAAGCTATGGGTGTTCCGCCGGCGCGGCACGCGCTGGACGGCCGAAGGGCTCTACTTCCTGGCCGGCGCCTGCGTCTGCTGGGGCATCCAGTGGCTGGTGTTCCGCGCCGCCCTCCTGTGGGTCAGCGAATACTGGGCCCAGCTCATCGGCATGGTGGCCTACACCGTACTCAACTACCTGTACAACCGCCTCGTCACATTCCGCCCCCGATCCTGAAGCGCCGTTGTTTCCCGCACATTGTAAAAACATGAAGAAACTCTTATCCCTCCCCCCCAATGTGGTGAACTGCTTTCACCGCCTCATGCACACTTCGTCCGAAGCGTATTTCTGCACATCCGACCCCGTCGGGCACAAGCTCGGTTCGGGCGGCGGCACCATCTGGCTGCTCGAGTCCTGCCGTGCCGCTGAGGCGCCCGACATGCCCTTCAGCGAATGGCTGTCGCGCGAGCCGCGCATCCTGCTCCACGCCGGCGGACAAAGCCGTCGCCTGCCCGCCTACGCGCCGAGCGGCAAGGTGCTGACGCCCATCCCCGTCTTCCGCTGGGCCCGCGGCCAGCGCATCGGCCAGCACCTGCTCGACCTGCAGCTGCCGCTCTACGAACGCATCATGCACCGCGCACCCGCCGGGCTGCGCACCCTTGTCGCCAGCGGCGACGTCTTTCTCCGCACCACGGAGCCCCTGCAGGACATCCCCGAGGCCGACGTCGTCTGCTACGGCCTCTGGGCCACGCCCGAACAGGCCTCGCACCACGGCGTATTCATGATGAGCCGCGAATGCCCCGGCCAGTTGGACTTCATGCTGCAAAAGCCCAGCCTGGAAGTGCAGTCGGCCTACCTCGCCACCCACTTTTCCCTGATGGACATCGGCGTATGGCTGCTTTCCGACCGCGCGGTACAGGCCCTCCGCAGCCAGTGCGCCGCCGCGCCCGACGGCTGCTACGACCTCTATTCCCAGTTCGGCTGCGCCCTGGGCCGCCATCCCTCGCAGCCAGACGAGGCCCTGGCCGGTCTCTCCGTAGCTATCCTCCCCCTGCCCGGCGGCGAGTTCTACCACTTCGGCACCACGCAGGACATGCTCCGCTCCTCCGTCGACCTGCAGAACCTCATCAAGGACCAGCGCTTTATCATCCAGAAGAATGTGAAGCGGCAACCCTCCTTCTTCATACAGAACGCGCACCTGGCCAACCGGCCGGACAAGCGCAACACGCACGTCTGGATAGAAAATTCCTGGATGGGCGAAGGCTGGCACTATGCCTCGCACCACATCATCACCGGCGTGCCCGTCAACGACTGGCAGGTCAACCTGCCGGAAGGGCTTTGCGTCGACGTGGTCCCCATCGGCGAATCCGCCTACGCGCTGCGGCCCTACGGCTGCGACGACGCCTTCCGCGGCCCTGTGGCCGACGGGCGGACCACCTACTTGAACCGCCCCGTCGGCGAATGGCTGCGCACGCACGGCGTTGTGCCGGAGGCCTTGGGCCATACGGACGACCTGCAGTGCGCCCGTCTCTTCCCCGTCCTCACGTCCGTCGAGGAAATGGGCCAGTGGCTAAACTGGATGCTGGCCGACGCGCCCGACGCCGGACGCGGCGCCGCCTGGACCGCCCTGCCGCGCCTGTCGGCTGAGGAACTGTCCGAGCAGGCCAACCTGCCGCGCCTCTTCGCCGCGCGCCACGAACGCGCCCGCGAAGCACTGCCCAAGCTGGCGGCCAACTGGAACAAAAGCGTGTTCTACCAGGTCGACCTGAAGGACATGGCGGAACGCTTCGCCGCCGACAGGCTGGCCCTGCCCGCTCCCCTGCCGCCCGACGCGCCCCTGATGACGCGCATCCACGACGCCATGTTCCGCGCCGAGACGGAGCGGCGCACCGGCGCGGCCGAAGCGGCCACGCACCACGCGGAAGAGGCTTTCGCCCTGCTGCGCGAAGGGCTCGTGGCCGATGCCCTGCGCCACAAGTGCCGCCCGCACCTGACGGCCTGCGCCGACCAGATAGTATGGGGCCGCAGTCCTGTGCGCGTCGACCTGGCCGGCGGCTGGACGGACACGCCGCCCTACTGCCTCATCAACGGCGGCAACGTGGTCAATGCGGCCATAGAGCTCAACGGACAGCCGCCCTTGCAGGTGTACGTGAAGCCCTGCCGCGAACCGGTCATCATCTGCCGCTCCATCGACCTCGGCGCCATGGAGCGCATAGAGACCTACGAGGAGCTGCGCCGCTACACCGCGGTGGGCTCCCCCTTCTCCATCCCCAAGGCAGCCCTCTGCCTGTGCGGATTCCTGCCCGAGTACTCCGATGAAGCCTATCCCACCCTGCGCCGTCAGCTGGAAGCCTTCGGCGCAGGCCTCGAAATCACGCTGCTCTCGGCCGTGCCCGCCGGGTCGGGCCTCGGCACCAGTTCCATCCTGTCCGCCACCGTGCTGGGCGCCCTCTCGGACTTCTGCGGACTGGGCTGGGACCGCAACGAAATCTGCAACCGCACGCTCGTGCTCGAACAGCTGCTCACGACAGGCGGCGGCTGGCAGGACCAGTACGGCGGCGTGCTCCACGGCATCAAACTGCTCCAGACGGACAGCGGCTTCGGGCAGAACGCCGTGGCCCGCTGGCTGCCGACCTCGCTCTTTACCGATGCGGACTGCCGGCCCTGCCATCTGCTCTACTACACCGGCGTGACGCGCACGGCCAAGCACATCCTGACGGAAATCGTCCGCGGCATGTTCCTCAACGCCGCGGACCACCTCGAACTGCTTGCCCAAATGAAGCACCACGCCCTGACGCTCTTCGACGCGATGCAACGCGGCGACTGGGAGCGCTACGGCCGCCTGGTCCGCGAAACGTGGGAACAGAACAAGGCCCTCGATGCGGGCACGAACCCGCCCGTCATCGAGAAGCTGTGCCGGCGCGTGGACGACCTCTGCCTGGGCTACAAGCTGCCCGGAGCCGGCGGCGGCGGCTTCATGTACATGGTGGCCAAGGACGCACAGGCCGCCCTGCGCATACAGCAGGAACTGACCGACAGCCCGCTCACGCCCAACGCGCGGTTCGTGGGGCTCTCCCTCTCGGACAAGGGGCTGCAGGTGAGCCGCTCGTGAGCGGAACTGCCCGGACCGGCCGCGCCGCACACGCGGCTTAGGGAAGGACGAACGGGGCTTAGCCTGGTTTCAAGCCGGCTAAGCCCCGTTTTTTCTGGCCTTAGCCCCGTGGCGGGGGCGTGAGCCGCGGCGTCACTCCTGCCGCTGGTAGGCAATGGTCAGACTGCCGCGGCGCAGCGTGAGCCGGTCGGCCGTCAGTTTTTCAATCTGCAGCGTGTCCGAGAAGGCTATCGTCTGCCCGTTTCCCAGACTCCTGCCGCTCAGGATGAGGCGGTCGCCCTCGCGCTGCCACGTTTCGTACTGCAGCGTAGCCATGTTGATGGACGAAGCCTTTCCGCCCTCCTCCAGGCGCACACCCTGCGTCATGCCTTCCATACCGGGCACCGGTTCCACCCAGGCCCCTTCGATCTTTTCCCCAGAACAAGCGGTCAGGACAAGGGCGGCCAGAGCCAGCCCGCAACCGCAGATACCTGTCATTTTACGCTTCATATTTTTTTGGTTTTTAAGGGTTCGGCGAGACGGGCCCAACGCACCGCGCACCTGCGGCCGCGGCACCCGCCCTGCCTATATGGATAAACTCCGGACCCGGCCGGATATTGCACGCACGGGGAGGAAAAAATCATCAGCCCCGCCCTGTTGCCGCCTCAAGGGCCGCCCGCGCGCCGGAAGCGGTTGCAGGGTTGGGCAAAAAATAGTAACTTTGCGGCGCTCCCCGCATCTGGGGGAAATGATTCAATCCATGAAAATCCTGCAACTTACTGCGTTCAGCCTCAGTCTGTGCCTCGCAGCCGCCGGCTGCCGCACAGTGCCCGCCCCCGCGGACCCGGAGGACGTGACGGTGGCCGTCTTTTCCGTCAACGACTTCCACGGCGCATTCGTAGCGGACGGGCGAAAAAGCATACCCGGCGCACCCGCGCTGTGGCAGACGCTCGACTCCCTGCGCCGCGTCTACCCGAACCACATCACAGTGTCGGCCGGCGACAACTTCGGCGGCAGCTATTTCTACCAGTCCACCCACGGCGTCCTGCTGCCCGTGCTTTTCGACGGCCTGGGCATCCGCCTCTCGGCCATAGGCAACCACGAGTTCGACGACGGCCAGGAAGCCCTCGCCGCCAAGTGGGCCGGCACGCCGCTGCGCCCCGCCGGGTGGGACTTGGACTACGTCTGCGCCAACGTGCGCGACTCGTCCGGCCGCGTCCCGTCCTTCGCCAGGCCCGTTGCCACCCCGTCCGTCAGACTGAGCGACGGACGGGAGGTGAACGTGTCCTTTGTGGGCCTGCTCACCTCGACCACGCCGCTCCAAGCCAGCCGGTCGAAGCTGAAAGGCCTCTCGTTCGACGGACGATACGACCGCGTGCTGGACAGCGTGAAGGCCCTGCCGGAGTTTCAGGCAGCGCGCGCGGCGCAAATCCGTCTGCTGCTGCTGCACGTCGGCACACGCACGGAAAACGGTGCTCCCTCCTGGGACGACCCCGAAGGAGCCCGGCTAAGCCAACTGCGCGACACGACCTGGCACGGCGCCCTCACAGGACACACGCACCAGCCCGTCTGCGGCCGCATCGGCGCGGCGCGCATCCCGGCCGTACAAGGGCAGTGGCACGGCAACTATGTCGGCATCCTGAAGTTCCGGCTGGACGGACGCACGCTCCGGGTGAAGGACGTAGAGCCGCAGCTTTGCCCGGTACGGCCGCTCACCACGCTGGGACCGGGAGCGCGACGGATGCAGGCCCTGACGGACTCGCTGCTCCGCCACACGACGACGCCGGGCGGCACACCGCTCGGCCAGCGGCTCACCTCGTCGCCGCGCACACTCGTGCACGATCGTGACGACAAGTGGCGGCAAACAGCGATGGGTTCCCTCGTATGTGAGGCATACGCCGAGGCCTACCGCAAGGCAGCGGGGCTCGGGCCGGACGCCGTAATCATCGGCACAAGCCACTTCGGCAGCATCCGCGCCGGCTTCAGCAAAGGCGACGTCACGGTGCTCGACGTAGGAGAAGCTCTGCCCTTCGCCAACGCCCTTCGCGTGTACCGGCTGACAGGGCGACAGCTCCGCGACCTGGTGGAGTTCGGCCTGCACAACCGGCGCTACGGCTGGCTGCAAACGGGCTGGCTCGCCGCCGAACGCGATGCGGCGGGCCACGTGGCGTCGCTGGCCTACACGGGTCCGTCGGGACAAAGCGTACCCCTGCACGACGACACGCCCTGCCTGCTCGTAACGGACGAATTTATCACCACGGGGGGCGACGGCTATCCGCCCGCGCTCTTCCCCGCCGCGCAAGAGACGCACGTCGAGGGACTGCCCGCCACGACCGACGCCTTCATCCAGTATCTGCAAACCTTCAAGACGCTGCCTCTGGACAGACTAAGAGCCGGCGCACAACCCTAAACGACAATGCCATGGGACTTTTCACCTTGCCCCCTAAACCGCCCCAGGCGGACTTGAACCTGGACATGTTCCTCAAAGGCGATGCCCTCGAGACTACGGTGCGCCGCCCCCGCCGCACGCTGGCGGCCGAGTGGTTCCCGCAAAGCGGCGTACAGCTGACGTGGCCGCACGCCGGAACGGACTGGGCGGACTGCCTGCCCGAAGTGACGGACTGCTACCTTCACCTGGCGTTTGAAATCGCCATGCGCGAGAAGCTGCTCGTGGTGACGCCCGAACCGGATGCCGTGCGGGCGCTGCTGGAACAGCAACTGCCGCAGCGAGCCATGCAGAACGTCCTCCTGGCGGAATGCCCGACCAACGACACCTGGGCCCGCGACCACGGGGCGCTGACCGTATTAGGCACAAACGGCCCCGAACTGCTCGACTTCCGCTTCAACGGCTGGGGCGGAAAGTTTGAGGCCGCTCTCGACAACGCCATCACCCGCAGACTTTGCGACGACGGATGGCTGAAGGGCGGATACGTGGACTGCACGGACTTCGAACTGGAGGGCGGCAGCATCGAGACGGACGGATGCGGAACGCTGCTCACGACGTCGCGCTGCCTGCTGAATCCCAACCGGGGAACGGAGCGCACCCGCGGACAGGTGGAGCTGCTGCTGCGCGAACGGCTGGGCGTAGACCACGTCCTGTGGCTGGAACACGGCGAACTGGCCGGCGACGACACGGACGCCCACGTCGACACCCTGGCCCGCCTGTGCCCGGAGCAGACTATTGCCTACACACGCTGCGATGACCCGGCGGACGAACACTACGAGCCCCTGCGGCTGATGGAGGAGGAACTCCGCGCCTTCCGCACGGCGGACGGCGAAGCGTACCGCCTCGTCGCACTGCCGCTGCCCGATCCCGTCTACGACCAGAACGGGGAAAGGCTGCCCGCGACGTATGCCAACTATCTGGTGCTGAACGACACCGTTCTTTACCCCACTTACGGACAGCCGGACAAGGACGAGGCGGCGCGCAAGGCCCTGCTTGAGGCGTTTCCCCGCCTGGGTGCCACAGGAGTGGACTGCCGCGCGCTCATCCGCCAGCACGGCTCGCTCCACTGCGCCACGATGCAGTTCCCGCGTGGCGTCCTGTAAATCCTGCCGCCCCGGTGTCGCGTCCTCCCGCCGGACACCGGGGCGGCACATTATTCACCCCGAAAACTTCACAAAACATGCCCCAAGGTTCTACACTTACCGTCGGTATCGTCCAGCAGACTTGCTCGGCCGACACGGCGGCCAACCGCGAAAAGCTCGCGGCAAACATTGCTGACGTGGCCGGTCGCGGCGCGCAGCTCGTGGTACTCCAGGAATTGCACAACTCGCTGTACTTCTGCCAGACGGAGAACACTGACTGCTTTGACCTGGCGGAACCGGTTCCGGGTCCGTCGACCGAATACTTCGGCCGCATTGCCCGCAAACACGGCATCGTGCTGGTGTGCTCTCTCTTTGAGCGCCGTGCGCCTGGCCTTTATCACAACACGGCCGTGGTACTGGAGAAAGACGGCAGCATAGCCGGCAAATACCGCAAGATGCACATCCCCGACGACCCGGCCTATTACGAGAAATTCTACTTCACGCCGGGCGACCTGGGTTTCCAACCCATTCAGACGAGTGTGGGGACCCTGGGCGTCCAAGTGTGCTGGGACCAATGGTATCCGGAGGGCGCGCGGCTCATGGCACTGGCCGGCGCGCAGCTCCTGATTTACCCGACCGCTATCGGCTACGAGAGCAGCGACACGGCAGAGGAACAGGCGCGGCAGCGCGACGCGTGGGTCACCGTGCAAAGAGGGCACGCCGTGGCAAACGGGCTGCCGGTGATAGCCGTCAACCGCACCGGACACGAGGACGACCCGTCGGGACAGACGCGCGGCATAGACTTCTGGGGCAACAGTTTCGTGGCCGGGCCGCAAGGGGAACTGCTCTTCTGCGCCGGCACGGAGGAAACGAACGCTATAGTCCAGGTGGACCTGCAACGCAGCGAGAACGTGCGCCGCTGGTGGCCTTTCCTGCGCGACAGACGAATAGAATACTTCGACGAACTGGCCCGCAGATTCCGGGACTGAGCCTTGCAGAGAAAAGAAAACATGAAAAGAACAGGATTATTTGAGACAAAGGACGGAAAGAATTACTGGTTTCCGTTCTTATTGGTCACGACGCTCTTCTTCTTATGGGGATTCGCACACAGCATCCTCGACGTGCTCAACAAGCATTTCCAGGACGTGTTCGTCATGTCGAAGACACGGTCGGCTCTGGTTCAAGCCGTGGTCTACGGCGGCTATTTCCTCATGGCCTTGCCGGCCGGCGTCCTGATAAGGCGGCTCGGCTACCGCGCCGGAGTCATCACCGGCCTGCTGCTTTACGGCGTCGGGGCCCTGAGCTTCATTCCCGGCAGCCAGCTGAACTCTTTCCCCTTCTTCCTGGGCTCGCTGTTTGTGATAGGTTGCGGTCTGACGTGCCTAGAGACAGCGGCCAATCCCTACGTAACCGTACTGGGCGACCCGTCGGGTGCAGAGCGGCGCATTAACATCTCGCAGTCGTTCAACGGCTTGGGATGGATTCTGGGCCCGCTCGTGGGGACGCTCTGCCTCTACGGCGAGGACAGCGACCAGGAAGCCATCGCCGTCCCCTACGCGGCCATCGGCATTGTCGTGCTGCTGGTAGCCGTAGTCTTTGCCCGAGTAAAACTGCCCGAAGTGCAGGAGGCCGGCCGCGAAGCAGACTCCGCAGACGGCAAGACGGGCCGGCGGCTGTTTGCCTATCCGCACTTCGTGCTGGGACTTGTAGCCTTATTCCTCTACGTCGCGGCGCAGACGGGCGTGAACAGCTTTTTCATCAACTTCGCCGTGGAAAACGCCGGACTGGGCAAGGCGGAAGCCGGACTGTGGCTGGCCTTCCTCGGTATGGGACTGTTCATGGCCGGACGTATGGGCGGCAGCCTGCTCATGCGGAGCGTCAGGCCGGCCTCACTGCTGGCCGTCTGCGGACTTATGGCCTCACTGACCATGATATTCGTACTGACGCTCAACGGATTCGCCGGACTCATCATGCTATTCCTCTGCCTGCTGTGCGAAAGCATCATGTTCCCTACAATTTTCGCCCTTTCCATCCGGAACCTGGGTATCCACACGAAAATGGCTTCCTCTCTCCTTGTGATGAGCATCGTGGGCGGCGCGCTTGCCCCGCTCTCCATGGGATTTATCGCCGACACGACGGGCAGCATGTCCGCAGCGTTTTCCATACCGCTGGTTTGCTACGTGGCTATCACGCTCTACGCCCTGGCTTATCCCGCTCTCTGCCGCGCCTTGCGCTGAAGGCCGCAGCCCGGGCCCGGCAGACAGACAAAAACGCGCCTCGCGCCGTTCTCGTAAAAGAGACAGCGCGAGGCGCATCGTTCAGCGTCAGTCTGTTACGACACGGGGTAGCCGGGATTATTCCGATGCACGGCCCGCCAGCTCCCCGGTCCTGGCCGCCTATTTTCTGCCCATCAGTGACTTTACATGCCGCAAGCCATTCCGGCCCAGCACCGTGCGGACCACTGAAGCTGCGGCGGAACACACTCTCGCCTTCAACGTCGGCCGGCAAAGCACCTTGATCTTCTGCTGGAATGTCCGCCCGTCCTGGATAAAGAACTTGCTGCGCTTGGCCGGGCAAGGCACGGACTTATTTACGGCCGGATTCAAACGGCTGATCGTATCGAAATCCGCCGGACACGTGCGGGCTCCGCAAGTCGCCACAGCCGCCCGGCCTTTCTCCGTATTCACCAGGACTACGCTCGTCCCGCGGTCGTCGTCCCAGTCCGGCAGCACGGAACTGACTCCCCAGAAGTCGGCTATGGTCACGTCGCTTCCGCTACTCAGGGACTTTGCCGGACAACTATAGCACGAGGGTCGCAGATACAGGTCCGCAAGAAATCCTTTGAGATAAAGATTCTTAGTAAATACTTCGGAGAGAAAAACTGAATTTTTCGTTCCGCTCCCTCCGGTCGCGGAAAGGGTGAGAGAAAAACTGTATTTTTTCCATCCTTTCACCTTATCCCTGAACCTGATGCCCGCGATTGGGGCATCAGATTCAGCGATGGAAGATAAAGGGTGAGAGGAAACTGTATTTTTTCCGCCGCGCTGACGCGCGGTCACCTCTTTCAGGTATTGCCGGAACACGCCCGGCGAAGGCACGCCGTGGCAAATGAAATCGACGGCCAGCAAGCCGTCATACTCCTTGCGAAGGAAACGCCGCAGTCCAGCGATCTGACAAGGTGTCCCCGTAAACAGGACCTTACGTCCGGATTTCAGGTAGCGCTCGGCCCGTGCAAAGGAGTCTCCTATCCGACTCTGCACGTACTTTGACTCGCGGAGCGCCGCCAGGCTTTCAGCGTCCTCCGCCACGTCGTGAACCACCTCCCAGCGGTCGTTGAAGCGCGCGCCGAAGACCACGCCGCCCTCGGCCAGGACCTGCGTGGCCAGCAACGTGAAGACGCCGCCCGAGGAACTGGCCATCCGCACTTTCTCGTCAGGATTTATCGCCGCGAGCGATTCCAGCGGCCGCCGCGCCTCTTCCCGGTTTATCACAGGACAGACTTTCTCGCACAGGCCGCAGTCTATGCAGGACGACTGGTCTACTTCGGGGTACAGGAATCCCTCGCTGTCCTCCTTCATCGTTATGCAGTGCTTGGGGCAACGCTGGACACAGGCCCAGCAGCCGCAGCAGTCCTTCTTTTCCTTAATCTCTATCATTTTCTGCGTAATATGTTCATCATCGGGCTCCAGAGCAACTGGCGCTCGCTACTGTTCAGCGAAAAATGCCAGAACAGCGGGATGTAGATTACTATGAACGCGGCGACGGCCAGTAAGAAATTGCCCGGAGCAGTCAGGTCCCAGCCGGTTTCCATAAACAGCGCCTTCCCGCCAAACGTCAGCAGCAGCGGTATGACAGACATCTTGCCTATTTCGCACCAGAAACGGAACATGTCCAGCCGCTGCCTGCGCTGATAGTATATGTTCATGATGATGATTTGTCCCAGCGTCAACGCCAGGGCCGTCGCCACGGCGCAGCCGATGCCGCCATAGAGCTTCGTCATAGGGATTGACAGCCCCAGGCTGGCTATCGCGATCAATACGTACAGGACGGAACGGAACTTCATCTGATTGCGTGCCTGGAGAATAACGATTCCGAGATTCTGGATCAGGGGGACAGTGAGTGGAACGAAGAACAGCAGCGCGATGGCATAAGCCTCCTCGTACCCGGCCCCGGCCCACAGCCGGATAAAAGGTTGCCCGAAAAGGACGAAGCCGGAAAGGATCAACGCCAATATGGCATACTGGATGCGGCCTGTACGGATAAAGAGGTCGGAAATGGCGCGGTCGTCTTTCCCCGTTGCCACCATCGCCGTGACCCGCGGCAGAAACACGCCGCTCACTGCGGTCGAGAACATCATGTATATCTGTTGCAGCTGGATGGCTACGGCATAGACCGCCACGGCTGCCGCTCCGCGGAATATGCCTAGGACAAACTGCCCCGTGCTCCAATATATGCGGTCCATGATCGCATTCAGAAAAATCCAGAACGAGTAGACGGCCACCTCCTTCAGAAAGGCGGGATTGAAACGGCCCAGCCTGATTTTCACATGCAGTTTCCGCCGGCAATACACGTAATTGATTACGAGCGTGAGGACATTGAAAACGGTCGTCACCACTACCATGGCCACGGCCTTGTAGCCCACAGCCAGCAGCGCCACCATCACCAGCGGATTCAGCACACTGCGCGTGATGCTGACCAGGCGCTGAAACACGAAGCGCTCGTAGGCCGTCATGATGCTGCCCCAGATGCTCATCGGGAAAGTAAATGCCAAGTTGAACGTCATCAGCCAAAGCATGATGCGCGTGCGGGACACCTCCTCGGGCGTCATGTTGGCGGAGAAGATCTGCCCTACATTCAGCGTCAGCAACAGGCCGCCCGCCACGACCAGCAGTCCTACGCCGGCGTAGAGTACCAGGAACATGCCGAACATCTCCTGCTGCTCGCGCAGCTTGCCTTCGGCCCGGAATTTCGCCGTGTAGCGCACGATCGCGTTGCCGAATCCCAGGTCCAGTATGGTCAGATAGGCAATGATGGATGCGGCCAGAGAGTAAAGTCCATACTCCGACTTGCCCAACATCCGGAGCATGTAAGGGGTATAAGAAAGGCCTATCACCATATTCAAGGCGATAGACAGATAATTCAAAGCGGCGCCAGCCTTCAGTTGATTCATATGTTCACGCTTGTATGAGAATGATTGTCGCGGACTTTCAGTCCGTACCGGGAAGCGGTGCGGGAAGGTCTGCCGCCCATCCTGCGCGCCACGGCCGGGCGTTGTCGCCGCATTCCGCTGCGGGCAGCAGGCACCGCGGCGCGGCTACCGCCGCTCACACCGTCACGCAAAGCAGCGTGGCACTGCCGGACATCCGCTGGGGCAACGCCGCGGCGGGAACGAGCACGGACTCTCCGCGCCGCAGGCTTACGCCCGCCGACGCTCCCCCCGACGGCCGCAGGACTGCCTCGCCCTCCACGCATACCAGCACCTGGAATGCGTCCGCCGCGGCCGGCAGCGAGGCCTCGCCGCAAAGGCTGAAGCGGTCCGTGCGGAAGTAGGGACAATGCACCAACGGCGTCCGCCCCTTTCCCGCCCGGTCGTACGTCACGAAATTGCCGTCCCCGGCGCTGAAGTCCAGTGCGCTTCGCGCCAGGTCGGTGTGCAGTTCGCGCAGATGGCCGGCGGCGTCGCGCCGGCCGTAGTCGTAGACGCGGTAGGTGATGTCCGAAGCCTGCTGCACCTCGACCACCAGATTGCCCGCGCCGAGCGTGTGGATACACCCGGCGGGCAGGTAGATCACATCGCCGGCATGCGCTTCGTGACGGGCCACCACGTGCATAATGCTATGGTCCGCCACGCGGCGGTCGTACTCCTCGGGCGTGATGGCCTGCGAAAAGCCGGCATAGATCATAGCCCCGGCGTCCGCCCGCACCACGTACCACATCTCCGTCTTGCCCGTCCCGCTATGGAGACTACGCGCCAGCCCGTCGTCCGGGTGTACCTGGAGCGACAGGTCGCGGTGGGCGTCGATGAGCTTGACGAGCAGCGGGAAGCGCCGCCCGTAGACTTCCTCCACGCGGCGGCCCAGCAGGTCCGCGCCATACTTTTCCACCAGCTGCGAAAGGGTCAGTCCCTGGTCCGCCCCTTCCTTCACGACGGACTCGCGACCGGGCATCGCCGAGATTTCCCAGCTTTCGCCCAGCCCTTCTTCGGCCGTCGGCCAGCCCTTATAGGCGGCTATCCGACTGCCGCCCCAGAGCACCGTCCGCAGGTAGGGTTGAAACTTAAAAGGTGTCAGCATAAAAGGAACAGACTTCTTACAGCTATCATTTGCGGGAATAGCCGCGCAAAATTACGAAAAATCGGAATGCCGCCTGCCATTTTCCGGCGAAAACCTGCCGGACGCAAGCCTTTCCGTTGATTTTTCTTTACTTTTTATTCCGTATTTTCTGAAATTCGTTATTTTTGCGGAGAGAATGCCACGCCCGCATCACCTCGCGGCGGTCCGCCCGCCGGCGGGGACGTGCCTTTGTCGCCTTTTTATTCACTTTGTTAAAACATACTGACTATGAAAAGAATCAGTCAACTACTGCTACTGCTTGCCGCCGTGCTGCTCTACGGCTGCGGCTCCAAGCCCAATTCACCGCTCGACCTGGTGGAGTACATACCGTTCCAGTCGTCCGAGGACGGCCGCTGGGGACTCATCAGCCCGGAGGGCAAGGTGCTCTTTGCCGACGAGTTTACGGAGCGGCCCACCGTGGCCGTCAACGGCCGCTTCATGGTGAGGAACACCGATGGCCTGTGGGAAATCTACACCACCGAGGAGAAGCCCGTCCAGGTGGGGGCTGCCTATCTGGAGGCCGGCCTGTTCTATGAAGACGTTGCCCCCGTCGTGGAAAAGGGCAAGTGCGTCGTCCTCATCGACCGCGACGGCAAGGAGGTCAAAGCCTTGGACAAGCTGGACGGCAAGGCTGTGCGCCGCGTGTCGAACTTTTGGGAAGGCATCGCCATCTTCGAGACCACCGAGGGCTATTTCGGCGCCATCGACACGAAGGGCAACATCGTGCTGCGCCCGGCCTTCAGCGACATCACTATGTGCCACGACGGCCGCATCATAGCCGTCGACAAGAAATACAAGGACGCCGGCAGCGGAGACAAGTCGAAGGTGAAGTTCGCCGTGTTCAACCGCAAGGGCGAACTCATCTCGGAGATTCCCCTCGGCAAGTTTGAAAACATCGAAGGCACCTTCTACGACGACGTCATGCCCGCCGGCGTGGAGCGCGACGGCTCGACCGTCTACGGCCTGCTTGACGAGAAGGGCGAATGGGTGCTCATGCCCAACAGCCGCGTCAAGCGCATCAGCGAAGTGCACGACGGCCACTTCATCTACTCCGACGGCGAAAACTACGGCCTCATGAACTTCAAGGGCGAGACGGTGCTCCGTGCGAAATACGACCGCCTCAGCTTCGGCCCGGACGGCCTCCTCTTTGCCCGCAACGACAGCGACGACGACTACATGCTCATCAACTACGACGGCGAGCAGGTGGGCAAGGAAACGTTCCAGCGCGTGCAGCCCTTCCTGGGCGGCAGCCACGCCCCCGTCAGACTTTCGGACAACTACTGGGGGCTGGTGGACAAAAAGGGCGAGCTGATCAAGGACCTCAAGGCCGAGCTCTACGACATTGATGCCTCCAGCGAGGACACGTGGATAGAGAGCGACTACGTGGACCTCGGCGCACTGGCCGACGCCATGAAGCTCAGCTCCACCTCCCTGGCGGGCTACGACTTCAACCAGACGGCACAGAGCGTCATCAGCGAGATCTGCCAGCGGTCGGACAACGGTTACTACGACAAGCCGGAGAACTACACCTACTCGGACGAACTCTCCTTCCCGGAAGAACTGGGCGAACTGAAGGGAGAGATGCACATAGCCTACCCGGGCTACATAGCCCGCGCCCTGACGGAGACTTACAACACGAGCTACTACTCCTACCCGCGCACCACGGGCTATGCCTACAACGACGTGCGGCCCCGCATGTTGGGACTGGACCTGGAGATGACGGGCAAGCTCGACGGAAAGGGCGAGGAGCTCTTCAAGGTCGTCTCACAGCGTCTGGCCGGCATGGGCGCCACGGTCAAGGAGAACGACAGCGCCAAGCTGGTGCGCTTCAGCAACGGCAACTACGGAGTGGCCGCGCTCGACGGCACTAAGCTGGCCGTCATCGTGTCGAGCGTAGACCTCTCGAACCTTGACCTGAACAGTCTGGCAGGAGGCACGAGCGCAAGCATGACCGAGGCGCCTGCGGACAGCATGGCCGCCGATTCGATGGTGGCAGACTCCGTGGCCGTGGACTACTGACGGCGCGGACACACGCCTAAGGCCCGTCGCTACGGGGCTTAGGCGCGTAAAAACGGGGCTTAGGACTGTTTCGCACGGTCCTAAGCCCCGTTTCCCGTATGCGGCTTGCCGGAGGCCTACACCCCCATCTCCTCCTGCTTCACCGTCTCCTGCTGCGTGTCGCGCACGATGCTGAAGGCGCTGCCGTCCAAGGGTATCTCTATGGTGAAAGCCGGCCCCTCGCCCGTGCCGGGCTGTCCGAGCTGCGCCGCCAGGCAAAGCGTGCGGCCGCCGGACTTGCGGTCGTCATAGGCCATGCCGAGAAACACGTAGCCGCGACGTTCGGCCGCAGACACGAAGCCGGAGAAGTCGTCCTTGCGGAAGGTGTGGTGGAAGAACTTGCTGCCTTCGCTCATGACGGTCACCTCGACGCCGTTGTCGTAAAATTCCTGGTCCAGGTCGTCCTTCACGGTAGGCTGTTCCTTGTCCACAAACCGGCGTATCTCGACATGGAACGTATGGCCGTCCAAGTTGACTGTCGTGGCCCGGGTCAGGGGGTTCTCGGCGGGGACGGGGCCGCTCGGCTGCCTTACGGTCACGCTGTCGGCCGCCGGCTGCGTCTTTTCCCCGCTGCCGCCACAGGCCGTCAGCAGGAGGGCCAGCGCGCCGGCCGTTAGGATGAGGGTTCTCTTCATTGCTGTCATGTCTTGTTTCAAAATCGGGGTACAAAATAACGAAAAGAATGCCACACGGGCAAGAAATGGGCGGACGGAATGGATAGACTGGCCTTTTTTGCGTACTTTTGCGGACACAGACAATCACTGCTCATGGTTTTCCGCCGACTTTTCCCCTCCATGCTGGCCTTGGCGGCCGCCCTGCTGCCGGCCTGCAGCGACGACGGGCCGGACGCGCCCCAGCCAGAAGGCGTGCCGGCACGGCGCACGGTCCTCGTCTACATGGCCGCCCAGAACTCCCTGGGCAGCCGGGGCTACATGGACGCCGACCTGCAGGAAATCCTGGACGGGCGCGGCGCCATCGCCGACGCGGACCGCCTGCTGGTCTTCGTGGACGACGCCGCGCCGCGCCTCCTGCGCTACACGCGGCAGGAAGGGGAGCCGCGCGTGGTGCGCACGTGGCCGGCCGACGTGAACAGCACGTCGCCTGCCGTGCTGCGCGACGTGCTGGAATGGACGCGCACGCACTATCCCGCCGACGAGTACGGGCTGGTGATGTGGTCGCACGCCGACGGCTGGATTCCGCCGACCCGGCGCGCGCAGGCCGTGGCGCCGCGCCCCTTCTCCTTCGGCATTGACACCGGGGACAACGCGCCCGGCAGCGACGAGGGCACGCAAATGGACGTGGCAGACATGGCCGGGGCCATAGCCGCGGCAGGCATCCATCTGGACTACCTGTTCTTCGACGCCTGCCTGATGCAGAACGTGGAAGTGGCGTGGCAACTGCGCGACGTCGCGGACTACATCATCGGGGCGCCTATCGCCACGCCCGCAGCGGGCTCCAACTATACGCACCAGCTCCAAAGCGGGCTTTTCAGCGCCGACCCGGCGGACATAGCCGCCACGTACTATGCCGACGTGACGGACCCGGCGCAAACGGCGGACTACGGCTCGTTTGGCATCGTCATCTCCGCCGTGCGGACGGACCGCCTTCCGGCCCTGGCCGAAGCGGTACGGGCCGCCCTGCCCGGCTCCGCAATGGCCGGACGGCAGTCCGCGGACATGGATGGCGTGCTCAACTACCAGGCCTACACATCCGTCTACTTCTACCGCCCGCACAACTACGACATGCTCCAGGCCGCCGGACGCGTGCTGCCCGAAGCGGCGCGCCAGGCCGTGACCGACGCGCTCGATGAAGCCATAGTCTACAAGGCGGCCACGCCCCGCTTCTACATCGGTCCGGGCTCCTTCTCCGCGCAGCAGACCGTCGACCTGGACCGCTACTGCGGCATGTCGTGCTTCGTCCCGCAGGACGTCTACACGCAACGCGCCGCCGCCACGCCCCTGGGCGACCTGAACGAGGCCTTCCGCCGGACTGCCTGGTACGAAGCCGCCGGCTGGGCGGCAACGGGCTGGTAGGCGCACGCCGGCCCGGCAATTTGGCACGTAGGAATATTAATCGTAAATTTGCGGCATGACACATCCATCCACCGTCTTGGCCAGACTGCGCCGCTTCAACGCGGCCCTGTGGCGCCACAAGTACTTCTGGACCATCGTCCTCTTCGTCGTCTTCGCCGGATTCGTAGACGAGAACAGCTACTGGCAGTACCGCAAGCTGGTGAGCGAGAACGAGGCGACTCAGGCCGAAATCAAGAGGTACGAAGACATGTTCAACCGCGACCGCGCCCGGCTCAACGAGCTGCGCTCCGACCCCGACGCGCTACTGCGCGTAGCACGCGAGGATCACCAGATGAAGTCGGCCGACGAGGACGTGTACTACATCATCGACTCCGCACACCCCGACTCGGCCGGATCCTCCGCGTCCTGACGCCGCCAGGCGGCTCACCCTCAAATCCCAGACATGAAACCGCTCAACAGACTCCAGACCATCCTTTACAACGCCGGCGGACTGCTGCTGCTCGTCGGCGCGGTGCTGCCCCTGTTCCCCTCGGCACAGGTTGCCGCCCCCTACGTGTTCACCCTGGGCGCCGCCCTCTTCGGCTCCATGCAGGCAGCCGCGCGCTACGAAGGCCGCAACGTGACCGTACGCCGTCTGCGCCGCCAGCAGATGTTCGGCGCAACCGCCCTCATGGCGGCAGGACTGCTCATGTTCACCTCGCTCTACCAGATAGCCCCCTTCCGCGGCTCGGAATGGCAGCTGCTGCTGGCCATAGGCGCCGTACTGGAGGTCTACACGGCCTTCCGCCTCCCCGCCGCCCTGAAAAAAAGTGAAGGCGAATGGCAAAAAAAGAACGAAGCATAAAAATCCGCGTGCATATTTTTACATTCGCCCGGGCTAACCTATAAAAAACTCTTATTTCAATCTTTCTAACTTTTCCACGCCTCGCTTTTCCGGTAGAACATTGTATATTTGCCCCAACTTCTACCAAGGGAATCGCGAGTGATGAAAGGACTAATCTGTATATTATTGTGCACACTGCTCCTGGCCTCGTGCGCAGAGCAGTGCAACATCGCAGGAAACTCCTCGGTGGGCAGCTTGGACGGCCAGATGCTCTACCTGCGGGTAAGGCCGGATGGCGTCACGTCCGTATGCATGGATTCCTGTGAAGTGATCCACGGCCGCTTCAGCTTCTACAGCGACGTAGACTCCGTGGTCGTGGCCCAGCTCTTCATGGGCAACGAGAGCGTCATGCCCGTCGTGCTCGAAAGCGGCGACTTGAGGGTCGAAGTGGACCACGCCGGGCAGCGCGTGAGCGGCGGCCCCTTCAACGACCGCCTCTACCAATTCGTCCAGGAAAAGACCCGCCTAGAGAACGAGCAATGGGAGCTCGACCAGAAGTGCATCCTCATGATGCACGAGGGGTATTCCCCCACCGAGATCCATAGGGTCATCGGACCGAAGGCCAAGCAGCTGGCGCAGGACATCGAGGACTTGGAAAACAAGTTCATAATGGACAATTACAAGAACCCGCTCGGCCCGGGCGTGTTCATGTTGCTCTTCGGACAGTATCCCATGCCCGTCATGACAGACCAGATACGCCGCATCGTGAAACAGGCCCCGCCCAGTTTCATGCGGGATCCGTTTGTCAACAGCTACATCCGCCAGGCACGCTACAACCAAATGCAGGAGGAGCAAAGCACCCGTCAACGCTGAGCCCCGTCCGCCGCGGCCGAACGAAACGAAGCCCGCATACGCTGCTACGAAGCACGTATGCGGGCTTTCTGCGTGGCCGCACGGGAACTATCGCCGCGCCGAGAAATGCAGGCCGCGCGCCGGCTGAGCTACGCACAGCGCGCAGAATGACGGCGTATCGGCAGTTTTTTCTTAACTTTGCGCCGTAACCCACAGGGACGGCTAGCAGCCGGACAGGCACAACGCGCAAGCCGTCCCGCCCACCGGATTTTTCATTCATCATCATAACTTTCACTTATGAAAAAAATCTTGCTATTCGCCGCCGGCCTGCTGCTCTGCCTAAGCAGCGCCGCGGCACAAGACGGCCCCATCAAACTGAAGGACATCACCGACGGGGCCTACTCGCCGGAGTACGTCTACGGCGTAAATCCGATGAACGACGGAGAGACTTACACGCAACTCTCGCCGGACCGCAAGCGCATCATCCGCCGCTCCTTCAAGACGGGCAAGGAGCTCGGCACCCTCTTCGACGTGGCCACGGCCGAGGGGCCTAAGCGCTTGAACCACATTGACGGATACATCATGTCGCCCGACGAGTCCCGCATCCTCATCCAGACGGAAACGAAGTCCATCTACAGACGCTCCTTCACCGCCGTCTATTACATTTTCAGCGTGAAGAACAACAAGTTCGAGCCGCTGAGTGAAGGCGGCCCGCAGCAGGCGCCCCTCTTCTCGCCGGACGGCAATCTCATCGCCTTCGTCCGGGACAACAACCTCTTCCTCGTAAAGCTCCTCTTCGGGAATGCCGAGAGCCAGGTCACGAAGGACGGCCGCCGCAACGAAATCATTAACGGCATCCCCGACTGGGTGAACGAAGAGGAGTTCTCCACCAACCGCTCCTTCGACTTCTCCGCCGACTCCAAGATGCTGGCCTGGATCCGTTACGACGAGAGCAAGGTGCCCGTCTACAAAATGCAGCTCTACAAGGGCATGGCCCCGACAATCTCCGCCTTCGACGAGTATCCCGGCGAATACGCCTATAAATACCCCGTAGCAGGCGCCCGCAACTCCACCGTCAGCGTATTGACGTTCGACATCAAAAGCCGCGTGACGCGCACGCTGCAACTCCCCGTCGACAGCAGCAGCTACATCCCCCGCATCAAGTTTACGAGCGACCCCGAGAAGCTGGCGGTCATCACGCTGAACCGTCACCAAAACCAGATGGACGTATATATGGCCAACCCGCGCTCTACTGTCTGCAAGCTCGCCCTGCGCGAAACGAACGAGAAGTATATCCGCGAAGCCGCCTACACGGGCATGAAGTTCTACGACGGCCACTTCTCCCTCCTCTCCGACCGCTCCGGCTACCAGCACCTGTACTGGTACACACTCGGCGGACAACTGGAGAAGCAGGTGACCAGCGGCAACTTCGACGTGACCGCCTTCTACGGCTACGACCCCGCCTCCGGCAAATTCTACTATGCCAGCCACCAGGAAAGCCCGCTCAAGCAGGCTGTCTACGTCACGGACAAGAACGGAAAGGCCAAGAAACTCTCCACCGAGAGCGGCACGAACAGCGCGACCTTCTCCAAGTCGATGAAATTCTTCATGAACGTGTACAGCTCGGCCCAGCAGCCGCCCGTCACAACGCTACGCGACAATAACGGAAAACTACTCACCACGATGCTGGACAACCAGCGCCTCAAGGACAAGGTAAGCCCGTTGCTCGGCAGCAAGGAGTTCTTTACCTTCAAGACCTCGGAAGGCGTCGAGCTGAACGGATGGATGGTGAAGCCGCGCGATTTCGACGCCAGCCGCAAGTATCCCGTCATCATGTATCAGTACAGCGGCCCCGGCTCGCAAGAAGTGACCGACTCGTGGAACCTCGGATTCTACGGCGGCGGCATTCTGGAAAGCTATTGGGCGCAGCAGGGCTACGTCTGCGTATGCGTCGACGGCCGCGGGACCGGCGGCCGTGGCGAAGACTTCGAGAAATGCACGTACCAGCGCCTGGGCGAACTCGAATCGAAGGACCAGGTAGAGACCGCACTCTACCTCGGCTCGCTACCCTACGTAGACAAGGACAACATCGCCATCTGGGGATGGAGTTTCGGCGGATTCAACACGCTCATGTCCATGAGCGAGGGACGGCCCGCATTCAAGGCTGGCGTTGCCGTAGCAGCCCCGAGCAACTGGAAATACTACGACACCGTCTACACCGAGCGCTACATGCGCACGCCACAGGAAAACGGGTCCGGCTATGCCATCAACCCCATTCAGCGCGCTACGCAGCTCAGCGGTAGCCTACTGCTCATCCACGGCACCGCCGATGACAACGTGCACTTCCGCAACGCCACAGAAATGAGCGAGGCTCTCGTGCAAGCCGACAAGCAGTTTGATATGCAGGTCTACACGAACCGCAACCACAACATCTTCGGCGGAAACACGCGTTACCATCTGCTCACACGCATGACCAACTTCTTCAACGCGCACCTGAAGTAAGAGAAAGCTCCTCCCAGCCCGAGCTTCACGGACCGGGATATAACGACCGCGGCGCGGCTTCCGATGGAAGTCGCGCCGCGGTCGCCTTGTTCTGCTCCCCGGATTCTGCGGACAAGCCCGGACTTCGCCAGCACGGGAACAGGCCTCATAGAAACAAGCCTTAGCCCCGTCGGAACTGGCCTTAGCCCCGTCGGAACTGGCCTTAGCCCCGTCGGAACTGGCCTTAGCCCCGTCAGCACGGGAATAGGCCCCGTCGGAACGCGCCGTAGCCCTGCCCACGCGGGAACAGGCTCTGCGGCGGCTGAATCAGAAACTCAGATAGATGAACGGCTGCACCTCACTGCCGCGCACCTGCACCACGAGATAAATCACAAGGAGCATCAGCACGACCTGTGCCGCAAGAGGCAGACGCGCCACGAGGCGGCCCGCCCCGTCGTTCCAGCCGGAGGGAAGGAAATGGAGCACGAAACCGGCCGCTATCAAGGCCACGACTACGGGGTAGCCCGCCAGGAAAGCCCCTATCAGGCCCGGCTGGAAATCGGTGAAAATCTTGGACAGCATGGTCAGAGAGGCGTCGAACGTACTATTGGCAAAAAACAGCCAGCAGAAGCAGACCAGATGGAACGTCAGGAGGACTGCGCCGACACGCCGCCAACCGCGGGAATGATAATGCTTGTCGTGCCCCACGGTCTGCCGGAAAAACTTGTGGCACCCCAGCGCCACGCCGTGAAGGCTGCCCCACACGACAAAGTTCCACGACGCGCCGTGCCACAGGCCGCCCAGCAGCATGGTAAGAAACAGATTTATGTACATGCGCAAACGGCCCTTCCGGTTACCGCCCAGGGAGATATACAGATAGTCCCGCAACCACGAAGACAACGAAATGTGCCAACGGTGCCAAAAGTCCGTGATGCTGTCTGACTTGTACGGCGCGCGGAAATTGGCCGGCACCTGAATCCCCAGCCAGAGCGCGATGCCGATAGCCATGTCGCTGTAACCGGAAAAGTCGCAGTAGAGCTTCAACGCATAGCCGTACAGGCCGAACAGGTTCTCCAGCCCCGTATAAAGCGCGGGATTGTCAAAGATGCGGTTCACGAAATTCTCTCCGATATAGTCCGAAATCACGGCTTTCTTGAACAGTCCGCCCATGACGTACCACAGGCCCGTGCCGAACATCAGACGCGTCACGACGACCGGACGCCGCAACTGGGGCAAGAAGTCGCGCGCCCGGAGTATGGGGCCCGAGAGCAACGTGGGGAAAAAGGAGACGAAAAAGGCAAAATCCAGCAGATTGTGTATGGCGCGCATCTTCTGCCTGTACACGTCCACGATGTAGTTCATGGACTGGAAGGTGAAGAAAGATATGCCCAGGGGCAGGAAGATGTCCATCTCGCCGAAGTGTCCGCCGAAGACGGGCAGCACTTCCTCAAACAAGAAGTTCGTGTACTTGAAATAAGCGAGCTGGAGCAGCATGAAGCCCACTGCCGTCCATAGCCAGAAGCGTCGGGCCCAGCGCGCCGTGCAGCGCTCCATGGCCCAGGCGGCATAGAAATTGACCAGCGTGATGAGCGCCAGCAGCGCGCAGTAGCCGCCCGCGTTCTTATAGTAGAAATAATAGGAAAAGGCCGTGACGTAAAGCAGACGGACGGCCGTGGCCCTGCGGCCGGAGAGCAGCGCATAGACTACGTAGAAAGCGGCAAACAGGAAGAGGAACAGACCGGAGTTGAAGAGCAGCGGCTGTGCAGGGTCATAACGAAGCAGGTCGGCCAGGCGGTCGAACGCAATATTCCACATAACTCGGCAGCTACTTTCAGTCGGTCAGATAATCGTTGTAGGCCTTCAGGATTGCCTCGCCCAGCAGACGGCCATGCAGGCGGTAGCCCTCGGCAGTAAAGTGAATGCGGTCGGAGCGCATCATGTGGGCAGCGGTCCAGTTCCTCACGGCCACGTCCCCGCCGACAATGGTGTTCAAGTCCCATACGGCCAGGCTGTGATCCTGCCCGAAGCTCTCGAGCTCGGCGGCGCAGCGCACGCTCATGGGGTTCACTTTCGAGCTGGAGCGGACCACGCGGCGGCGCTTGCCGCCCCTGCTGCGGCGCACGTAGGTCACTCGGCGCGTGGTCAAGTAGTCGCCCGGCGGCGTGGTAATCATGACGACGGCGTCGGGGCACGCTTCGCAGAGCATCTCGTAGAAGTCCTCCAGCTGCACGCGGTGCAGTTCCTCGCGGTAGCCCATGCCGTGGCACTCGTTGGTGCCGAAGGACAGGATTATCAAGTCGGGATTGACGGCCGCCACCTGCTGCATGCGGTCCGCCGTGGCGAACTGCGCCGCCGTTGCGCCATTGCGTGCGATGTATTTGTAGACGACACCCGTCGTAGCCGTGTCGCCCTCTGCCTTGCCCCAGGCCTCCTCCAGCGTTTGCCGGACAGCCGCGGGATAGTCCCCGCCGGCCACGTGCGAATCGCCCAGTTGCAGCACCCGTAGCGGGCGGCCGCTGTGGCAAAGCACATCGAACACGCGGTCGAGCGCGCTGGCGCGGTTGATTATGTTCGGTTTCCGCTCGCGGAAGGATGAGGGCATCGAGCTGTCCACTTCTACCGGCTGCCACCGGCTGCTGCGCGCGGTGGCCGTGACGGCTTCGGCCGTCTCCATTCCGTCGCGCACCGGGAATTCGGGCCCGGCCGTCGCCGTGGCCACAAAATAGCCCAGCCCAAAGGCCGCGGCCAAAATCCACTTGATATGCTTACTTGCTTTCTTCATTTCCTTGATTCTTCTGGTATTGCTTGTATCCGTGCAGCAGCACGTTGTAGAGAATGCCGGCTATGCGCTTGCCGCCGCGCCGGTTGATGTGGGTATAGTCCTTGGCCGCCTCGGGCGGGGAGGAGAGCGCCATGCGGCGGACCGCGCCCTCGCCGCCCATGGCCTCGTACAAATTCCAAAAGGCTATACCTTCCTCGGCAGCGAGTGCCTGCTGGTAGCGGACGAGTGCCTTCACGCCGGGCATGGTCCGTAGCTCGCCGTCCACACGGTCTTCCCGGTCGCCCACGCTCACTATGAGGATGCCCGCCTCGGGGAAGGCGCGCTTCAGGTGGGCTACGACGCGCTTCATCTGGCTTACGTAGGCGTCGTACTTCAACTGTTTCTTTGAAGCCACATTCAGGCCGAACTGCAGGACGATGAGGTCGTAGGGCCGCAGGGCGTTGAGCTGTGCCAAGTGGGAAGCGGGAACGGAGGCCAGGGGAATACCGCTGCTGCCGCGCAGCGAAAAGTTGTCCAGCGTGACGCCGTTCTCGCCTTCAAGGGCCACGCCGTAGCAGACGGCATGCTGCACGCCGTCGAGGCGGAAACGCACGCGCCCCATGCGCTGCCGCTCCGCGACAGTCTCCACCCTGCCGTCGCCCCGCGTGACATGCGCGTCCCCGCCGGCGTCATTGGCCGTGACGGTCACGGAAAGCGGAGCGGAGGAGGAGAGATAGAGCGTAGCCACGTCGAAGGTGTCCAGCCGGGCATAGGACTTCACACCGCGGTAGCTCACCGTAGCCCCGTCGGCCGGGACAGCATAGCGCTGGCTGATGCCCAACTGCGAGCGGTCGCAGCCGCTCTTTTCGAGCACGCTGTGGTCCGTCCAGCCCGATGCGCTGTGGGCGACGGATGCGCGCAGCTTTGTGAACGGGGAGGCTATGTCTACGAAGCCCACGCCGCAGCCGCCGAACTGCCGTTGCAGATAGGCGCGCAGGTCGGCCGTCAGTATGTCGCCCTCGATGTACGAATCGCCGAAGTAAGCGATGCGCACGGGGCGGCCCAGCGCCGACCGCCCGGCCAAGGCGGCATAGAAGGGCTGCATGCCCCGCTGCGCCGAGTCGGGAGCATAGTCCTCAATGCAGACCATGCCCCGCGGGCAAGTGTCGCGCTGCACTGTCTTCGCCTTGGCCGCGGCCTTAGGCAAAACGACAGGCGGCAGGACGGGTTCGGGCTTGCGGACTATGTCGGCAAGACAGTCCACCTGCTCCAGTTCGTGCCCACCTACGTTCACTGCCGGCGCCATACGCAGCGCCAGCAGCAGGAGCATCACCAGACAAAGGAAGAGCGCCGTCCGGTGCGTGCCATTCTTCATGCTTTTATCCTACGATAGTTTAATAAACTGTTTCCTAAAATCCGGGTGCAAAGTTAGCCATTTCTTTGCTGACAAGCAAGGCATTACCCAATTTTCGCCTGCGCGGCCGCCCCGCCACCGCCGACCGGCGGCCGCTGCGGGAGGCGGCGGGGACGCGGACCCTACCGGCCGAAGACGTCGAGCGACCACTCCTTTTCCCAGCGCAGTACGGGCAGGCCGTTTTCGAAGCGTACGGGCAGCCACACGTAGCGGCCGTCGATGGGGTTGTCCGGGCGCCAGCTGTCCGCCATGAAGACGAACGCGTCCTTGCGGCCGGCCACAGGGAGCACATACGTGCCTTGCGACTGGAACGTGCGGTCGGCCCCGTCGCCCTGGCAGGGATTCGCGTGGCGCTGCCACGGCCCCCTGATGCTCTCGGCGGTGAAGAGCCGGGCCGCATTGGGCGCCCACCCGGTGCAGCCGGACGTGATGAGGTAGTAGCGGCCGTCCTTCTTGAAGAGGGCGGGCGCTTCGTTCTGCCCTGTCGGGTCCACGCGGACGTAGCGTCCCGTATAGTCCAGGTAGTCGTCCGTCAGCTCGGCTATCTGGAGCGTCAGGTTCTCCTCGGAGGCATAGATGTGATAGGCTTTCCCGTCATCGTCCACGAAGAGGGTCATGTCGCGGGACATTTGCCCGCCGGCCCGGTCGCGACGCACGAAGAGCCCGCGCGCCACTTCGTCGCGCCAGGCCGGTGTCCACCACTCGTAGTCCTCGGGCACGGCCGTGGCGGCGCGGTCGGCCTCCGCCAGGTCGGCCGGCCACTGCCCTGGATTCACGCACCCGTTCTTCACGAAGCGGTACGGACCCTCCGGGCGGTCGGAGACGGCCACGCCCACGTTGGCTGCCGCATAGCCTTTCCCTTTCAGTTCAAGGTGGAAGTACATGACAAACTTTCCGGTCCGGGCGTTGTGGATCACCTTCGGACGCTCGATGATGCAGCCCCGGACGATGGGGCTGTCCGCCTCGTCGCTGACGGCGAGGGCTATGCCGCGGTCGGTCCAGTTGTACAAGTCGGTCGAGGAGTAGCACGTCACGCCCACCTCGGCCGAGTTGGTGCGCTCCCCCTTGTACTCGCCGAACCAGTAGTACGTACTGTCGTAGTACAGGATGCCGCCGCCGTGCGCGTTGATCAGGCGGCCCGCCGTGTCGAACCAGAGCTGGCCGGGATAGAACCGGTCCCTCGCGCTGCCGGCCAGTCCCTGCGCGGAGAGGTGACAGGCCGGAATGAGGAGCGCGAGCAGACAGAAAAAGATACGTAGTTTCATACTTCCTGTTTATTTAGGAGGAATGGGACGAAGCGCCGGAGCGGCTGGACGGGAAGGCTCAGTCGTCCGGCAGGCCCAATTCCACGAGTCGTTTCTTGATAAGGAAGAGCTGGTAGATCTCGCCGGAAAAGGAGGGCTTCTCGCCATGCAGTCCGTAGACCTTGAAAAATCCGTCGAGGGTGAATTTCAGATCCGTATAGAACGTGGCCGCATCCAGCTGCAACGTGTCTGGCAATTCGGCCGCATGGCGCTGATACCAATCGGCCAGGGTGCGCATCTCTGCCACCGTAAACTTTTTCTTGTACTCCATATTCATCTGTCCGCAGGGCTTGTGCCTGCCCTGCAAAGTTACGCATTTATTGGCCGCCGCGCGCTCCGCAGGCCGCTTTTTGTCGACAGCGGGACCAGGCGGCACGGCTGCGGCCGCACGGAAGCTGGCGCTGCAGCCACGGGCCTTAGCCCCGTAGGAACGGGCCCTAGCCCAGGAAAAACTGGCCTAAGGCCCGGAAAAACGAACCTTAGCCGCGCGAGAAGCCCGCGGGCGTTGGCCGTTCGGCAATTAATCCGTACATTTGCCTTACCCGGCCGGGGCGCGTGCGCCACAGCCTTTTGCTCCAAAACAACAAGCCCGCCCTCCCCCGCGCCCCAATGGCGACGGCGGACGGACGGCCTCAAACACATACGATCATGGACAACCGCATCGGACACTACAACTTCACCGTGGAACCCTTTTCCGAAGACTACACGGGCCAGCTCACGTGGGAAAGCATGGGCAACCACCTGCTGCGCTGCGCCAGCCTCCACGCCGGCCGCCTGGGCCTCGGCTACGACAGCATGATCCGCAACCGCCACATCTGGGTGCTCTCGCGCCTCGTCGTGGAACTCAACCGCATGCCCCGCACGTGGGAATCGTACACGCTGAACACGTGGATCAGCGCCCTGTACCGGCAGTTCACGGACCGCCTCTACTCCATCACGGCCCCGGACGGGTCGGCCTACGGCTACGCCTACACCGTGTGGGCACTCATCGACATGGACACGCGCCAGCCGCTCGACCTGTCCCGCCTGCCGGGTGAGGGACTGACCGGCGCCGTCGTGGCGGACCGCCCCTTCCCGGTGAAAGGGCCCGGACGCATCCGCGTGAAGAGCCACACGGCCCTGCGCCGCCGCCCGACGTTCTATTCCGACATAGACATCAACGGGCACGTGAACTCCATCCGCTACATCGAAATGATACTCGACCTGTTCCCGAAACAGACGTTCGACCACTATGCCCCGCAGCGCGTGGAACTGGCCTACTGCTCCGAAACGTACTGCGGCGAGGAGCTGGACTTTTTCGTGGACCAGGCCGACCCGCTCTGCTACCACATAGAGGCGAGAAAGACGGACGGCACCACGGCCGTGCGCGCCGCCGTCCGCTTCCGTCCGCTGGAGTGCACGCAGACTGACTTCCCCGCTACGCTGCTTGCCGCTGGGCCATCCGCGGCACAAGATCAGTAGACCTGCACTTCGTCCGCAAAGATCCAGCCGCCGAGCTGGCCCGGCTCAGCCTGCACGCGGACGTAGCGCACAGTCCGGGCGTCGCCCTTCCACCCCATGGAGGCCACACTGGGCTTGGAGAACTTCTCGACAGACTGGCGGCAGTCCGTCAGTGTGACGTAGTCCGCGCCATCGGCCGATACGGAGACGGCGAAGCGGGCCGGATAGAATATCTCGACGCCGCTGGCCTGGTAGAAGTTGACCACTACGCGGCTCACAGGCATGGGGCGGCCCAGGTCGACCACCACGTCGAACCGCTTGCCGGAAATGAATCCTTGCCAGGCCGACGGGGCGGCATAGTCCCACCCACCGCAGCGTCCGTCCGTCAAGGCCGAATCGCCGGCGGCGGGATATGTCTCGTTGAAGGGATAGCGGTAGGTCACCTTGGCCCCCAAGGCCAAGTGGCGGACGGGCTTCAGGGTCTCAGGCCTGTCGCCGGCCTCGCGGGCCAGATCGAAAGCGTTGACGCCGGCAGCGCGGAGACGCTGCGTGTGGGCCAGAACGCGCGGACGGAAGGCGGCATAGTCCGTAGCAGGAGCTCCTCGCCAGGCTATCTCAGCCAAGGCCAGCAGACGGGGGTAAAGCATGTGCTCCGCGTGGTCCGGCGTGGCAACATACTCCGTCCAGAGGTTGCCCTGCACGCCGCGGACGCGCTTCCGCTCGGCCGCGGAAAGGTGCTCCAGCGGCCGGTAACCGTAGACGTGCGCCAGTGGACGGAAGCCGCCGATAGCCTCGGGCTCGGCGGGCGGCGCGTCCTGGTAAGCATCCAGATAGCAGAAACGGCCCGGAGCCAGGACCACGTCGTAGCCGTGACGTATGGCCTCGTGCACCGCAGCCGTATCGCGCCAGAGCATCACGGTAGCGCCTCGCGTCAGACTGTCCGCTATAATCTCGTCCCAGCCCACCAGCCGGCGGCCGTGAGCGGCCAGATAATCACCGATACGGCGGACAAAATAAGCCTGAAGGCCGTTCACGCCGGCAAGTCCCTCCCGTACCATGCGCCTACGGCACAGGGGGCAGTCCGGCCAGGAAAGTTTCGCTGCCTCGTCGCCGCCGATGTGGATGTCCCGGGAGGGAAAGACGGCCATTACTTCGTCGAGCACGTTTTCCAGAAAACGGAACGTGGAATCGTTGCCGGGACAATAGTCTGCCTGCTCATAAGGTACATGCGTGCAGGACAGCTCGGGATACACCGCAAGGACCTCTTCCGAATGCCCGGGCATCTCTATCTCCGGCACAATGGTGATCCCACGCTGCCGGGCGTAGTCCACCAGGCTGCGAAGCTCGTCCTGCGTGTAGTAACCGCCGTAGGCACCGGGAGTGGCTTCGTCCACATAGTGCCGGTCGCCGTTCCACCACTCCTTCCATGAGGCCTGCGCGCGCCAGGCCGCCTTTCGCGTCAGTTCGGGATAGCGCTTGATTTCCATACGCCAGCCGGCGGCGTCGGTCAGATGCAGATGCAGGCGGTTCAGCTTGTAGGAAGCCATCACGTCCACCTGTTTCTTCAGAAAATCGAGCGGAAAAAAGTGCCTGGACACGTCGAGCATGGCGCCGCGCCAGGCAAACGCTGGAGCATCCTCGACGACGCAGCAGGGCAGGCTGTCGGCCGCGACGAGCTGGCGCAACGTGCGGCTGCCCTGCAGGAAGCCGACGTAAGTCCGCGCGGAAATTTCTATCGTATCGGGCGTCACGCGGAGGCGGTAAGCCTCCGGCGAAGCGGCGCCGGGCAAGTCCGTCAGCAGCAGGCGGCGCGGCGTGGCGGCCGTGGGCGGGGCGTCCGTCCGCTCCAAGAAAGAGCAGCAGGAACGGGCCGAGTCGGCCGAGGGCGTTTCCGCCTCGACACGCCACGGGCGCTCCAGGCGGAAGGCCCCAGGGGTCATGACAACTTTTTCAGGCATGGGCAGCAGCGCCTGCCCCGCCGTAATCGCCGGGCCGGCCGCAACCAAAGCCAGGACAGTAATTCGGTAGAGTGCATTCTTCATAGTCTGTCGATGGATAAAGCTGGTAACATTTCCCCGCAAATATACAAAAATGGAGCCTGACGGAAGGGGCCGCGGCCCTATTTCCGCCCCTCCGAACAAAATTTAAGCCAAAGCGGGAAACATGAACGGGGAAAGTAGTATATTTGCCGGACACATTCGCATAATGGACACGATGAAAGTCTCTGAACAAACATTGCAGCAAATAGAGCGCGCACTGCGAAAGGTTGCGGCCAAACTTTCCGACAATGACGTAGAACCCCGCTTCACAGACATTCTTCTTCAGGTGAAGCAGGAAAGCGGCGAACTGCTGGCCTTCGATGACGACGACAAGGAAATCACGCGCTGCGTGGTCGAGGAGTGGATCGGCAACTCCGACGAGCACTTCTACGAAGAAGTACAAAAGCCGCTACGGCAATGCATCACGCAGTTCAAGGACACATGGGAGGAAATCAACGTCCTGAAGCCCTTTTCATTCGTCTTGGTAGGCGAGGACCACGAAACCATCGCGGACCTCTACCTCGTAGACGACGACGTCGTCATCCTGGACGGCGAGCTGATGGCCGGGCTGGAGGACGACTTGAAGGCTTTCTGGGAAAAGCTGGAAAAGCAATAAGACTCAGAGGTCGTGTTGTTGCAGGCGGTAGGCCGCCAGCTGCTCATACTTGGTGCCCGGACGGCCGTAATTGGCATAAGGATAGATGCTGATGCCGCCGCGCGGCGTGAACAGTCCGGTTACCTCTATGTATTTCGGGTCCATGAGGCGGATAAGGTCCTTCATGATAATGTTCACGCAGTCTTCGTGAAAGTCTCCGTGGTTACGGAAACTGAACAGGTAGAGTTTCAGACTCTTGCTTTCCACCATGCGCTCGCCCGGCAGATAGCTGATACGTATCTCCGCAAAGTCGGGCTGGCCCGTAATGGGGCAAAGGCTCGTGAACTCAGGACAATTGAAGCGCACCCAGTAATCGTTCTCGGGGTGCTTGTTCGTAAAGGTCTCGAGCACCTCCGGCGCGTAGTCGTCGCGGTATCTCGTTTTCCGCCCCAGAGCAGTGAGGTTTTCTTCCGTTCTCATATTTCTGTAGTTATTATTAATAGGGTGTGCCCACACAAGCCGGTCACACCATCCACACATTGCGTTTCGGCCGGGAGAAGTTGCGGGACAGCACCGCAGCAAACGGCGTAGCATAGGTCCGCGCGCCGTGGGGGCAATCCTTCACACAGGCAGCGCAGCGGATGCACTTCCCGGCATCCGTATGCAGCCCGTCGCCGGGGCTAATGGCCCCGGTCGGGCAAATGCGCGCACAGAGCCCGCAGTTCACGCACCGTGCCGCGTCGGTCACGGGGAGCAAGACGGCGGGCTTTCGCTTCATTTCGTGCCGGTAGCCCAATACGAAGCGGACGAAACGCAACTGCGCCAGCCATCCGCTGGCCGGACAGCGCAGCCGCGCTGCCCGCACGCCTTTCACCTCGCCCCAGCGCAGTTTCTCCACCAGCCTTTGTCCCAGCTTGCGGGCGTCGCGGCAGTCCACCGCCGAAGGGCGGCCGGCCGCGATGGGCGTTTCCGCCGAGCTGTAAGAGTGTTCGCCGACGAAAGCAGCCACGGCCGTCACCACGAAGCCCCGCTCTGCCAGGAATGCGGCCAATTCCACCGCCGCGTGCCCGAAGTCGCGGTTGCCGTAGACCACGATGGCAGCCGCCGGCGTGCCCTCGCCGCGCAAGCCGGCCAGCCGGCGAAGTGCCAGCGGCGCCACCTGGCCGCCGTAGACCGGTACGGCGGCCACGAGCAAGTCGTCCGCCGTCAGCGCCGTCTCGGGCAGCGGCGCCAGCGTAGCGTCCAGCTCCTTCCGCGGCAGTTCCGTGCCAGCTGCCACCTCGCGCGCCACCGTCCGCGACGTATGCGTCGGTGAAAAGTATGCTGCGTAGACTTTATTCATCTGCATGGCCTTCCCTTTCTTTCTGTTCCAAATACTTCTGCAAGCCGGCGCGGCGCAGCGTGCAGGCCGGGCAGTGGCCGCAGCCGTCGCCCACGACGCCGTTGTAGCAGGTCAGCGTCTCGCGGCGTACCAGGTCGAGCACGCCCAGCTCGTCGGCCAGCGCCCACGTCTGGCACTTGTCCTTCCACATCAGGGGCGTGTGGATGACAAACTGCTCCTCGATGCCCAGGTTCAGCGTCACGTTCAGGCTCTTGATAAAGGAGTCGCGGCAGTCCGGATAGCCCGAATAGTCCGTCTCGGACACGCCGGTCACCAGGTGACTGATGCCGCGCTCACGGGCATAGACCGCGGCGATGGAAAGGAAGAAGAGATTACGGCCCGGTACGAACGTATTGGGCGGGCCGCCGGCCGGTTTTTCCTCGTCCATGCGCACGGAGCCGTCCGTCAGTGCATTCTTGGCCAGCGTGCCGATGAGCGGCACGTCCATGCGTTCGAAGCGGACACCGGCCAGACCGGCAATGCGCTCCGCTACGTCCACTTCGTGCACATGCTTCTGCCCGTAGGAGAAGGTCAGGGCATGGACTTCGCGGAAATGGGCTTTGGCCCAGAACAGACAAGTCGTAGAGTCCTGTCCGCCACTGAAGACGACCAGCGCGCAGTCGTGATTCATCTGCATCATATATCTAAGAATTTCAGTACGTTATAGGAAATTCCCCGGTCGTAGGCATCCTCCCCCTCCACCCGTTTCATCCAGCGCACCACGCGGATGGTGACGGGCAGGGCCACCAGCTCGTAGGCCGTCTTGAGGACCACTTGCGTCAACATCAGCGCGGGCATGACGCTCCAAGGCACCACGCCGCCCAGCGCCAAGGGGAAGAAGATCAGCGAGTCCGCCCCCTCGCCCACGACGGTAGAGGCAATGGCGCGGAGCGAAAATCCGCGGCCGCCCATGCTCACCTTCATGCGACTCATAACGTAGGCGTTAAGGAACGAACCTACCAGGAACGCCAGAAACGAAGCGCCGGCAATGCGCGGCGCCAGGCCGAAGATGGCGCGAAAACCCGCCTGCCCCGTCCAGTAGTCTGCCGCGGGCAACGCTACCGCCGCCAGGCCGAACAGCACAAAGAGGAAATTCATGAAGAAGCCGAGCCAAATGACCAGCCGCGCCTTGCGGAAGCCCCACACCTCGACCATGCAGTCATTGATGATATAAGAAACGGGAAAAACGATTAGCCCTGCCGTCAGCTGCAAAGGGCCAAGCGCCACTTGTTTGGTTTCCAACAGGTTTGCCGCTATGAGGCAAACGCAAAACAGCACTCCCAGCAACATGAACGGGAGGCTCACCATGCCTTTGTTATGTTTCATTGTTCTTGTTTTTAACGAGGTTTATCAAGCACTCGGAGCAGGCCCTTTCGGGCCTTACGCGCTGCAAATTTACAGCATTGCGCCCAACCGGCCAAACTTTGCACCGCAAAATGGGAGCACACTCCGCCGCCTGCCGCCCGGCCGCGGCCCACGGCGCATAAGGGAAGCAAAAACTGGCCTTAGCCCCGTTCGAACGGGGCTAAGGCCAGTTTTTACGGGACTAAGGCCCGTGTTTAGGAAAAAGCTCGGGCGAAGGCCGCCCCTTACAGGGCGGCGTAACGGGTGGCATACTTTAGGTAGGTGTCGGCATCCTTGTCGCCGCGGCCCGAGAGCGTTGCCACGACCACCTCGTCCGGCCGGAAGCGGAGCCGGGCCAGTGCGCCCAGCGCGTGTGCGGACTCGAGGGCGGGAAAGATGCCTTCATTGCGTATCAGGGCGTAGGCGGCGCGCAAGGCCTCCTCGTCCGTCACGGCCACCACCTCGGCGCGGCCCGTCTGGGCCATGTAGGCCGGGAGCGGCCCGATGCCGGGATAGTCCAGGCCGGCGGAGATGGAGTAAGGCTCGCGCACATGGCCCCCGGCGTCCTGCAGGACGTAGGTGTGAGCCCCGTGAAGCACACCCTCGCGGCCCTCGCAGATGGCCGCTGCCGAGCGGCCCGTCTCCAGCCCCTCGCCGCCAGCCTCGGCCAGGACGATGCGCACCTCCTCGCGTTCGAGGAAATGATAGACCGTGCCGGAGGCATTCGAACCGCCGCCGATGCAGGCCACAATGCAGTCCGGCGCGTCGCGCCCCTCGAGTTCGAGCAGCTGCGTGCGGATTTCCTCGCTGATGACGCTCTGCAGGCGGGCCACCATGTCGGGATAGGGATGGGGACCTACGGCCGAGCCGATGAGATAGTACGTCTCGTCGGGATACTCCACCCAGTCGGCCAGCGCGGCGTCCACGGCGTTCTGGAGCGTGGCACCGCCCGTCTCGACAGCGCAGACGGTGGCGCCAAGCAGGCGCATCTTCTCCACGTTGGGCCGCTGCCGCTCCACGTCGACAGCACCCATATAGATGGTGCAGGGCAGGCCGAAGAGGGCGCACACCGTGGCGGTGGCCACACCGTGCTGGCCGGCGCCGGTCTCAGCGATGACGCGCCGTTTGCCCAGGTGGCGCGCCAGCAGGGCCTGGCCCAGGGCGTTGTTGATTTTATGCGCCCCTGTGTGGTTCAGGTCCTCGCGCTTCAGATAGACGCGCCCGCCGCACTGGCGGCTCAGCGAGGGGGAAAGGTAAAGCGGCGAGGGGCGGCCGGCATAGGTCTGGAGCAGGCGGCGGAACTCCATCTGGAACTCGCGGCTGCCGATGACGTCGCGATAGACGGCGCGCAGCTCGTCGATGCAGGGTTTGAGGACCTCGGGGATGTAGGCCCCGCCGAATGCGCCGTAGAATCCGACTTCGTTCACTTGAAACTTTTTCATTGTGGTAAGGGTTAAGGATGAATAGTCTGGGGGAAAGGGGGCGGAGCGCCCGGGAACGGGCCGGCGCCGGGAGGCGGATACAAAAAAATCCGGCGGCCTGTCGTAAACTGACAAGCCGCCGGAGCTGTATTCCTATTGTTGCACTACGCTTTAGGAGACGCACGGGTTGCCTGGCCTACGACCTTCGGACCGTAAGCTGCGCCACCAATAACGACGTGCTACCAACTGCTTCATGACTGAGAATGCTTGCTTTGCTTCCCTCTCCGGCGTGCCGCGTGTGCAAGCCTTGGGGAGCTTTCACGTGGCAAATTTAGCAGTTCCCTACCGACCGGCCAAACAAATTGCCGTTTTTTTCACCGGAAAATTCACGGAAGGGCGTTTTGCAAGGGGGTGTAAAAAAGTCCCGCCGACCACGGAGGGCCGACGGGAACCCATACACCCCGTATGTATAATCCTGATTAGTAGGCTGTATTGTTCGGGTCGAAGTTGGTCCAGCCTTCGAGCCAGTTGTCCGTACCGAAGGCACCGACATAGTTCACCTTATCGAACTGTCCCGTGACGCCTGCGAAGGAGGCGGCGGTGAGCAGCGGGCTGCCGGCCTGGGGCATGAAGTCGGCGCTCAGCCCGTTGAAGAGACTGCGGCCGGAGAGCATCAGCTCGTCGCTCGTGGTGACGCGGTTGCCGCTCTGTGCCCGGAAGAAGGTGGAGGAGAATGAAGGCTGCGTGGCATCGATGATGGGCTGCTTGTCGGCGTCGTAGCCGGTCACGAGGTGGTCCTCATAGAGCTTGTTGGCGTCGGAACCCACAATGTCCATGTCGGCAAACCAAATGTTGCGCAGCATCAGCCCTCCGGCTTGGGCCTGCTCCTGCGTGTTGCCGCGCTCGCCGTCCAGGATGAGGCCGATGGGCCAACCGATGGCGAGGGAGTTCACACAGTTCAGGCGCGAAGCGCGACGGATCTGCATGGCCGACTGGAAGACGCCAAGGCCGGAGCCGTTGTCGGGGAAGAAGCTGCCGCCGTCGATGTGGCCGGCCTCCGTGTCGTTGACGAAGCCGGCGCTGACCGCCTTCGGACCGACAAAGGTCATGTTGCTGAACGTGGCGGTCGTGTAGGGCGAAACCAAGGCACCGTCGGCATTGTTGTCGCTCTCGAAGCCGTTGCTTTGGGACTTGTCGGCAATGTGCGGGTCGCGGACGCTGAGCCCATACTGCACGCTGCCGCAGAAACCGTTGTCGGTGTCGAAGTCATCGTCCCAGCCGTTGTAGGCAACGATGTACTTGCAGTTCACCGTACCGCCGAACCACTCGTAGGAGTCGTCGTTGGAATAGGAAACCTGCACGTGGTCAATCTTCGTACCGCTACCGACAGAGCCCAAGGTCAAGCCGTTGATTTCCTGGTCCACGCCGAAGGGATAACCGGCGAACTCGATACGCACATAGCTCAGGACGCCGGAGTTATCGGCCGCGTCGCTGCCGCCATGCTTCGTGCGGGGGCCGCCTTCGATCTGCTGCTCGCGCTGGTTGTTGGGCGCCTTGCCGCAAATGATGAGGCCGCCCCAGTCACCGGGCTTGCGGCTGCCGGCAGCCTCGCCGGAAGTGAAGACAATAGGCTCGCTGGCCGTTCCCTGAGCGATGAGCTTTCCGCCGCGTTCCACAATGAGCGAGGACATCGTGCCCTTGTCGCCCTTGATGACGGTTCCGGGCTCGAGGGTCAGTTCGGCTCCGTCGGCAATGTAGACCCAGCCCTTCAGGTGATACACGCCCTTCGGCAAAGTCTGCTTGCCCTTGAAGACGAACTCCTTGTCGCCGTTGCCGATCGTATTGCCCTCGAAGAGCAGATTATCGGCCGCGACAATACCTCCGTCGGTGGACCACGTGCGGTCAGGGGCGGTGGTGTTTTCGTCGTCGCTGCAGGACGTGGTTACCATTGCCAAACTCAGCGCGGTCATGGAAGCCAGCGCCCACACTCTGAAACTCTGTTTTCTCATATTGATTACGTTGTGGCCCTTCGTCGGGCCGGTTAATAAATTTCTTCGGGTCGGTCTGCGGCGTAGCGACCGGGGCTGTGCGCCCCATTCGCTGCCGTCGTCAGAAGTTGTAGGCCACGCTGACACTGAACGTGCGGCCAGGGCGATAGCTGCGCGTCACCTCTTCGATTTCGCGGACAGAGCCATCGCTACGCGTGATTGTGTCGAACTGCTTGAAGTAGACTTTCTCGCCCAGGATGTCCTTCGCGCCCACCTTGACGTTCCACTTGCCGAAGTCTTTCGATACGTTCAAGTCGAGGGAGTTGCGCGGCATCTCGTAGGAGTCGGGCACCTTGACCGTCTGGTCGCCCGTCGTGCCCAGGTTGCGGCCCACGCCGATCAAGCGTTTGCCGATACGGTTGTAAAGCAGACTGGCGCTCCAATCCTTGTGGGCGTAGAAGAGTCCGAGGTTGACGAGATAGGGCGACTGGCCCTGCATCGGGCGGTCCTCTTGGTTAACGGCATCCTTGCCGAACTCCACCTTGCTCTTAATGAGCGAGCCGTTGAATACCAGGGTGAAGTCGCGCAGGCCCATGAAGGCAAGGTTCTTGCGTATGTCCAGCTCGAGGCCGAAGCAGTAAGCGCGCTCGGCGTTCTGGTAGGAGTAGATGAGCTCCGTCCCGCCGGCCACGGTGTAAGTCCACTCAATGGGGTCGCTAAAGTTCTTGTAGAAGCCGGCCAGTGTGATCTGGTCGCCGCGTGAGGGGTACCACTCGTAGCGCAGGTCCACGTTGTCCACATAGCAGGAGCGCAGGTCCACGTTGCCTTGCACGCTGCTGGCCAAGTCAAAGTCGTAGAACACGGAGGGCGACACTTCGCGGAACTCGGCGCGGTTGACGGAGCGGCCGTAGGCCAGCCGCAGCTGGTGGTCGGCACTGAGCCGGTAGGTCATGTTGAGCGATGGGAAGAAGTCATCCCCGTCGTAGAAGCGGCTGAGCGGGCTCTCCACGTCGTCGCGCGTGTTGCGGATCAACTCCATCCGGTAATGCTCGAAGCGGACTCCCGTATAGATGTTCACCGGGCCAAGGGGCAGGTTTACGGCCACGTAGCCGCTCGCTATGAGCTGGTTGCCCTTGTAGTTGTTTGTCATCCGCGTATCGTCCTTCAGGTAAAGGCCGTCCTCACCGTAGTTGGCATCGACCATAAGTTCCGTGGGAATGTCCAGGTACTGGAAGTCGTCGGGCAAGGTGTGCGAGCCGGGATGCCAGCCATAAATGAAGCTGCGCGTGCGGTACTTGCGTGTGCGGTACTCGCCGTAGGCGCCGGCCAGGATTTCCGGATTGAAGCGGCGGTTCTCCCAGGCGTAGCGGTAATTCACGCTGGCCGAGGCAATATGTTCGTCCAGGCGGGTAAACTCCCGGCTGATGTCATTGCCTGTGGGAATGCCCAACTGATCCGTCCGCAGTGCGTTGTCGATGCGGTAGCGCCGGCGGTCAGGCAGGTTGCGGTTGGCGTAGGCGTAGCCCGCGTTCCAGTCCAGGCGGCTCTGCGCCCAGGCATACTTGCCCGTGAACTGCGTGTTGTACGTCGTGCGGCTGCTGTAATAGTATTCGGCACTCTCCTCGCGGTTGCTCTGGGCGTTGAAGCCCGTGCGGTACGTGTAGCGGCTGGTGCCGAGCTGGTTGAATATATTCTTCCACTCATAGCGCCCTGCGCCGCGGCCCGGCACCAAGGTGAGGTTGAGCATGGCCCCGAGCCGCACGTTGTGGTTGTATTGCCGGTCGGTGCTGTGACGCAAATAATTGCTGCGGTCGTGGGTCACGTCGTAAGCACCGAAGAGGGAGTTCTCCATCGGGCTATACGTCTTGTAGGAGTTGCTATAGTTCAGCGCGCCGAGCAGGGCAAACACGCCACCGCCCTCGAGCTCGCGGCTGCGGTTGACGTTGGCGCCCAACGAGAAATCGCCCACCGGCGAAAAGCGCCGGAGCGTCCAGTCATTGTTCAGGCCGTTGGCCAGCAGGTCGATATTGGACGAGCCGGGAAACGTCGTGAGCCGCGCGTTCATCCCGCCGCGCAGGGAGCGCAGCCCGTTGTCGAAGCCGAGGAAATCCGTCCCGCTGCCCTTCGGGGAGAGGAACGTGCGAAAGTGGGTACGGTCGTTCACGCTGCCGCTCACGCTGACGGAAGCGCTGTTCTCGCTCGGGACGTCCTTCGTATCGATAAGGATGAAGCCGCCGCTGAAGTCGGCCGGATACTGCGGCGCGGGCGACTTGATGATTTGCATGTTGTCCACCTGGCCGGAGGGAATGATGTCGAACGAGAAGGCACGCGAGTCGGCCTCGGTCGAAGGCACGGCGCTACCGTTGATCCACACGTTGTTGTAACGCTGCGAAAGCCCGCGGACCATCACAAACTTCTCGTCGATTATCGAAATGCCGGGCACGCGGCGGATCACTTCGGACGCATTCTTGTCCTGCGTCCGCGAGATCTGCTGGGCCGAGACGCCGCTCTGCACCACGAGGCTGTTGCGCTGCACGGAAACCATCGCGTTCTCCGTGTTGCGCTTGGCCGTAGCGGTCACCGTGGCCGTACCGAGAGCGGTCTCGAGCATCTCCATGGGGATGACCAGCACGGAGTCTATGCGCGCGGGATTGACCGTCAGGGTCAATTTCTTATAGGATATGTAGCTCACCGTCAGCGTATAGTTGCGCTGACCCAGTCCGTTGATAACGAAACTGCCGTCCAGGTCGGTCGTTGCCGTACGCCCGGCCTGCACCACGCGCACCGTGGCGCCTATGAGCGCCTCGCCGTTTTGGGCGTCGACCACCCTTCCCTTCAACACGGCCGCCTGCAGGACTACGGGGCTCAGCAGGAGGACCAACAATACCAATTCTTTCAATCGCACCATATATACATGTGGGTTACTTTTTCCGAGTGCAAATTTCCCCTTTACTTATTACAACCATGCGACCGCCGGGTAACGGGGCATTACGGTCTTGTGACTTTTTCCTTACATCCCGTTAAGTCCTCTTAATATGGCATACCTGGCGCCGGCGCCCGCAGCCTGCACCGACGGGAATAGGGCGAGTGCCGACGGGGCTAAGGCGAGTGCCGACGGGGCTAAGGCGAGTGCCGACGGGGCTAAGGCGAGTGCCGACGGGAATAGGCACGATGCACCGCTGACGGAATGAAGCGGCGAAGAAAGCTGACGCCGGGCGCGACGGCCATACAAAAAAGAGCGCGCCACCCTGTGCAGGGTGGCGCGCCGTACGGTCTGTTCCGGTATGGCCGGGAGGGTTTATACAAGGCCCTTACCGTGGCAGTTCTTGAATTTCTTACCGCTGCCGCAGGGGCAGGGGTCGTTGCGGTTGGGCAGTTTCTCCTTGACAATGGGCTGCTGCTGGCGCTCGCGCGTGTCCTGAACGGGCTGCTCGGGCTCACCGTCCTCGTCGAGCGTCTCGTGCGTAGCCGTCAGATTCTCCTGGGGCCGGGGCTCTTCCTCGGCCGCCTGCTGCACTTCCTCGGGACGCTGCATGGGAATCTGTCCGCGCATGAGCGTGGAGACCGTGGCGTTGTTGATTTTGTTCACCATAGCGGAGAAGAGGTCGGCGCTCTCGAGCTTGAAGATGAGGAGCGGGTCCTTCTGCTCGTAGGAGGCGTTCTGCACGGACTTCTTCAGTTCGTCGAGTTCGCGGAGGTTTTCCTTCCAGGCATCGTCGATGTTGTGGAGCAGTATGGCCTTCTCGAAGTCGCGCACCACGGCCCGGCTCTCCGTCTCGTAGGCTTCCTTCAGGTTGGTGCGGATGTTGTAGACGAGCTTGCCGTCCGTGATGGGGACGAGGATGTTTTCGTAGACTTGGCCTTGCGTTTCGTAGACTTGCTTGATGACGGGCATCGCTACTTCGGCCAGGCGCTCCGTGCGGCGGCGGAAGTGCTCGAGGGCGCTCTGGAAGGCCTTCTCGTAGAGGTCGTCGCGCTTGGTGCTGACGAACTCTTCCTCCGTATAGGGTATCTCCATGGCCAAGATCTCGAGGAACTGGTCGCGCTGCGCGGGGTAGTCGTTGTTGTCAATGATATTGATGACGCGGTCCCAGATCATGTTGGAAATGTCCATGCCGATGCGCTCGCCCATCAAGGCGTGGCGGCGCTTCTCGTAGATCACGGTGCGCTGCTTGTTCATCACGTCGTCATACTCCAGGAGACGCTTGCGGATACCGAAGTTGTTCTCTTCCACCTTCTTCTGCGCGCGCTCAATGCTGCGGTTGATCATCTTGGCTTCAATCATCTCGCCGTCCTTGAAGCCCAGTTTGTCCATGACGTGAGCTATGCGCTCGCTGGCGAAGAGGCGCATGAGGTTGTCCTCGAGGGAGACGAAGAAGACGCTGGAACCGGGGTCGCCCTGACGGCCGGCACGTCCGCGGAGCTGGCGGTCGACGCGGCGGCTCTCGTGACGCTCCGTGCCGATGATGGCCAAGCCACCGGCGGCGCGGACTTCGTCGGAGAGCTTGATGTCGGTACCGCGGCCGGCCATGTTCGTGGCGATGGTCACCGTGCTCGTCTGTCCGGCTTGGGCCACAATATCGGCCTCCTTCTGGTGCAGCTTGGCGTTGAGCACCTGATGGGGGATGTGGCGGAGATCCAGCATCTTGGAAAGCAGCTCGGAGACGTCGACGCTCGTCGTACCGACCAGCGTGGGCCGGCCTGCGGCGCGCATTTTCTCGATTTCCTCGATGACTGCGGCATATTTCTCGCGCTGCGTCTTGTAAACGCGGTCGTTCATATCCTTACGGATGACGGGGCGGTTGGTCGGTATCTCGACGACGTCGAGCTTATAGATGTTCCAGAACTCGCCGGCCTCTGTGATGGCTGTACCGGTCATACCGGCCAGCTTGTGGTACATACGGAAATAGTTCTGCAGCGTGATGGTGGCGAAGGTCTGGGTGGCGGCCTCGACCTTCACGTGCTCTTTCGCCTCGACGGCCTGGTGCAGACCGTCGCTCCAGCGGCGGCCCTCCATGATGCGGCCCGTCTGCTCGTCGACTATCTTCACCTGCCCGTCCATGACGACGTATTCCTCGTTGATGCGGAACATGGTGTAGGCCTTGAGGAGCTGCACGATGGTGTGTACGCGCTCGCTCTTGACGGCGTAGTCGGAAAGGAGCTGATCCTTGCGTGCAAGGCGCTCCTCGTCGCTCAGGCTCTTGTCGGCCTCGAGGGCGGAAAGCTCGGAGGTGATGTCGGGCAAGACGAAGAGCTGGTCGTCGTGCACCTGGTCGGCCAGCCACTTGTTGCCCTTATCCGTGAGGTCGCAGGAATGGAGCTTCTCGTCCACGACGAAGTAGAGCGGGTCCGTGGCCTCGGGCATGCGGCGGTTGTTATTCTCCATGTAGATGGCTTCCGTCTTGAGCATGCCGGACTTAATACCTTGCTCGGAGAGGTACTTAATGAGCGGTGTGTTCTTGGGCAGGGCCTTGTGGGAGCGGAATAGTTGCAGGAAGCCTTCCTCCTGCTTCTTCTTGTCGTCGGAGGCTATCAGCTGCTTGGCCTCGGCGAGATAGCGCGTGGCGAGCTTGCGCTGCTCCTCGACCAAGCGTTCCACCAGCGGCTGATACTGCTCGAAGAGCTGCACCTCGCCTTTGGGCACCGGGCCGGATATGATAAGCGGCGTGCGGGCGTCGTCGATCAGGACGGAGTCTACTTCGTCGACGATGGCGAAGTTATGCTTGCGCTGCACGAGGTCGCGGGGGCTCATCGCCATGTTGTCGCGCAGATAGTCGAAGCCGAACTCGTTGTTCGTACCGAAGGTGATGTCGGCCTGATAAGCGCGGCGGCGCGCCTCGGAATTAGGCTGGTGCTTGTCGATGCAGTCCACGCTCAGACCGTGGAACATGTAGAGCGGACCCATCCACTCGGAGTCGCGCTTGGCCAGGTAGTCGTTGACCGTAACTACGTGGACGCCGTTACCCGTCAAGGCATTGAGGAAAACGGGCAACGTGGCGACGAGCGTCTTACCCTCGCCGGTGGCCATCTCGGCAATCTTTCCCTGATGGAGCACGACGCCGCCGAACAGCTGCACGTCGTAGTGGACCATGTTCCACTTCACGTCGTTGCCGCCCGCCATCCAGTGGTTCTGATAAATAGCTTTGTCGCCCTCTATCCGGACAAAGTCGTGGCGCGGGGCCAGTTCGCGGTCGAAGTCCGTCGCCGTCACTTCTATTTCCTCGTTTTCGGCGAAGCGGCGGGCCGTTTCCTTCACGATGGCGAAGGCTTCGGGGAGGATTCTGTTGAGGGCCTCTTCGTAGCGGTCCAGGACTTCTTTCTCCAACTTGTCTATCTGGTTGAAGATGACTACGCGGTCCTCGATGGGGGTTTCTTCTATTTTGGCTTTCAGACCTTCGATTTTTTCCTTCAAGTCATCGGCCGAGTGCTGCACATCGTGCTGCAGCTCCTTGGTCTTGGCGCGAAGCGCGTCGTTGTCCAGCGCCTCGATGGCGGGCGAGGCCGCCTTCACCTGTTCCACGATGGGCTGAATCAGCTTCATATCGCGGGTAGACTTGTTACCGAAGAGCTTACTCAGAATACTATTGATGTCCATTTTCTGTGATTGATGTTTTGCTGGTGAATAAGGATAGGGCGGACGCTGCCTGCCCGGTTATTTTGAGAAACGGGCCTCCGCGGCGCGGTTCCTGTGCGCGGAGGAAGCGCGCCCGGTCAGAACAAGGGCGCGCTGGCGCAGGCATTGGGCGCCCGTATGCGCATGGCCTTCGACAGTGTCGGGGCGATGCAGTCCACCGTTACCGGCGTCTCCACCTTACCCGCCGGCACGCCGTAGCCGTAAAAAATGATGGGGTAAGGTACGAAAGAGGCGCGCACCAACTGATCTTCGTGGTTATCCTCGTTGACATAGTGCCAGCCGGAAGCCACCTCGACCATGATGTCGCCGGATACGCGGGCGTTATACCCGGCCCGGATGCGGCTGATGCCGGGCGTCCACGCGCCCTGGGCGAGCCGCTGCGACGTGTAAACATCCTTCACGCCGCTGAGCTGCATGAGGAAGTCCTGCGAACGCTCCAGCACTTCCGTCAGATAGAGCTGCTTTGTCTCTACCAAGCGATGGTTCAGATAGAACTGGGTACCGAGGCAGGCCTCGATATATTTTCCCTGGCCGTAGACGGCGCTCAGGTACATGTTGAGTAACGTAGCCGCGCGGCGCACGTCGAATACGCCCGTCGGGATACGGTAGGCGGACAGGTCCGTATTCTCCGTGTCGGCGTAGCCGGTGGAGGTGAGCACGAAGAGGGCATTGCCCGCCCCCACCCTGCGGTCCACGGCATTGATGAGGTCGGCCACGGCGCGGTCCAACCGGACGTAGGTGTCCTGCAGCTCGAGCGACGATTCATTGAGCGGCAGATGCTCGAAATTGCCGGCATAGAAAGTCACGGCCAGATAGTCCGTGATGGCATCGGCGCCAAGGGCCGTCCCGTCGAGGCACGCCTTGGCGGCGGCGGCGACTTCGGCGTTGACCAGGCCGCTGGTCTTGAAGGAAGCGAAGCGGTTCTCGCCCTTAAACTTGTGGGAGAAAGGTTCCTTCATGCCGCCGGAAAGGAAGTAGCTGAAGTTGCCAACCAGTTTGGACGACGGTTCCCAGGCGTTTTCCTCCAGAAAGTCCTTCACCGAATAATACTGGCTGCGCACGGTGGCCCAGGCGGGCATCGTGCCGTAATAGGACGTGGAGCACCAGGCTCCCGTCTCATCGTCTATCCAAAGCGCTCCGTCCGCCGCATGTCCGGCCGAAAAGATGGCGGCCTCGGGATTGGGCGCCAAGGCATAGACCAAGGCTTTCCCCTCCGTAGCCACTTTGAGTTCATCGCCCAAGGTGGAGACTTGCAGGTTGACGGGTGAGAATTTCTCGAACGTGCCCCCGATGCCGGAGTAGCGGTCGTCGTCCACGCAGAAAACGGTGCGCAGCGTCTTCCGGTTAATCCAGTAGGAGCCCACTATGCCGTGGCTGTCCGGCGCGGCGCCGGTGGCCACGGTCGCCGCGGCCGACGCGCAGTCCGGCCGGACCATGGGATATTCGGCCCGGGGATAGACGCGCCCGCCCTGGAGCAGGCGCATGAAGCCGTCCTGCCCGTAGATGGGCATGAACGCTTCCAGATAGTCGGACCGGAGCTGATCAATGAGGATGTTGACTACAATTTTCGGCACGGCAGGCCGGTTGCTGTCGGCCGCCCGGGTCTCGGTGGCCGACAGGGCTGTCATGACAGCCAGCAATGAGAGCAGGAAGCCACGCCCCAACGCCTCGCCGCTGCAAGGCAACGGCATGGAGGAGCGATGGTGACGGGATTTTGCAGACAACTTTTCTTTCATTTCATCACAGGTGTCAGGGGCGCCGCAAGGGGGAGGACGCCTTTGGCGCGTGTTTCACGCCGCGCGCCGCGAGAAGCACGCTCCCGCTACGCATAAGCAAAATCAATGCCAACAGGTAGACTTCCGCGGGAAACTTTTGTCCCGTCACTGCGGCGCCGGCCAGGAAGAGGAGCACCAAGAGGCCTTCGGCCTGCGGGTAGGCCGCGGGCAAGCCGCGGCGGTCGCGCCAGAGTTTCCAGGGCAGGTAGATGAGCGGCAACGGATTGAGCAACAGCACGAGCCAGTTTGACCCGACGGCCGGGTGTTCGGACAGGAAGAAGAGGAAGGCCACAATGCAGCCGGCCAGTCCCTGAAGCAAGAGCAGCAGGTCGTCGAAGAGGCGGCACACCCGGCGGTGACGCTGCTCCCAAAGGCAGACGCCGGCCGTCAGAACCACCAGAAGGACGAATACGGCCAGCGGGCCTATGAGATAGGGGTGGCCTACGGGCGGCACGCTCGGCACGACCCACTCGCTTCGGGCCACCAAGGGCCGCCGGCTTCCGTCGCTGCCCGCCACGACTGCTCCGTCAAAGAAGCGGGACGCATAGACCGGCGAGAACATCTGCTGCCTCAGACCGATGGGCGCATCCACCTCCGTGCCGAGCACGAGGTCCTGCATCAGGCGGTCCCAGGCATTGGCGTCGGCAAACTGATGGATGATGCGGCGGAATGTGAGTGTCGTGTCCGCCGCGGGCCACTCCACACGGCCCTCCACGCAGCGGGCTATCTGGTCCACGGCGCGCGTCGTGCAGTTGTCGTAAAGGAAGTTATAACGATAAGTCCAGCCCGGCTGCAGCGCGTCGCCCTCCAAGGCCTGGACCAGACGGGCCGCTTCGGTTTGCGTCAGATTGAGCGTCTGCGCCTTTATGCCGCGCCCGTCACGGGCATAGGCATGGGCAAAGCGGTCAAACGGGGCGACACCGACGGTGTAGTCCGTCCGTCCCAAAGCGAAGCGCCAGACGAAGTGGGGCTTGTCGAAGTCGAACACGCCGTAGTTGAATACCCAATCGGCTCCCGTCCGCAGGTTTTCCACACGGATGGCCGTGTGGCCGTAGAGCTCGTATATGGCCCGTCCGGGCTCGCACGTGAGCAGGCTCACGCGGAGAGAATCCGACGGCCCGGCCTCTGCGGCCCGTGCGCCGACGGCGACAGACAGGAGGCCGAAACACAACGCGGCAAGAAAGCGTGCGACTGGTTTCATCCGGACTACTCGTATTGCGCCGCAAATTTAGTTCATTTTGAGCAGACGGCCATGCCTTTACTGAAGATTTTGTGCTTTCTGCGCAGACGGGCCGCCCCGCACAGCGCCTGCGCGGGCAGCCGGCGCGGCGGCGGGGGCTACCGGGCCGGCCGACATGCCTTAGCCCCGTTCTGACACGCCTTAGCCCCGTTCTGACACGCCTTAGCCCCGTTCTGACACGCCTTAGCCCCGTTCTGACACGCCTTAGCCCCGTTCTGACGCGGCCTTAGCCCCGTTCTGACACGCCTTAGCCCCGTTCTGACACGGCCTATGGGCACGTTTCAGCCATAAAACAGGGCCGGGACGCTCCGGTTTCAACAAAATTCCGTAAGTTTGCGCAAATTACATACACTCGGGATTTATTCCCATACCTTTTATGATAAAACAAATCAACCTGAAGGACGCCATCGCCTACTCGTCCGACTGCATCTACAGCGACGCCGACCGGCTGATGTTCATCAGCAACCCGCGCCAGTTCGACTTTCCCGACGGGGCCATTCAGCCGGGCTTCTTCATCTACGGCTACTGCGCGAAGGGCGCGGGCGCCTTCAGCATAAACGGGCAAAAGCACGACTTCCGTGCGGGCGACATTTACCTGAACGTGGGCAACCAGACGCTGGACCACCTGCGCGGATCGGATGATTTCGAAGGGCACAGCATTCTCGTTTCCTACCAGTTCCTGCAGGAAGGCATAGCGGGGATGAACCAGCTCTGGCCCTTCCTGCTCTACCTCTACGAGCACCCGGTGATCCACCTGGAGGAGGACGAGCGGGAACGGATGGAGGAGAACTACAGCCTGGCGCTGCGGCGACTGGGCGAGGCTGACCATCACTACCGACGGGAACTGACGGCCACGCTCATACGCCTGTACTACTTCGACATATGCGACATACTGTCCCGACGGTGCCCGGAGGAGTGGAACCGGCCGACGCGCAGCTACGACATCTTCGACCGCTTCATACACCTGGCCGGCGAACACTTCAGAGAGCAGCGCAACGTGATGTGGTACAGCCGGCAACTTTGCCTCACGCCGAAGTATCTCTCGGAAGTGGTCAAATCGGTCAGCGGCAAAACGGCCGGACAGTGGATCAGCGACTTCGTACTGATGGAGATAAAGATGCTGCTGCGCAGCACGGGGCTATCGGTCAAGGAGATAACCAACAAGATGAACTTTCCCAACCAGAGTTTTCTGGGAAAGTATTTCAAAAACGCAACGGGGCAGTCGCCTTCGGCCTATCGCAATAACTGACGCGACGGACCGAAGGCGACTGCCTCGGCTTCATAGCCACAGGAGGGCCAGACGATAGACGGCAAAGGCCATGACGTAGGCTACGGCCGTGGTATAGACTGCCGTGAACACGGCGTAGCGCCAGCGCCCGCTCTCGCCCTTGATGGCGGCGATCGTGGCCAGACAAGGGAAATAGAGCAAAGCGAATACCAGATAGCTCAGCCCGGCGGCAGACGTCGTGCCGGATTCGCGCATGGCCTGCGAGAGGCTGGCATCGGACACCTCGCCGCTCTCGTCCTCGGGACAGTTATATAGCACCCCGATGGTGCTGACCATGAGCTCCTTGGCGCCTACGCCGGAGAGGATGCCTACACCCATGCGCCAGTCGTAGCCGAGAGGCTCGAGCGCAGGCGAGATGGCGTGGCCTATGCGCCCCAGGCAGGACTGCTCCTGCTGCTCGGCGGCCGTGAGCGCCGCGTCGCTCTGCGGGAAATACCCCAGCGCCCAGATGACGACGCTGGCCACAAGGATGATGCCGCCCATCTTGCGGAGATATTGACGGGCCCGCTCCCACGTGTGGCGTAGGACACCGCGCCCGGCAGGCATGCGGTAAGGCGGCATCTCCATGACGAAGTGGCTTTCCTCCGTTCGGCGGAACACTTTGTTCATTGCGTAAGCCGAAACAAAAGATACCAAGATGCCGCCGGCATAGAGACAAAGCATGACGAGCGCCGCGTGCTCGGGGAAGAATGCGCCGGACAGCACGGTGAATACCGGCAAGCGGGCGGAGCAGGACATGAAGGGCAGCGTCATCATAGTGATAAGCCGGCTCTTACGGCTCTCGATGGTGCGGGTAGCCATCACGGCCGGCACGTTACACCCGAAGCCCATGATCATGGGGATGAAGGACTTGCCGTGCAGTCCCACGCGCCGCAGCAGCGGGTCGGCCAGGAAGGCGGCCCTGGCCAGGTAGCCCGTATCCTCAAGGACGGAGATAAAGAGATAAAGGATGAGGATATTGGGAAGAAAGACTATGACGCTGCCCACGCCGCCCAAGACGCCGCTGACCAGGAGGTCGCGCAGCCAGCCCTCTGGGATGCGGGCGTTAGCCTGGTCGCTAAGCCAGGCCACGCCGCTTTCCATCCAGTCCATGGGATAAGCGCCCACCTCGAAGGTGACGTAGAAAATGAGTCCCATGACCAGGAAAAAAATCAGGTAGGCCAGCGGCGACTGGGCCAGAAGGCGGTCCGCCCGGGCGGTGAGCCGCCCCGCGCGCCCCTCGCGCAGCTCATAGACGCCGTCGAGCAGGTCGTGCACGGCTGCATGCAGGTCGGCGGCCTCGGCATAGGCCGTTTCCTGGGGGACGGCTCCGGAGGCCGCCTCGCGGGCCAGTTCGACGGCCGCGCGGAGGGCTTCCTTCACGCCCTCGCCGTTTTTCGCCACTGCCGGTATCAGTTTCATGCCCAACCGCCGCTCGAGCTCGGCGATGTCCAGGCGGCTGTTGCTGTGACGGAACTCGTCGTACATGTTCAGCACGCCGACCATCGGGAGCTTCAGCCGCTGCAGCTGAAGCGTGAGCAGGAGGTTGCGCTCCAAGTTGGTGACGTCGAGCACATTGATGACGACGTCCACTTCCCCCTTCGAAAGTTCATTGGCCACGTAGGCCTCCTCCGGACTAAAGGCGCGCAGGGAATAAGTTCCGGGCAAATCGACAACGCGCAGGTTCTGCCCTTCGAAGTAAGTATGCCCGACCACACTCGACACGGTAACGCCGGCATAGTTTCCGGTGCGCTCGTGGCCGCCGGCGGCCTCGTTGTAAAAGGCCGTTTTGCCGCAGTTCGGATTACCCACCAAGGCAATGGTCAGCTCCTTTTCGTCGGCGGCGTGCCGCGCCTCAGCGTCGCCGGCGCTGCTCTCCTGCGGCTGCCGACGGCCGCCGCGTCGGCGCTGCCGGTTGGCGGACTTGCCTCCGCAGCATGGACAACTGCCGCAATGGGAGGAACGGCAGGTGTGGGCCTTGTGGAAATCCACGTCGGCCTCGGGGGCAAGCCCGGCGCCCTGTTGCGGCTCGGGCTTCCGCTCGTCCAGGCACACTTCGGAAAGGCTGCCGACCGCCTCAATGAGGCGCGCCTCGCCGCGCCTGAGGGCCACCTTCTGTCCCAACATGGAGAAAACGATGGGGCTGCCGAAGGGAGACGTGTAGACGCGGGTCACTTCCTGGCCGGGTACGAAGCCCATTTCCTCCAAGCGGAGATGAAAGGAGCTGCTCCCTCCCACGGACGATATAAAAGCAGTCTCGTTTTGCTTTAACTCTGACAGTTTCATTGTTTAGTAAGTTCCGGAGGGCAAAAGTACGAAACATTTCGCGGCGGGCCAATCCCCACAGGCAGTGATTTTCTATTTTTTCGTGCGGGGCATATCCCCTGAAATGGTGAGAGAAGCGCACAAAAAAAGTGTCCCCGCTCCGTTTTCCGGAGCGGGGACACCCGTCCTATGTGGTTAAGAAATCGGTTTTCTTATCCTTTGGCCGGCCGATGATTACATCATGCCGCCCATGCCGCCCATACCGGCGTTGCCCATGGCCATATCGGCCTTTTCCTCCTTCTTGTCGCAGATGACACACTCCGTAGTAAGGAACATGCCGGCTACGCTGGCCGCGTTCTCCAGAGCGACGCGGGCTACCTTGGCAGGGTCAACGACTCCAGCGGCACGCAGGTCGCAGAAGGTTTCGTTCTTGGCGTTGTAACCGAAGTTACCCTCGCCCTCACGGACCTTGTTGACGATGACGGCACCCTCAACGCCGGCGTTGCAGCAAATCTGGCGGAGCGGCTCCTCAATAGCGCGGCGCACGATGGCAATACCTGTCGTCTCGTCGGCATTGTCGCCCTGAAGGTTCTCAAGGCCTTTCTGCGCGCGGATGTAGGCCACGCCGCCGCCGGTCACGATGCCTTCCTCAATAGCGGCACGGGTTGCGCAGAGCGCGTCGTCGCAGCGGTCCTTCTTCTCCTTCTGCTCGGCCTCGCTGGCCGCACCGACTTCGAGCACGCATACGCCGCCGCTCAGCTTGGCCAGACGCTCCTGCAGCTTCTCCTTGTCGTAGGAGGAAGTGGTATTCTTGATTTCGTTCTTAATCTGGTTGATGCGCTCCTGAATGTTCTCCTTCGCGCCGGCGCCGTTAACGATGGTCGTGTTTTCCTTCGTGATGGTCACCTTCTCGGCAGTACCCAGCATCTCGATGGTGGCCTGCTCGAGCTTCAGGCCCTTCTCCTCGCTGATGACCACGCCACCCGTCAGAACGGCGATGTCCTCCAGCATGGCCTTGCGGCGGTCGCCGAAGCCCGGAGCCTTGACGGCGCAAATCTTCAACTGAGAGCGCAGGCGGTTGACGACCAACGTGGTGAGCGCCTCGCTGTCCACGTCCTCGGCGATGACGAGCAGCGGACGGCCCGTCTGTACGGCCGGCTCGAGGATGGGGAGGAAATCCTTCAGGTTCGAGATCTTCTTGTCGTAGATCAGGATGTACGGTTTCTCCATGACGCACTGCATCTTCTCCGTGTCGGTGACGAAGTAGGGCGACAGATAGCCGCGGTCGAACTGCATACCTTCCACCGTCTTGAGCACGGTGTCGCGGCCCTTGGCATCCTCGATGGTAATGACGCCGTTCACGCTGACCGCACGCATACCGTCGGCGATGAGCTTACCGATTTCGGGGTCGTTGTTGGCAGAGATGGTGGCCACCTGCTCAATCTTGTCGTAGCTCTCCTCCACCTGCTCGGCCTGGGCCTTGATACCCTCGACCACCTTGGCCACGGCCTTGTCGATACCGCGCTTGATGTCGAGCGGGTTGGCACCGGCGGCCACGTTCTTCATACCTTCGTGCAGAATGGCCTGCGCCAGAACCGTAGCGGTCGTCGTACCGTCGCCGGCGTCATCGCCAGTCTTGCTGGCCACGCTCTTAACCAACTGTGCGCCTGCATTGAGGAAAGCGTTGTCCAGCTCTATTTCCTTAGCCACGGTCACGCCGTCCTTCGTGATGCGCGGTGCGCCGAATTTCTTGTCGATTACGACGTTGCGGCCCTTCGGGCCGAGCGTCACCTTCACTGCATTGGCCAGTGCGTCAGCACCCTCGCAAAGGAGTTCGCGGGCATCCACATTGTATTTAATCTCTTTAGCCATGATGTTTCTATGTTTTAGTTTGATTTGAGTTTATGTGATTAAGCCAAAACAGCCAGCACGTCGCTCTGACGCATGATGAGGTACTTCTCGCCATCGAGTTCAACTTCCGTACCGCTATATTTGCCATAGAGCACGCGGTCACCGGCCTTCAGGACCATCTCTTCATCCTTCGTTCCGTTGCCTGCGGCCAGGACCGTACCCTGCAAGGGCTTCTCCTTCGCCGTGTCCGGAATAATGATACCACCGACAGTTTTCTCTTCTGCGGGAGCGGGCTGAATCAGCACGCGGTCTGCTAACGGTTTAATGTTCATAACGCTTATTATTTATAGGTTTTATTGTTGTGAATCGTTTCACGGGCGCCGTCGCCATCGGGTGCGGACGCCGTTCACCCTACAGTTATGCGAAAAGCGTGCCAAACCGGCCGCCGCGGTCTGGAGACCGGTTTTGTCAGCCGTCACTGCCAGTTTGTCAGCCGTCTGACAAACCCGCGAAAAAAAGCACGCGGCGGGCCTAAAAAAAGGCTTTTCCGTTTGGCCCTTCGGTCGGTAAACCTTACCTTTGCCATAGATAACCTCAAAATAATCTAAAGCCATGAGACGTTTATCTTTATTTTTAATAATGCTGCTGGCAGGATTGTCCGGGACGGCAGTGGCCCAGACGTCACAGCGCTCGCTGGTCGGCATCTGGCAACAGACGCAGAAAGTAGAGAAGGAAAACGGCAAATCGCGCATCCTGAACCTGCCGGTGTGGAAAGTCATGCAGTCCGATGGACAATTCTCCACGTTCCTCATACCTAACCGGAAAGGCGCGTCCATCATTACGACACAAGGCACGTTCACCGTCACTTCCGACTCCACCTATACGGAAAACATCCAGAACTCCATCACTGCGCCCGAACTCATCGGGAAAGGCAACCCTATGACCTACCGCTTCCTGACAGACGACTACATTGAGGTGCGTTACCGCCTGACAGGGGCGAAGAAGGAGGCGGTCGAGGTGTGGCGCCGCATACAGCTGGAGTGGCCGCGCTAAACTGCGCCGCCCACGCCGCTCATCGGTTTTGACATAAGAGCAGTCTGCCGGAATATTGCGGTAATTCGCCGCGATATTCCGGCAGGCTTTTTTCGTCGCGCCCTATGCGGCCCGGCAACCGCAGGCCAGACGCGCAGAAGCCGGAGAGCGCCCCGCCGCCCTGCCCGCTGCGCCGACACACTTGCCCTTATGCTTCCCATTTACGCGCCTTAGCCCCGTCGGAACGGGGCTAAGGCGCGTCCGCACGGGGCTAAGGCGCGTGCGGACGAGAATTAAGACAGAGGCGCGCACCCCTGCGGGAAGGTGGAAAAAAGCCCGGCCCGGCGCAGCCAAATGCCGCGCCGGGCCGGACACAAAAGGGGCCTTGCGCCAGCGGCCTCTGCCCCGTTCCGCCCGGAAAAAAATCAGCGGAACGAATCCGTCAGGAGCTTGATCTCAATGACCGGAGAAATGCGTTCGTAAAGTATGTTGTAGACCGCATCGAGTATGGGCATGTTCACATGGAAGTGGCGGTTGATGTCCTTCATACACTTCGTGGCATAATAGCCCTCGGCTATCATTTCCATCTCTATCTGGGCCGCCTTGACGGAATATCCGCGGCCTATCATGGTGCCGAACACGCGGTTGCGCGAGAAGTTGGAGTAGGCCGTGACCAGCAGATCGCCTAAGTAGACGCTGTCGTAGACATTACGCTCCACAGGATAGACGGCGCGCAGGAAGCGACTCATCTCCTGAACGGCATTCGAGATGAGCACGCTTTGGAAGTTGTCGCCATATTTCAAGCCGTTGCAGATGCCGGCCGCCACAGCGTAGACGTTCTTCAGCACAGAGGCATACTCTATGCCTATGACGTCCGTGCTCGTCTTGGTCTTGACATAGTTGCCGGCTATGAGGCCGGCGAAGGCCCGTGCCTTCGACTCGTCCGAGCAGCCTACCGTGAGGTACGTCAAGCGACTCAGTGCTACCTCCTCCGCATGGCTGGGTCCGCCGAGCACAGCCAGGTTGTCGTCCGGCACGTTGTAGACCTGGCGGAAGTACTCCGAGCAGATGAGATTCTCCTCCGGGATGATGCCCTTTATGGCCGTGATGATGAACTTGTCGTGGATTTTGACCTTGAGCTTCCGCAGGTGGTTCTTCAGATAGGGAGAGGGGGTCACGAAAATGAGGGTGTCGCAGGCGCGCACCACTTCGTTAATATCGGTCGAGAACGTGATGCGGCTGATGTCGAAGTGTACGCCCGTCAGATAGGACGGATTGTGCTCCAGACGCTTGAAGCCTTCGATGGTATCGGCCCGGCGCATGTACCAATGTACGTGGTCGACCTTTTCCAGCACGATCTTGGCGATGGCGGTAGCCCAGCTCCCGCCGCCCATGATGGCTATTTTTCCTATTTCCGACATCTGTTCTCCAGTTTACTGTTCCACTTCCGGGACGCCTCAGCGGGCGCGGCGCCCGCGTGGCTCAGCAGCCCGGTCACGCCGCGCTATGCTTCACACGTTCCAGGCCTGGATGTCCTGCACGGAGGGCTTATCCAATTCGAGTTTGTAGCGCTTGATGATGTCACCGATCTGCTGCTGCACCTTCTGGGGGTTCACCTCGTGCAGGTCGGCCACCAAGTTGTAGCCCGCCTTCTGGAGCACGGGCACGAGGTCGGCCGGAATGCCGGCGGCGACGTAGAGCGAAGCGGCATCGCGCGGGGCCTTCTTCTCGGGGCGCATCTGGGGGAAGAAGAGGACTTCCTGAATCTGCGTCTGGCCGGTGAGGAGCATCACCAGGCGGTCTATGCCGATGCCGATGCCGGAGGTCGGAGGCATGCCGTACTGCAGGGCGCGGAGAAAGTCCTGGTCGATGAACATGGCTTCGTCGTCGCCCTTCTCCGAGAGGCGGAGCTGCTCCTGGAAGCGCTCTTCCTGGTCGATGGGGTCGTTGAGCTCAGAGTAGGCATTGGCAAGCTCCTTCCCGTTAACCATCAGTTCGAAGCGCTCGGTCAGGCTGGGATTGTCCCTGTGGCGCTTGGTCAGCGGCGACATTTCGATGGGGTAGTCCGTGATGAACGTAGGCTGGATGAAGGTGCCTTCGCAAAATTCGCCGAAGATTTCGTCAATGAGCTTGCCTTTGCCCATGGAATCGTCTATCTCGAGATTGAGCGCACGGCAGATGTCGCGTATTTCGTCCTCGGTCTTGCCGTTGAGGTCGTAGCCCGTCCTTTCGCGGATGGCTTCCAGGATGGGCAGACGGCGGTAGGGGGCCTTGAAGCTGACGGTATGGCCGTCGATCTCCACTTCAGGACTGCCGTTGACTACGGTGCAGATGCGCTCCAGCAGGCGCTCGGTGAACGACATCATCCAGTTGTAGTCCTTGTACTGTACATAGAGTTCCATACAGGTGAACTCTGGATTGTGGCTCTTGTCCATGCCCTCGTTGCGGAAGTTCTTCCCGATTTCATACACGCCCTCGAAGCCGCCGACAATGAGGCGCTTCAGATAGAGCTCAGTGGCAATGCGGAGATAGAGGTCCACGTCGAGCGCGTTGTGGTGGGTGATGAAGGGGCGAGCACTGGCGCCGCCGGGGATTGGCTGGAGGATGGGGGTCTCTACCTCCGTGTAGCCGGCCTCGTCGAGCGCGGAGCGCAGCGTGCGGACAATGAGCGAGCGCTTCAGGAAGATGTCCTTCACGCCCGGATTGACGATGAGGTCGACATAGCGCTGGCGGTAGCGAAGCTCGGGATCGTCGAAGCTGTCGTAGACCACTCCGTCCTTTTCCTTGACTACGGGCAGGGGCTTGAGGCTTTTGGAGAGCAACACGAGTTCCTGGGCATGGACGGATATTTCTCCCGTCTGTGTGCGGAAGACGAATCCCTTCACGCCGATGAAGTCTCCCAGGTCGAGCAGTTTCTTGAACACCGTATTATAGAGCGCCTTGTCCTCGCCCGGACAAATGTCGTCGCGGGTGACGTAGACCTGAATGCGGCCCTTGGAGTCGAGCAACTCGGCAAAGCTGGCCTTGCCCATCACGCGGCGGCTCATCATGCGGCCGGCTATGCAGACCTGGCGGGCCGAGGCGTTGTCGGCAAACGTTGCCTTGATGTCCTCGGAATAAGCGTTGACGGGATATTCTGCTGCGGGATAGGGATTGACGCCCATCCGGCGGAGTTCTTCGAGGGAAGTCCGGCGATAGATTTCCTGCTCGCTGAGTTCAAGTATGTTCATTGCTATGAATTGGATTTGTGCGCAAAGTTAATACAAAAAAGTGAAACTCCGGACAAACTGAAGGATTATGCCGCCCTGCCCGGGCCGGACGGGGCGGCGGACAGGGAAAAAGGTAAAAAAACGGACACGCTTTCCTCCCGGAAGATGAAGCGGGCTCCGGCGCTTAGTATATTAGGAAGATGGCCGGCACCTTGTGGAGATCGGGCAGGCCGCTGCGCCGCCAGGCTTCGACGGTGCGCGTGCGAATCCATTCGCGTTCCGTCGTGAGCCCCGCGGCGACGCACAGACGAGTACGCGGCGAGCAGGCCGCGCAGATGTCGGCAAAGAGCTTCGCGTTGCGGTAGGGCGTCTCGATGACAAGCTGCGTCTGCCGCTCCTCGCGGGCCCGGGCCTCCAGCTGCTTGAGCCGGCGCTGGCGGGCTGTCGGCTCGATTGGCAAATAGCCGTAGAAGGCAAAGCTCTGGCCGTTGAAACCGGAGGCCATGACAGCCAGCAGGATGGACGAAGGGCCGACCAGCGGAACGACGGGAAGCCCTTCCCGCTGCGCTATGGCCACAATATCGGCACCGGGGTCGGCCACGGCGGGACAGCCCGCCTCGCTGATGACGCCTACGGGCTCGCCCTGACGCAAGGGTTCGAGATAACGGGAAAAAAGGGCTGCGTCGGCATGCTTGCCCATCGGGCAGAAGGTCAAGGCCTCGATGTCGATGCCGCGGTCCACCTGCTTCAGGAAACGGCGGGCCGTGCGCACTTCCTCTACGATGAAGTACTTCAACGCCCGGACAACTTGCCTGTTGTACGGAGGCAGGACGCGCTCCAACGGAGTGTCGCCCAGCGTCGTGGGTATCAGATAAAGCGCCGCCTCCAGGGCAGCGGTCTCGGTTTTTTCCATTCTGTTGTAAAATATATAGATACGGGGGCGCGCCGGCGGCATCAGGGGCGCAGACTGCTATAGTGCTTTTTCCCCTTCAGATAGTAGGCGACGAGCAACGACCACTCCATCCGCTCGGGTATGGCGTCTGTCGTGGCCCGGCGCAGGTTTTCCTCACGCTGCGGCTGAAACTCCGGCCGCAACCGCCGGAACTCGCGCCGCGCCTTCAGGACGGCGCGGGCATTGGCCGCATCGCCGCCAGCCAGGAACTTCGCGGCCGCTACATAGTCGAACCAGCGGCGCGCCCGCATCACCGGCCGGAGCTCGACCGCGGGCAGATTCTTGTAGAGCATGAGCAGGTTGTTGCGGAAATTAAGGAAGGTCTTCCGGGGATTGCCCTGCGCCAGCGAGGCCCCGCCCACGTGGTAGACGTGACTGGCGGGAATGCAGACAACGCCACGGCCGCGACTGCGCAGCCGCCAGCAGAAGTCTATCTCTTCCATATGGGCGAAGAAGCGGCCGTCGAGCCCGCCGGCGTCACGCCAGTCCTGTCGACGGACCATCAGGGCTGCACCCGAGGCCCAAAGCACGGGTGCCACGTCATCGTACTGCCCCTCGTCGCGCTCAAGGGTGTCGAACACGCGGCCGCGGCAAAAGGGATAGCCGTAACGGTCCAAGAATCCGCCGGCCGCGCCGGCGTACTCGAAACTGCCGCGGTCGGCATAGCTCAACATTTTCGGCTGGCAGGCCGCCACTTCGGAATGGGCTTCCATATAGTCCAGCAAGGGCGCAAGCCATCCGGCGGGCACCTCCACGTCGGAGTTCAGGAGCAGATAGTAAGGCGCGTCCACCTGCTCCAGGGCCCGGTTGTAGCCTTCGGCGAATCCGTAATTCTCGGGCAGGCGGATCAGCCGCACGTCCGGAAACTCGCTTTCGAGGACGGCACACGAGGCGTCCGTCGACCCGTTATCGGCCACAATGACCTCGGCCTGGGCGGACGAGTTTGCCTGAACAGAAGGAAGAAAACGACGGAGCAAATCTACGCCATTCCAGTTCAGAATGACTATTGCTATGGGTTTATTCATTGGATTATTCCTCAATTTTCATATTACCAAGAAAAAAGACGGCAGACCGGGCCGCCGGGAGCGGGGGCATATCGGCCGCCGGGTCAGACCGGAATCCCGACCAGGCTCTCGCCGTCGGCGGCGAAATCGCCCAGGCGGACCGGCGTGATGGCGTTGTCCTCGACCGTCTGCCCGACGGGTAGCGTCACGCGGATATAGTTATCCGTAAATCCGTGAAAGGGGTGGCCGTCTTTGGCATGTTCCCACAGGACGGGCCGCACCGCCCCGCGGTGGCGGGCATAGAAAGCCTTGCGCTTCTGCTCGGAGAGCGCGATGAGGCGCTGGCTCCGCTCGTGCCGCTCCGTCGCGCAGACCACATGGGGAATGGCCAGCGCGCGCGTCCCCGGCCGCTCCGAGTAGCTGAACACATGCAGCTGTGCCACGGGCAGGCTTTCGATAAAACGGTAGGACTCTTCGAAAAGCTCGGGGCGCTCTCCCCGCATCCCGACAATGACATCCACGCCGATGAAGGCGTCGGGCATGACGTCGCACACCCGTCGCACCTTTTCGGCGAACAGATCCGTCCCGTAGTGCCGGCGCATCAGTCGCAGCACTTCGTCACTCCCGCTCTGCAAGGGTATGTGAAAGTGCGGCATGAAAGCGCGCGACGCCGCGCAGAAGTCTATCACTTCGTCCGTCAGCAGGTCCGGCTCAATACTCGATATGCGGTAGCGAGCTATGCCCTCCACACCGTCCAGCGCCCGCACCAGGTCGTAAAACGTTTCCCCGGTGGAGCGGCCGAAGTCTCCGATGTTGACGCCCGTCAGCACGATTTCGCGCCCGCCGGCACGAGCCACCTCCTCAGCCTGAGCCACAAGCGAGGCCACCGAACCGTTGCGCGAACGTCCGCGCGCCATCGGGATGGTGCAGTACGTACAATAATAATTACATCCGTCCTGAACCTTGAGAAAGTAACGGGTGCGGTCGCCGCGCGAACAGGACGGCACGAAGGTGCGAATGTCGCGAGTCGGAACGGCTATAGCCTCGTGGCAAGCGGCCGCGGGCTGCTGTCCAGGCAATGCCCGCCGGGCCATACGCTCCTTGACGTAGCGCACCACATCGCCCTTCTGCTCCATTCCGACCACCAGGTCCACACCATCGAGCCCGGCCAGCAGGTCGGGATGCAACTGCGCGTAGCAGCCCATCACCACGACAAAGGCCCCGGGATGCTCGCGCACCATGCGACGAATAGCCTGACGGCATTTGCGGTCTGCCACGTCGGTCACGGAACACGTGTTCACCACGCACAGGTCGGCCTTTTCGCCCTCCCGGACCGGCCGCGCACCCTCGCGGGCCAGTGCATCCTGTAGGGATGCCGTTTCTGCGAAATTCAGCTTACAGCCCAGTGTCAGGTAAGCTGCACGCATATTATATAATATAGGAGTATCTGTCATTTTCCTTCGTTTTCCCCCTTCTGTGCCACGGCGGAGAAGGGCGGCCATTAGGCAGGCGCGACCCTTCTCCGGAGCGTGCGCAAAGTTACGACATTCGCGAGACTTGGCCCTTACTGCTAAAAACATTTTTCTTACTCTCACTGATTATCAGCCCTATAGGACTTCTGAATGTTAAAAAGCAGAGGAATCAAGAAAAAATCCGGGCAAATGTTTGCAGGGAATGAAAAAGTCCGTACCTTTGCACCGTTTTAATAAAGCAATTGATTGTTTAACTAAAAGCTAAAAGACAAATGAAAAAGTTAGTTTTCATGTTCGTAGCTATGGCTGCTATTTCTTTCGCTTCTTGCGGTAACAGCGAGAAGGCTGGTGCTAACGCTGACTCTGCTTCTGTAGATTCTCAGATGGTTGAGGCTCCTGCTACTGACAGCCTGTCCACCGACTCTGTAAGCGGTGACTCTCTGAGCACTGAAGCTGTTGCTGCTGACAGCGTAAACGCTTGAACAGCCTCTGATGAGGGATTCGTCCCTCCAGCTTAATCGCGCCTTGGCGCGAACATTTGAGAGAATTGAAACCTGTGAACTTCGTGTTCGCAGGTTTTTTTTCGTATCTGTGGCGACACATGGCGTGGCAGGCCGCACCGAGCAACGCGCCGGGAGGACCGTGCTGCGCGTTCCGCCGCAACACTCCGCCCGCTCCAGGCCGCACCGGAAACTTCCCCGAACTGACCCAGCCATAACACACTATACATCTGCACATCAACTGTTTACGCCTCAGCACCCACAGCACGCGCCAGAACCGTAGCAGAACCCATGCCGCAGCCGCCCCGCCCGTTCAGTGAGGCAACAAGCCAAGTCCGGAACCGAACGGGACCCTGCCGCGGAAACAGCAGCCATGCCCAAGAAAAACAGGCCTTAGGCCAGAAACAACTCGGCTTAGCCCAGAAGAAACGGGGCTAAGCCCCGGAAAAACTCGCCTTAGCCCCGTAGCGCGACCGCCCGGCTCCGCAAAGTCCTGCCCCCGCGTCCCCCGCGCCCGACGCCCGTCGCCGCCCCGCGCGCCTGGCAACCGCAGACCCGCAAACAGGGCGGCAACTATTTTGCAGCACGCCCGCCGTTTTTCGCATTTTATGCGTACCTTTGCAGATAAATCCCATTCCGAGGACAGCCCATGGACTCTTCTATCCTACAACGCATCAAGCTCCGCTACGGCATCGTGGGCAACTGCGAAGCCTTGGACCGGGCACTGGACATCGCGCTGAAAATAGCCCCTGTCGACCTTTCCGTACTCGTCACCGGCGAGAACGGCGTAGGCAAGGAAGTCTTTCCCCGCATCATACACGACCACAGTCTGCGGAAGAACAAGAAATACTTCGCCGTGAACTGCGGCGCCATCCCCGAAGGCACCATCGACTCCGAACTGTTCGGACATGAAAAAGGCGCCTTCACCGGCGCAGTGGAACGGCGCGAAGGCTACTTCGCCGTGGCCAACGGCGGGACGCTCTTCCTCGACGAAGTTGGCGAACTGCCCGCCCCGACCCAGGCCCGCCTGCTGCGCGTGCTCGAAACGGGCGAATACATCCCCGTGGGCGCCAGCGAAGTGCGCCGCACCGACGTGCGCATCGTAGCCGCCACCAACGTCAACATGGAGCAGGCCATCCACGAAGGAAAATTCCGCGAGGACCTCTTCTACCGGCTCAACTCTGTCTCCATTGCCGTCCCGCCCCTGCGCGAGCGCGGCGACGACGCCGTCCTGCTCTTCCGCAAGTTCGCCCTCGAGATGAGTGAGAAATACAACATGCCACCCATCCGCCTGGACGAAGAAGCCAGCCGCATCCTCGCCGCCTACCCCTGGCCCGGCAACGTGCGCCAGCTCAAGAACGTAGCGGAAAACATGTCCGTCACGTCCGAGGCGCGCGTCATCACGCCCGAAATCCTGCGCCGCTACCTGCCCGAGACCGGACGCCACGACCAGCTCGTGGCCGTAAAGAATACCGACAGCCCGCACAGCTTCGAGAACGAGCGGGAAATACTCTACCAGATACTCTTCGACCTGCGCCGCGACGTCAGCGAACTGAAACGCATCGTCGGCGAACAGCACTTGGCCGTGCGCCACAGCGGCAACGAACCGTCAGGAAGCAAAAGCCTGGCCCTCTGGAAGTCCGCACCCCACTCCTGCCCTCCCCACCTGGACGCCGAAAGCCCCACCCCCATACAGGAAGCCGAAGAAATCAAGGACGCCGAAGCGGCCGAAGTAGCCCCCGCCACAGCCCCGCCCTCCCTCGAACAGCTGGAAAAGGACGTAGTGCGCAAAGCCCTGGCACGCAATAACGGAAACCGCCGGCAGACAGCCGAACAGCTGGGCATATCGGAACGCACCCTCTACCGGAAAATAAAAGAATATGACTTGGGATAAACCGACATCACGCCTCCTGCGCCGCAGCCCGCTCCTTGCCGGTTGGCTGCTCTGCCTCGTACTCGCCGCCTGCACCGTCAGCTACAAATTCACGGGCACCTCCATCAACTACGACATCATCAAGACCATACAGATAGACAATATCGTCAACCGCGCTCCCTACGGCTGGGCACCCATGGAGGCCATGTTCAACAACGAGCTGCAAGACCTCTACGCCAGCCAGACCCGCCTCAAGCTCGTCAAGCGCGGCGGCGACCTCCACATAGCCGGAGAAATCACCGGCTACGACCAGTACAACAAAAGCATTTCCGCCGACGGCCTGTCCTCCCAAGTGCAGCTGAAGATGACGGTGAACATCCGCTTCAACAACACCAAGACCAACGAAAGCTGGGAGCGGCAGTTCTCCGCCACCTCGCAGTACGACGCCACCATGCAGCTCTCGGCCGTGCAGGAAGACCTGGTCGACGAAATGATCCGCGACATCGCGGACCAAATCTTCAACGCCACCGTGGCCGACTGGTAAGCCCGGCGGCAAGCCCCATACGACCCGACGCCTATGACCCTCTCGACAGCTGAACTCATCGGGCACCCCGAACGCCTGGACAGAAACACCCTGCACGAACTCCGCGAGCTCGTGCAGCAATACCCGTACTTCCAGGCCGCCCGCCTCCTTCTGCTGCAAAACCTCTACCTGCTGCGCGACCCTTCGTTCGGCGAAGCGCTGAGACAGGCAGCCCTCTTCATCCCGGACCGTAGCGTGCTCTTCCAGATGGTAGAAAGCAGCCACTACGAGCTGCGGCCAGAGAAGCCGGCCGCAGCACAGCCGGCCTCGGCCCAGACCGCCGGCAACCGCACGCTCTCGCTCATCGACGAGTTCCTGCGCACCAACACCCCGCAGGAGGAACCCGCCGCGCCGCGGCGCAAGCCCACCGCCGCCGACGCCACACAGGACTACGTGGCCTACCTGCTCCAGATGGACGACCTCGAGCCCGCCGCCGAGCCGGACAACGCGGACAACGGACAGGCCCGGCGGAGCAACGACCTCATCGACGACTTCATCGAAAATAAGCCGGACCGCATCGTCCTGCAGGACAAGCCGGAATACGTCCCCGAAGTGGCCGCGGAAGCACCCGGCACCGCCTCCGACGAAGACTATTTCACCGAGACACTCGCCAAAATCTACGTGCGCCAAGGCCGTTACGAGAAAGCCCTGGAAATTATCCGCAAGCTAAACTTGGATTATCCGAAAAAAAATCGTTACTTTGCAGACCAAATCCGCTTCCTCCAAAAATTGATCATCAATAATCAAAACAAAAACAATGTATAGTTTATTCGTAATTCTGGCCGTGGTCGTGGCCGTTCTGCTGGCTTTCATCGTGCTGATCCAAGAATCCAAGGGCGGCGGGCTGGCATCCAGCTTCGCCTCGTCCAATCAGATCATGGGCGTGCGTAAGACGACGGACTTCATCGAGAAGGCTACGTGGACGCTGGCCGCCCTGCTGGTCATCTTCAGCGTATGCGCGATATTCTCGCTCCCGTCCCAGCAGCAGCAAAGCGTGACGGACGACATCAAGACCACGCAGCCGCAGAGCGTGCCCCAGGGAGCCGGTGCAGCCGCCGCAGGACAAGGCGCCAACACCCCCGCGCAGCAGTAACGGAGCAGCCGTTAAGGCTTCCGGCCCTTATCGCGAAACCAACAGAGACAGGACTTCCTCCCGTCTCTTTTTTATTCATTTTTCCCTTCCCTACCATTCGTCATGAAGATCTCTATCGTCGGAACAGGGTACGTAGGTCTGGTATCGGGCGCCTGCTTTGCCGAAATGGGCGTCGAGGTAACCTGCGTCGACATCGACAAGTCCAAAATCGAGCAGCTGCGTCAAGGCATCATCCCCATTTATGAACCCGGCCTCGAGGAGATGGTCACACGCAACGCCCGCGAAGGCCGCCTGCATTTCACTACGGAGCTGACGTCCTGCCTGGACGAGGCAGAGGCCGTGTTCTGCGCCGTGGGCACGCCGCCCGACGAGGACGGCAGCGCCGACCTGAGCTACGTGCTCAACGTTGCCCACGAAATCGGTGCGGCCATGACGCACTACCTCGTGGTCGTCACCAAGAGCACCGTCCCCGTAGGCACCGCGCGCAAGGTAAAGGCCGCCATCCGCGAGGAACTGGACCGCCGCGGGCTCGACCTGGAGTTCGACGTAGCCTCCAACCCCGAGTTTCTCAAGGAAGGCGCGGCCGTAAAGGACTTCATGTCGCCCGACCGCGTCGTCGTAGGCGTGGAGAGCCAGCGTGCCCGCGACCTGTTGGCGCGCCTTTACTCCCCGTTCATGCTCAATAATTTCCGTGTCATCTTCACGGACATCCCGTCGGCCGAAATGATAAAGTACGCCGCCAACTCCATGCTGGCCACGCGCATCTCCTTCATGAACGACATCGCCAACCTGTGCGAGCTCGTCGGGGCGGACGTCAACATGGTGCGCAAAGGCATCGGCACCGACTCGCGCATCGGCTCCAAGTTCCTTTATCCCGGCTGCGGATACGGCGGATCGTGCTTCCCGAAGGACGTGAAGGCCCTCATCAAGACGGCAGAGCAGAACGGCTACAGCATGCGTGTGCTCCAGGCTGTGGAGGAAGTCAACGAGAGGCAGAAGTCCGTGCTCTTCCACAAGCTCTCGGCATACTATGGCGGCGAACTGGCGCACAGGACGGTCGCCATCTGGGGACTGGCCTTCAAGGCCGAGACCGACGACATGCGCGAAGCCACCTCGCTCGTCACCATCGGGCATCTGCTTCAGGCGGGATGCACCGTGCGCGTGTTCGACCCCGTGGCGATGAGCGAATGCAAGCGGCGCATGGGCGATGCCGTGGTCTACGCCCGCGACATGTACGACGCCGTCCTGGAAGCCGATGCCCTGCTGTTGCTCACCGAGTGGAAGCAGTTCCGCCTCCCGTCGTGGGAAGTGGTGCGCCGCTCCATGAAGAGCCCCGTCGTGTTCGACGGCCGCAACATCTACGATCCCGCCGACATGGCACAGGCCGGATTCACCTACTTCTCCATCGGCCGGCCGCAGAAATAAAAACAGGCGCCTGCGGGCGCCTGTTTCGATTATTATGCCTAACTTCGGGGCATCAAATCCCCCTTAAACTCCATACCGCCATGAAGAAACTTTTCCGCAACGTGCTGATCCGGGCCATCTGCATATTGGTCCTCGGGCTCGTACTTATCGTCTTTTCCACGCAGATCACGCAGTGGATGGTCATGGCCAGCGGCGCGCTGTTCATCATCCCCGGCTGCGTCTCCATCGTCAGTTACTTCCGCCGCGACCCGGAGAGCCGCCAGGTCATGCTCTACCCCATAGTGGGCGCGGGCAGCATTCTCTTCGGTCTCATCCTGCTCATCTTCCCCGAACTCTTCATCGAGGCCTTCATGTACCTGCTCTCCGCCTTCCTCGTCCTGGGGGCGGCCACGCAGTACTACACGCTCTGGGACCTGCACCGCGGCCACATGCGTGTGCGCGGCTGGTTCTACCTGGTCCCCACGCTTGAACTGGCTGCCGGCCTCTACATCTTCCTCAGCGACCACAAGACCGAGATAGCCGGGCTGCCCGTCATCATCATCGGCGCCGGCTTCGTGGTCTACGCCCTGCTGGAATTTCTCACCCTCTACCTGGTCAAGGCCGGCGCGCCCGGCAACGACAGCCGCCGCCGGCTGGCCTCGTAGGTTGCCGAAGGAGCCCTCACCCCAGAACCGTCGCCCCGTGGCGGGACCGCAGTGTCCGCCACGGGGCGACGCGCATTGTGCCCGGGCCGCGCGGCCGTCCGCTCACGGCGGCAGGCCGCGCCGATGCAGGCCTAAGGCCTGTGAAAACGGGCCCTATCCCCGTCGGCACGGGGCTTAGCCCCGTGCGCGGTCCGAGGCGCCGGACGCAGAGTCGCCGCCGATCACCTGTTCCACCACGTAGCGCGGCCGCCGCTTCACCTCGCTGTACACCTTTCCCACATATTCGCCGATGACGCCCAGCGCCGTCAGCACGGAGCCGCCTATGAACCACAGGCTTACGAGAATAGACGTCCAGCCCGGCAGCGCCTTCCCGGCAGCGTAGGCCGCCAGGGCGTAGACAATGACGCCCAGGGCCACAAGCATGAACGCCAGCCCAAGGAGCATGATCCAGCGCAACGGGCGGACGGAGAAGGAGGTGATGCCGTCCAAGGCGAAGCCCAGCATCTTGCGCAGCGGATACTTGGACTCGCCGGCAAAGCGCTCGTGGCGGTCATAATAGACTTCGGACTGACGGAAACCAAGCAGGCGCACCATGCCGCGCAGGAAGAGGTTGCGCTCCGGGAAGTCCATCAGCGCACAGACGGCGCGGCGGCTCATCAGCCTGAAGTCCGCGTGATTGTAGACCACGTCGGCCCCCAGCGCCCGCATCAGCTTGTAGAAAAGCTGGGCCGACCAACGCTTGAATGCCGTGTCCGTAGCCCGGCTGCGACGCACGCCGTAGACAATGTCGCAGCCCGCAGCGCAGCGGCGCAGCATCTCCGGGATGACGCCTACGTCGTCCTGCAAGTCGGCATCGATGGAGACCACGGCGTCGGCTCTCAGCGCGGCCCACTCCAGGCCCGCCCAGAGTGCATTCTGGTGGCCAGCGTTGTGGGCCAGCTTCAGACCAGCCACTTCGGGATGGAGCGCGGCCAGCTGCCCGATGAGCGGCCACGTGCCGTCGCGGCTGCCGTCGTCCACATAGAGAATACGTGCCGACGCTACGGGGGCGTCCGTGCGAAGCATGTCAAGCAGTCTCTCCGTAGTCTCGCGTAGGACGGCTTCCTCGTTGTAACACGGCACGACGATAATGACTTTCATAACGTTCAGTAATAATCTACCTACAAAGGTACGACAAGCGGGGGAAAGGGCCAAGCCTCCGGCCCGCCTTTCCACACACCGGCAGGCGCAACCGGGAGCGTGCGTTTGCATTTCGGTTGCAACTATTTCTGCTTATTTTTGCCCGCTGAAAAAGGGCCAGGGGCCCATTTGCAGTCACACCACATCAAACTACCGACCTATGAAGAAAAGCATCTGGAAGGCCGGGATGGCCTTGTTTCTCCTGGCCGTCTCCTGCCAGGACAAGGCGGAACAGGCCGCCCACGAATCCGAGGAAACAGCGGCCGAGGCGGCTGAAGCCGGCGTCGGACACGTCAACGATGTCCATCTGGACACGGCCAGCGCCCGCGCGGCCGGTATAGTCTGCCGCACGGTCGAAGCCGGCACGTTCCGCGACGTCATCCTCACGAGCGGCCGGCTGCTCCCCGCCACAGGAGACGAAGCCACACTCGTGGCGGGCGTAACAGGCATCGTGAGCCTTGCCAGAGACTTCACCGAAGGCTCGCCGGTGGCAAAGGGAGGGACAGCGTTCATCATAGCCACGGACCGCCTTCAGGACGGCGACCCGGTGGAAAAGGCGCGGGTGGCCTTCGAGACGGCCCGCGGGGAATATGAGCGTGGAAAGCGCCTGGTGCAGGACAAGATTATCACGCAGAAGGACTTTGCCACGCTCCGCGCCGACTACGAAACGGCCCGCATAGCCTACGAGGCCATGACGTCCGGCCACGCCCGGGGCGGCACCGCCGTCAAGTCGCCCCTCTCGGGCTACGTCAAGTCGCTGCTCGTCCGCGAAGGCGACTACGTGACGGCCGGCCAGCCGCTGATGACCGTCACCCAGCAACGGCGCCTCCACCTGCGGGCCGACGTGCCGGAACGCTACTACCCGCAAATTGCGGGCATCGTCTCGGCCCGTTTCCGCACGGCCTACAGCGAGCGCGTCTACGACCTGCAGGAACTGAAGGGCCGGCTGGTGGCTCGCGGCCGCACCGTGAGCGACTCGTCACCCTACGTGCCCGTCACGTTCGAGTTCGACAACCGCGGCGACCTCTTGCCCGGCGCCTACCTTGAGGTCTACCTGCTCGGCAAGGAGCGGCAGGATGTTGTCAGCATCCCCCTCACGGCGCTGACAGAGGATCAAGGCACCCGCTACGTCTACGTGCAGGAAGCGGCCGACGTCTACGTGAAACGTGAAGTGGAGACCGGGGCCTCGGACGGCTGCAATGTCGAGATCCTCCGCGGCCTGCGGCCCGGGGAGCGCGTGGCCGTCGAGGGCGCCACGCACCTGAAGCTGGCATCGGCAAAGAGCGTGATTCCCGCCCATACGCATAACCATTAACTCTGCAGGCCATGTTGAACAGAATCATACGTTTCTCACTACAGAACCGCCTGCTGGTACTCCTGGCCTCCGTCCTGCTCCTCGTGGGCGGGATGTACACCGCCTACCACACGGAGGTCGATGTCTTTCCTGACTTGAACGCGCCGACCGTCGTAGTCATGACCGAAGCGGGCGGCATGGCGGCCGAAGAGGTGGAGCAGCTGGTGACCTTCCCCATAGAGACGGCCGTCAACGGAGCGACCGGCGTGCGGCGGGTCCGCTCCTCGTCGACGACGGGCTTCTCGGTCGTATGGGTGGAATTTGACTGGGGAACAGACATCTACCTGGCGCGCCAGATTGTCTCGGAGAAGCTCGCCGCCGTAGGCGAATCGCTGCCGCAGGGCGTAGACCGGCCCGTGCTGGGCCCGCAGTCGTCCATTCTGGGCGAAGTGCTCATCGTAGGCCTCACAGCGGACAGCACGTCGATGCTGGACCTGCGGACGCTGGCCGACTGGACGGTGCGCCCGCGCCTGCTCTCGACGGGCGGAGTGGCGCAGGTGTCCGTGCTGGGCGGCGACGTAAAGGAATACCAGATACTGCTCCACCCCGGCCGCATGAAGCATTTCGGCGTGACGCTGGGCGAAGTAATGGCCGCAACGCGGGGAATGAACCAGAACACGGACGGCGGCGTCATCTATGAGTATGGCAACGAATACATCGTCAGGGGCCTTATCTCCACGACCGAGGCAGCGCAGATGGCCCGCGCCGTGGTGAAGACCGTGGGCGGTGTCCCCATCACGCTGGCCGACGTGGCCGACGTGAAAATCGGCGCCCAGCAACCCAAGCTCGGCGTGGCCTCTGAGCGGGGCAAGCCCGCCGTGCTGCTCACCGTAACGAAGCAGCCCGACACCGGGACCATCGACCTGACGGAACGCCTGGAGTCCGTCCTGGCCGACGTGCAAAAGGACCTGCCCGCCGACGTGCACGTATCGACCGACACCTTCCGCCAATCGCGCTTCATCGAAAGCTCCATCCACAACGTGCAGCAGTCGCTCTACGAGGGCGCCGTCTTCGTTGTCCTGGTCCTCTTCCTCTTCCTGGCCAACTTCCGCACGACAGTCATATCGCTCGTGACGCTGCCCCTGTCGCTCCTCATCTCCATCCTGACACTGCACTACATGGGCCTGACCATCAACACCATGAGTCTGGGCGGCCTGGCCATCGCGATAGGCTCGCTGGTGGACGACGCTATTGTCGACGTGGAGAATGTCTGGAAGCATTTGCGCGAGAACCGCATGCTGCCGACCGGCGCACGGTTGCCCGTGCTCCAGGTCGTATTCAACGCATCGCGGGAAGTACGCATGCCCATCCTTAACAGTACGCTCATCATCATCGTCAGTTTCCTGCCGCTCTTTTTCCTTAGCGGCATGGAAGGCCGCATGCTCGTGCCGCTCGGCGTGGCCTTTATCGTGGCGCTCTTCGCCTCGACCGTCGTGGCGCTGACCCTCACGCCGGTGCTCTGCAGCTACTTGCTTGGCGGCCGGACCAAGGGGAACGGCCTGCCGAAGGAGGCATTCCTCGCCGTCTGGCTCAAGAAGTATTACCGCCTCGCGCTGGTCTGGGCGCTTGACCACAGGCGCGGCGTGCTGGGCGGGACGGTGGCGCTCCTGGCCGTAGCCGTCGGACTCTTCTTCACGTTAGGCCACAGCTTCCTCCCGGCATTCAATGAAGGCTCACTGACTATCAACGTCAGCACCTTGCCCGGCGTTTCCCTGGAAGAATCCGACAAGATAGGCCATCAGGCCGAGCAGCTGCTTCTCTCCCTCCCCGAGATTCAGACCGTAGCCCGCAAGACCGGTCGCGCCGAACTCGACGAGCACGCCCTGGGCGTGAACGTATCGGAGATAGAAGCGCCCTTCGAACTCAAGGACCGCACACACGCGGAGTTTCTCGACGACGTGCGCCACAAACTCGCCACGCTTGCCGGGGCCAACATCGAAATCGGCCAGCCTATCAGCCACCGCATCGATGCCATGCTCAGCGGCACGCAGGCCAGTATCGCCATCAAGCTCTTCGGGGACGACCTGAACAAAATGTATGCCATCGGCAACCAGATTAAGGAAAGCATCCAGTCCGTAGAGGGCATCGCGGACCTGAACGTAGAGCAGCAGGTGGAGCGGCCGGAACTGAAGATCGTGCCCAAGCGCGAGATGCTGGCGCGCTACGGCATCACGCTCCCGCAATTCAACGAGATGCTCTCCGTCTGCATGGCGGGCGAAGCCGTCTCCCAGGTCTACGAAGACGGCAAGGCCTTCAACCTCGTGGTCCGGGCCGGCGAGAGCCACCGCAGCACGATGGAGCGGCTGCAAGACCTCATGCTCGACACGCCGCAAGGCCAGGCCGTCCCGCTCGCCGACCTCGCCGACGTTGTCTCCGCGACGGGACCCAACACGATTAACCGCGAGAACGTGAAGCGGAAGATCGTCATCTCGGCCAATACCAGCGGACGCGACCTGCGCAGCGTCGTGAACGACATCCAGGACCGCATAGCGCGGGAGATACATCTGCCCGAAGGCTACCATATAGAATACGGCGGACAGTTCGAGAACGAGCAAAGCGCCAGCCGCACTCTGCTGCTGACGTCGCTCATCAGCCTCGTGCTCATATTCCTGCTGCTCTACATGCAGTTCCGCCACGCGCTGGAGAGTGCCGTCGTGCTCATCAACCTGCCGCTGGCGCTCATCGGCGGAGTCTTCGCCCTGTGGCTCACTACGGGCGAGGTGAGCATCCCCGCCGTCATAGGCTTCATCTCGCTCTTCGGCATCGCCACGCGTAACGGCATACTGCTCATCAACCGCTACAACCAGCTGCGCGAAGAGAGCGGCCTGACGTTGCGCGAAAGCGTGGTCCGCGGCTCACTCGACCGCCTCAACCCCATACTCATGACGGCCCTCTCGTCCGCGCTGGCACTCATCCCGCTGGCCCTGCGCGGCGGCGAGCCCGGCAACGAGATCCAAAGCCCCATGGCCAAAGTCATCCTCGGCGGACTACTGACGTCCACGTTCCTCAACGCGTTCATCATCCCTATTGTCTACGAACGGATGCATCGGAAAAACAAACAATTCTCCCAAACCCCGAACCCTGAAGCATGAAACATTTTCTCCTCTTCCTCACTCTCGCCCTGCTGCCCGCCGCGGCGGCAGGCCAGTCCCTGGACAGCCTGTTGCGGGACATAGAGAAAAACAACCTCGAACTGCAGGCCCTGCGCCAGGCCGGCGCCGCGGACATTCAGGAGGTACGGTCGCAAAACCGGCTTGAGGGCCCGTCCGTAGAGTACAGTCCGTTCTTCCGGCGGGGTGCCGGAGGGATGGCCAGCTCGGAACTGGTCGTGTCGCAGGGCTTCGACTTCCCCACGCTCTACGCCGCCCGGCGCAAACATGGCCGCCTGCAGCAGGCGGCCATGGAGTGGCAGTACGCGGCCTCACGGCGCGACCTGCTGCTCCAGGCCAAACAGCTCTGCCTGGACCTGATCCGCCTGAACCGCGAAAAGGACTTGCTCGACGAGCGGCAAAGCTACGCCACGCGTCTCCTGGCCCTTTACGAGAAACGGATGGCCGCCGGCGACGCCACCCAGATTGAGCTCAACAAGATCCGCATGGACCAGATGAGCCTCGGCACGGAGACCGCGCAGAACGAGCGGCTGAGGACCTCGGCCCTCAGGGAGCTGCAGCGGCTCAACGGCGGAAAGGCCGTAAGCCTCGACACGCGCGCCTTTCCCCCGGCGCCCTCGGCCACGGACTTCGCCGCGCTGCGCGACCGCCTGCTGGCCGCCGATCCGGGAGTGCAGGCCGCCGACGCTGCCGTCAGCGCCTCGCGCCAGGAGGTCAAGGTGAACCGCCAAGGATGGATTCCCCGCTTGGAGCTGGGCTATCGCCGCAACACGGACCAGAGCGAAGCCAGCCACGGACTGCTCATCGGCGCTTCCATCCCCCTCTTCTCGAACCGCGACAAGGTGAAGACGGCGCGCCTGCGCCTGACCGAGGCGGAACTGCGCCGCGACGACGCACGCCTGCAAGCCGCCACGGACCTACAGGCCCGCTTCGACGAACTGCGGCAACTGCGTCGCGAAGCCGATGCCTACGACACGCAACTGATGCGCCAGTCGCTGACAACGCTCCGCAAAGCCGTCGAGGAAGGCGGCCTGTCCGTCATGGACTTCTATACCGAGACGGACAACGTGTACCGCAACCTGCAGGAACGCCTCCGCCTGGAAACGGAATACCAGAAGGTCCTGGCCGAACTCTACCGGAACGATCTCTGAGCGGGCACCGCGCTCCATGCCAAGCCGTCCCCCCGCCGCACCCCGTAAGTGCGGCCGGAGGGGACGGCTGCCTTATGCTGCCGCGCCCGGCACGGCAGCGGGTCAGTCCGCCTGGAGCACCACAGCCTCGGGAAATTCCGTGACAATCAGGCGCAAGGGGCCGTCGTCGCGCCAGCGGCGGTTTTTCACCACCATCTCTGCACGCCAGACGGCACGCCCCTCCTGCACGGTCTGCGACAGTTCGTAGGACGCCACGACATAGGCGCCATGCTCCGTCAGCCGGCGCGCCACGCGCTGTGCCAGGGCCTCGTCCGCCGCCGTGAATACCAGCCGCGTGGCGCGCAGACCCATGTTGCGGAAGAAGAGGCTCAGCACCTCGAGGCCCAGAAGCACCAGGACCGTGGCCAGAACGCCCAGCCCGTACATGCCGGCGCCGACCGCCAGCCCTATGCCCGCAGTGGCCCAGATGCCGGCCGCCGTCGTCAGTCCGCGCACCACCTGCTTTTGCAGGATAATGGTGCCGGCCCCGATGAAACCGATGCCGGTGACCACCTGCGCCGCCAGGCGGGCGGGGTCGAAGCGCACATTGTCGCCAAGCTGGAGCACGTCGCGGAATCCGTACTGCGAAACAATCATGATAAGCGCACTGCCCAGCGCCACGAGGAAATGCGTGCGGTAGCCCGCCTCCTTGGCGCGGTACTCCCGTTCCAGGCCGATGAGCACGCCGAGCATGCCTGCTACGAGCAGGCGCAGAAAGAAGTCCATGTAGTCCATACGTACATACATTTTAGTCTCACACCGGCAAATATAAGCATTTCCGTCCGAACGCCGGCCCTCCGTCCGTCCCGGCCCGGTGCGCTGACCACGGGGCTTAGCCCCGTTCTTACGCGGCCTATTCCCGTCGCTACGGGCCTTAACCCCGTTTGCGGCACGCCGCGGCTGGTGGCTAAATGTCGCGTCCGCGCGGGATTTTTGAACGGGGAGCTGACGGCGAGGGCTATTTTTTACTAACTTTGCGCCGTCGGCGGCGCGTTCTCCCCTGGGCGCCCGCCCCCACAAACTGACACACCATGCAGAAAGTCATAGAGTTTACCAAAATGCACGGGGCCGGCAACGACTACATCTACGTCGACACGGCCAGGTTTCCCATCAGCCGGCCGGAGCATTGGGCCCGCCTCTGGAGCGACCGCCACAAGGGCATCGGCGGCGACGGACTGGTACTGATAGGCCCGTCGGAGGTGGCCGACTTCTCCATGCGCATATTCAACGCCGACGGGTCGGAAGCGCAGATGTGCGGCAACGCCTCGCGCTGCGTCGGCAAGTATCTGTACGACCGCAAACTGACCCGCGCCCGCACCCTGCGCCTGGCTACGCGTTCGGGCGTGAAAGTGCTGCAACTGACCATCGGCCCCGACGGACTGACGGAGTCGGTCACCGTGGATATGGGCAAGCCCGTACTGTCGGCCCCCGGCCTGCTGGCCACAGCGGACGGCAGCCTCACCGATGGCGAGGTGGTCAGCACAAGCGGCCGCACGTTCCGCGGCACGTTTGTCTCGATGGGCAACCCGCACTTCGTCGTCTTCACGACGGACGTAGAAAACCTGCCGCTGGCCGAGACGGGTCCCACGCTGGAGCGTGCGGCCGTCTTTCCCGAGCGCTGCAACATAGAGTTTGCCGAAGTGCGGCCGGACGGCAGTCTGCGCATGCGCGTATGGGAGCGCGGTTCGGGCATCACGCAGGCCTGCGGCACAGGAGCCTGCGCCACAGCCGTAGCAGCCACACTGACCGGATGCGCCGGCCGGACCTCGGAGATCGACATGGACGGCGGCCGCCTCCGCATAGCTTGGCACGAGGCGGACGGACACGTCTACATGACGGGCGGCGCCACGATGGTGTTCGACGGACAGATCGCCTGCGACGACGGCCCGGCCGACTGACTGCGCGCAGAGGCCGGAGCGGGCCCTGCACCGCCCGCCTCTTTCCCGAACATACGGACCACACATACCGGCCAGGCGGACCGCACCCGGACGCCCTGCACCGGACTAAACACAAAAAACATGGCAAGCATTAACGAAAACTTTCTGAAACTTCAGCGCAACTACCTCTTCTCGGACATAGCGCAGCGAGTGGACGACTTCAGGAAAGCGCACCCGCAGGCCAGCCTCATCCGCCTGGGCATAGGCGACGTGACGCGCCCGCTGCCGGCGGCCGTCATCGAGGCGCTTCACCGCGCCACCGACGAAATGGGCCGTGCCGAGACGTTCAAGGGCTACGGCCCTGAACACGGCTACGAGTTTCTGCGCCAAGCCATAGTGGAGAACGACTTCGCGCCCCGCGGCATCCACCTCGAGACGGACGAAATCTTTATCAACGACGGAGCGAAAAGCGACACGGGCAACTTCGGCGACATCCTGGGGCCTGACAACACGATCTGCGTAACCGACCCCATTTACCCTGTCTACGTCGACTCGAACGTCATGGGCGGACGCGCCGGAAACTTTGCCGGCGGCGCGTGGGACCGGGTGACCTACTGCCCCTGTACGGCGGAGAACAACTTCGTACCGGCCCTGCCCGACCACAAAACGGACCTCATCTACCTCTGCTACCCCAACAACCCGACGGGCACTACCCTGACGCGCGCGGAACTGAAGAAGTGGGTGGACTACGCTTTGGCGAACGGCAGCATCATTCTCTACGACGCCGCCTACGAGGCCTACATCACACGTCCGGAGATTCCCCACTCCATTTACGAGATACCCGGAGCGGAACGCTGCGCCGTGGAGTTCCATTCCTACTCCAAGACGGCCGGCTTCACCGGCCTGCGCTGCGGCTTCACGGTGGTGCCTCACGCGCTCACCGTCCTCTCGGCCCAGGGCGAGCCCGTGGAGCTCAACACCCTGTGGAACCGCCGGCAATGTACGAAGTTCAACGGCACGGCCTACATCGTGCAGCGCGCGGCCGAAGCCACCTACACGCCCGAAGGCAAAGAGCAGGTACGGGCCACGATACAATATTATATGGAAAACGCGCGGATCATGCGCGAAACGCTGGCCGAGGTAGGCCTCCAGGCCTACGGCGGCGTAGATGCCCCCTACATCTGGTTCCGCACGCCGGAGGGGACAGACAGCTGGACCTTCTTCGGCCAGCTCCTCAGCCAAGTAAACATCGTCTCGACGCCGGGCGTAGGCTTCGGCCCGGCCGGCGAAGGATACATACGCCTGACGGCCTTCGGCAGCCGCGGCGACTGCGAGACCGCCATGGAGCGCCTGCGCGCCTGGCTGAAGTAATACGGCTCCCGTCCCCGGCAGACGCACCCCCAGTACGCGCCGCCGGCAACACTCAACACCAAAACACCAAACAATATGTCCAACTTAAGATTCAAAGTCGTAGAGGAAGCGTTCAAGAAGCGCCCGCTGGAAATCAAGGCCCCCAAGGAACGGCCCTCGGAATACTTCGCCAAATACGTATTCAACCAGGAGAAGATGTTTAAGTATCTGCCTCTGGCCACTTACCGGAAACTGCGCGAGACCATAGAAAGCGGCACGCCGCTCGAACTCTCCGTCGCCGACGAGATAGCCAAGGGCATGAAGCAGTGGGCCATGGACATGGGCGTGACGCACTGCACGCACTGGTTCCAGCCCCTGACGGAAGGTACCGCAGAGAAGCACGACGCCTTTCTGGAACACGACTACAAAGGCGGCATGATCGAGGACTTCTCCGGCAAGGAGCTCGTACAGCAGGAATCCGATGCCTCCTCCTTCCCCAACGGCGGCATCCGCTCCACGTTCGAGGCGCGCGGCTACTCGGCATGGGACCCCGCCTCCCCGGTCTTCATAATCGGCGATACGTTGATGGTGCCCACGGTATTCATCTCCTACACCGGAGAAGCACTGGACTACAAAGCGCCCCTGAAGAAGGCACTCGGCGCCGTAGACCGCGCGGCGACAGCCGTGGCCCGCTACTTCGACCCCAACGTGAAGCACGTCACGGCCAACCTGGGCTGGGAGCAGGAATACTTCCTCGTCGACGAAGGACTCTACGCCGCCCGCCCCGACCTGTTGCTCACCGGCCGCACCCTCATGGGGCACGACTCTGCCAAGAACCAGCAAATGGAGGACCACTACTTCGGCGCCATTCCCGAACGCGTGGCCGAGTTTATGCGTGACCTCGAAATCCAAGCCTTAGAGCTTGGCATCCCCTGCAAGACGCGCCACAACGAGGTGGCGCCGAACCAGTTCGAACTGGCCCCCATCTTCGAGGAATGCAACCTGGCCGTGGACCACAACATGCTTATCATGTCGCTCATGCGGAAAATCGCCCGTAAGCACGGGTTCCGTTGCCTGCTCCACGAGAAGCCCTTCGCCGGCATCAACGGCAGTGGCAAGCACAACAACTGGAGCCTCACGACCGACACGGGCCTGCTGCTCCACGCGCCGGGCAAGACGCCGGAGGACAGCCTCCGCTTCATCACGTTCGTAGTAGAGACGCTGATGGCCGTGTACCGCCACAACGGCCTGCTGAAAGCCTCCATCATGAGCGCGACCAATGCCCACCGCCTCGGCGCCAACGAGGCCCCGCCCGCCATCATATCCTCCTTCCTCGGCACACAGCTCACCGAACTGCTCGACAAGGTGGAGAACTCCACGAAGGACGAACTCTTCACCATGGAAGGCAAGCACGGCATGAAGCTCGACATCCCGCAGCTGCCCGAACTCATGATCGACAACACGGACCGTAACCGCACGTCGCCCTTCGCCTTCACCGGAAACCGCTTCGAGTTCCGCGCAGTCGGCTCGAGTGCGAACTGCGCCAGCGCCATGATTGCCCTCAACACGGCCGTAGCCGAAGCCCTCACGGACTTCAAGACACGCGTCGACGCGCTTATGGAGAAGGGCGAGTCCAAGGTCAGCGCCATCCTCGATGTGCTGCGCGAGGACATCCGCACCTGCAAGCCTATCCGCTTCGACGGGAACGGCTACAGCGACGAGTGGAAGGCGGAAGCCGCCCGGCGTGGTCTGGACTGCGAGACCAGTTGCCCCCTCATCTTCGACCGTTATCTGGACGAGGAGAGCGTACGCATGTTCGAGGGCATGAACGTCATGTGCCGCCACGAGCTGGAAGCGCGCAACGAGATCAAGTGGGAAACCTACCAGAAGAAGATTCAGGTGGAGGCCCGCGTACTGGGCGACCTCTGCATGAACCACATTATTCCCGTGGCTACGAAGTACCAAAGCGAGCTCGTGGACAATGTGCACAAAATCCAGGTCACCTTCCCCGCCGAACGGGCCAAGGAGCTTTGCGCCTACAACATAGACCTCATCGAAAAAATCAACAAGCACACGAGCTTCATCGCAGAGAACGTGGAAGCCATGGTGGAAAAGCGCAAGGTAGTCAACAAGATCGAGGACATACGCGAAAAGGCCGTTGCCTATCACGACGAAATCGCCCCCTACATGGACTCCATCCGCTACCATATCGACAAGCTCGAACTCATAGTCGAGGATGGCATGTGGACACTGCCCAAATACCGCGAGCTACTCTTCATCCGATAAGAGCCCGGGCGACCGGTTCCGTCCCCTCATTCTGCTCCCGGGCAAGGAAACTTGCCCGGGAGTTTCTTATTATTTAACACAACGCGATGCAAGGAACGACCCGCCTTGCCCTTTACCCTATGTCGAGGGACAGGCCAGGCCCCCCACAGGAGCGGCCCCGCGCCCCGCACCATGTTTCACCAAACTATTATCACTATCATGAAATGCAAGACGCTTATTCTGGTCCTCATGGCCAGTCTTTTCGCCATCCTTTCCTGCGACAACGATGACTATGAGCCCCTCTACGCGGGCATGGGCACCGTGGACCGCATGGACCGGCAGTATCTCATCCGCTTCGACAGCGGCGAGAAGCTCGCTCTGGCCGACAGCTCGCTGCTCGTCTACTGCGGCGCGCAGCGTCCCGGCCAGCGCGTCATCACCACCTTCCAGTTTCTGGAGAACGACCGCCGCCAGCAGACCATATACCTCGTAGACCTGTACCGCGTACTCACAAAGGAATTCTTCCCCGAACCGACTCAGGCCGAAAGCGACAGCCTGGGCAACGACCCGGTCGAGGTGGACGACGTATGGACCGGCGGCGGGTACCTCAACATACAGTTCCGCACACCCACCACTCCCTATGCCGGCCGCGTGCACTACGCCAACGTCATACGCCACGACACGCCCGACGAGAAGGGCTACGTCCGCCTGGAGTTCCGCCACAACCAGAACGGAGACGGCCGCGAATCGCTCGCCACGAGCTACATCTCCCTGCCACTCGGCAGCCTGGCCGACGCGCCAGGATTCACCCTGACCTACCTCGGCCTGGACGGCAACCAGCACACTTGGACCTTACAGAAAAAGGACAGCGACACGGCGCGCAGCCTCAACACCGCTGGCGCCGTTCGCCTGGAATGACAGCCGCATGACGGAACGCGAGATAGCCGAAGGCTGCCAGCGCGGCGACAACGCCGCCCGCCGGGCGCTCTACGAGCGTTACGGCGGGCGGTTGCTGGCGCTTTGCCGCCGCTACACCGGCAACCGCGAAGAAGCCGAGGACCTGCTCCACGACGGCTTCCTCTTCGTGTTCTCGGCCATCGCCACCTTCGGCTACCGCGGTGACGGCTCGCTGAGCGCCTGGCTGTGCCGGGTGTTTGCCAATCGGGCCGTGGACTACCTGCAACAACGGCGCCGCCTCGCCTTCACCGACACCGGCGAAGTGCCCGATGTCCCCGACGACCCGCCGCCTGCCGACGTGCCGGCCGAGGCTGTCGTGCGCCTCATCGGCGAACTGCCTCCCGGCTACCGCACCGTGCTCAACCTCTACCTCATCGAAGGCCGCAGCCACCGCGAGATTGCCGCGCTGCTCCACATCAAAGAGAGCACCTCGGCCTCGCAATATCTGAGGGCGAAGGCCTTACTCAAGAAACGCATCACCGATTACCTGAAAACTCACGACGCATGAAGGAGCTCGACGAATGGGAAAAACGCCTGCGCGACCAGGTGCGCGGATGGAAAGACCCGCTGCCGCCGGACGGCTGGCAACGGCTCAGCCGCATGCTGCCGGAGAGCGAGGCTGCACGTCCGCGGAAGGTCCGTCGCCGGCGCTACCTCCTCGCCCTGCCGGCCGCGGCGGCAGCAGCGGCCCTGCTGCTCCTCGTCCTGCCGCCGCGGAACGACGGGGAAGGGGCACAGGAAGCATCCGCACCGGCCATGCACCGGCGCCCCGCCGCCACGCTCCGACAGCCAGCCGCCGGCGGACGTGCCGCCACAGCCTCCGCCCGTGCCGGCGGCACGTCGCGCCTGGAGGCCCCCGTCCGCTTTGCCCCTGCCGTCCTGCCCCGCCCCGCCGACGCAGACGGCGCGCCGGCCGACACCCCCGCTCCGGCCATAGCCTTAATGGCATTCGCCGCCCCGTCCGCCGCGGCCGACAGCACCGCCGCGCGCGACGCCGTGCCCGCTCCCGCGCCGCAGCCGCACACCGTTGCCGCGAGAAGGAAAGCCGCCGTGCGCAAGGCCCCGGCCATCCCAGAGCCGGCAGTGCCGCCCGCCGCGCCGCCACGGTTCACCCTGGCCGTCGAAAGCGGGCCTGCGGCAGGTCTGCGCCGGCCCGGCTACCTGTCCGCCCCGGACGGATTGCTGGCGGCAGGCAGTGCGTCCGCGGACGAACAGCCCACGGTGAACCCCGTCGTAGGCGAGAACCTGCGCCGCCCCACAGCCAGCCGCATCCGCCACCGCCTGCCTCTGCAGTTCACTGCCGGGATAGACTTCCCCCTGACAGGGAGACTGACCCTCGGGACCGGCATCAGCTACACGCGCCTCACGACCGACGTGGAAGGCGGCAGCACATACGCCTTCTACCACACGCGCCAGCGACTACATTATATAGGTGTGCCCCTCCGCATCGCCTTCACGTTCGCGCGCACCCCGTTCGCCCACTTCTACGCCAGCGCCGAGGCCCGCATCGCCCTGTGCGTGGGCGCACGCCAGGAGACGGACTTCCGCGTGGAGGACAGCCCGGCACCAGCCTCCACTACGGCGCACGACGGCCGCGGCCTGTGGCAGGGCTCGTTCACCGTCGCCGCCGGCGCCGAACTGCGGCTGGGTCGCCGCACCGGCCTTTTCCTCGAGCCGGGCGCCACCTACGCCCTGCCCGACGGCAGCTCGCTCCCCACCCCCTACCACGACAACCCGCTCCGCTTCAGCCTGCAGGCCGGACTGCGGTGGAAACTGCGCTGACTCTCTGGGACGGCTGCAGCCCCTCCGTCCCGCCGGCCACGGGGCCTATCCCCGTGGCCACGCGCCTAAGCCCCGTCGCGACGGGTCCTATCCCCGTGACCGGAGAGCCTGTCCGGCGGCCTGGGAAGACGCCCCGCAACCCTCCGAAATCAAAAAAAAGGCTTAAGATTTTGCCTTTCAGCTGCCATACACTAACTTTGCAGACAGTTTGCACGCACCGCGGCAAGAAAAAACTTCCCCAACGCTGCACATGAACCTGACCATAGACATTGGCAATACTCGCGCGAAAGTGGCCGCCTTCGACGGCGACCGCCTGGTCAGCGAAGAGCGCTTCGAGGACGACATCCCCTCACACCTGCTGGAAGCGGCGCGCCGCTTCCAGCCGGAGCGTTGTGCTTTTTGCTCCGTAGCAGGGCGGCAGGAAGGCGTCGAAGCTGTCCTGCACAAACTGGACTGCCCCGTCCTCCGCGTAACGGGCACCACGCCCGCACCGGTCAAAGTGTGCTACCATACGCCCGAAACGCTGGGTGCCGACCGTCTGGCCGCCGTGGTAGGCGCCGTGACCTTGCAGCCGAAGACCGATCTACTGGTCATCGATGCCGGGACGTGCATCACGTATGACCTGGTGGACGCAGCCGGAAACTATCTGGGCGGCAACATTTCTCCGGGCGTGGAAATGCGGCTCGAGGCGCTCCACTGCCGCACGGCCCTCCTGCCGCGCGTAGACGCGGACGGCCCCACCCCGGACTTGGGCTACGACACGCTGACGGCCATACGCGCCGGCGTGGTGCGCGGCATCGGGTACGAGCTGCAGGGCTGCATCCGCCACTGGCAGAAGCGCTACCCCAACCTGCGCATTTTCCTCACCGGTGGCGACCGCTTCGCCTTCAGCGAAGCCGTGCGCCAGAATCTGCTCACCGACAGCCACCTCGTGGCGCGGGGACTGAACCGCCTGCTGCGCGAAGTCTGAAGCCACACCCCGCGCGCGCCGCGCCGCAACTGAACTTTGTCATCAAACCTCCTCTATATGAATATCCTGAAAAAAGAACCATACGGACCTGCGCGGTGGCGCCGCGGAGCAGCCCGCGCAGGGCAGAGCCTGCTGCTGGCAGCCGCCTTCGCCATCGGGACAGGCGAAGCCCTGGCGCAGACCAACGGCAGCAACTCGCCCTACTCCCGCTATGGATTCGGCCTGCTCAGCGACGGCGGACAAGGCTTCAACAAAGCTATGTCGGGCCTGTCCTACGGTATGCGCAACGGCAGCGAGCTGAACAGCAAGAACCCGGCGTCCTACTCGGCCATTGACTCCCTGTCCTTCCTCTTCGACGCAGGCTTCTCCCTGCAAAACGCCAACCTGGACGCGAACGGCCGGAAAATCAACGCGCGCAACACGTCGTTCGACTATCTGACCATGGGCTTCCGCGCCACGGAAAACCTGGGCATCTCGCTCGGACTGCTCCCCTTCAGCACCATCGGGTACAGCATGAGCAACAGCGAGACCCTGGTGGAAAGCACGGGTGAAATAGTCCAGACAGAGTCGTACTCGGGCGACGGCGGCCTGCACGAAGTGTACGCAGGCGTGGGCTGGCGCCCGTTCAAGCCGCTCTCCGTCGGCGTGAACGCCGGCTACCTCTGGGGCGACATGACGCATACGATCATGGCCTCTTTCAGCGACGCCAGCATCGCCTCGCGCCGCCGGCAGTACACGGCGGACATCCGTACGTACAAGATTGACTTCGGCCTGCAATACGAGCAACGCCTGGGAAAGGCGGACTGGCTGACGCTGGGTCTGACCTACGGCCTGGGGCACGACATCAAGTCGAACGGCCTCTACTATGACCAGCTCATCAGCAACAACACGGTGAGCGGCGACACGCTTGTGGCGCACGACGCCTACGGCCTGCCCCACAGCTTTGGCGTGGGCCTGGCCTGGACGCACAAGAACCAGCTGCGCGTGGGCGCGGACTACACCCTGCAAAAATGGCAGGACGTGCAGTCGCCACAGCTTCTGGGTAACACCCCCGGCGGCACACCGTCCTACGCCGGCGTCAAGGGAGCCTATACGGACATGCACCGCATCGTCGTCGGCATGGAGTACGTGCACGACCCGACCGGCCTGCGCTGGCGAGACCGCATACGCTACCGCGCCGGATTCGCCTACACCAGCCCCTACACCCGCGTGAACGGACTGGACGGCCCGCGCGACTATCAGGTGAGCCTCGGCGTGGCGCTCCCCATCATCAACTTCTATAACAACCGCTCGCTGCTCAACATCTCGGCACAGTACGAACGCGTGAAGCCCCAGGTGGCCGGCATGATTACGGAGAACTACCTGCGCATCAGCATAGGTCTCTCGTTCAACGAACGCTGGTTCATGAAATGGAAAGTGGAATAAAACTGTTGCTCCCGCTCCTCGCGGGACTGGCGCTGGCCTCCTGCGGCAGCGACCCGCCGCCCATGGGCGCGGCGCTGAAGAACCGCGACTCGACGGCCGTGATGGTGACCCGCGGCGTATCGAAACTGATTTCCGACTCCGGCTACGTGCGCTACAAGATCGTAGCCGAAGAATGGCAGGTCTACGACAAGACCCGGCCGCCCCGCCAGGTGTTCCCCAAAGGCATATTTCTGGAGCGCTATGATGACTACTTCCGCGTAAACCTGTACATCACGGCGGACACAGCCTACTGCTACAACCAGAACCTCTGGGAACTGCGCGGCCGCGTCTTCATCAAAAACATGGAGAACGGCACGACCTTCAGCACCGAAGAACTCTTCTGGGACATGGGCCGGCACCAGCTCTACTCCAACAAATACATGCACATCGTCACGCCCGACCGGGAGATTGAAGGCAACTGGTTCGTGTCGAACGAACGAATGACGGAGTACCACATCAAGCAGACCAGCGGCTACATGCCCATGCCGCACGAAGAAACAGAAACGGCCACACCGACAGACACCGCAGCCGCCGCCGACACGACCGCCGCACCGCCACAGCGCCCTCCGATGAGGGAACGCAGCAAAGCGACCGGCGCGCCCGGGGAAAATTAGCGGGAAAAGTTCGGCCCGTATTATCTTTTTTTATAACTTTGCGCGGCACTCGGGAAACCCTCGCAAGAGTGCCCCAATCAGCCAAAAACAAATAAAAATCATAATCAATAATGGCAGCATTACAAACCCTAAGAAACAAACCGGCCCTGCTGATGTCCGTCATCGGCGGCGCCCTTTTGCTCTTCATCATTACCCTGACCGACTTCAATTCGTGCTCACGCCCGAACGTAGAAGGTGAGGTCAACGGTAAGGAACTGACTTACGAGGACTTCGAAACGCAGGTCCGCAACGAGGAAAACCTGGAAACCCTGCTTCTGGGATCCATCTCGGAAGAGGAGAAGAACAACATCCGCCTGAGCGTATGGAACAGATTCGTACAGAACCAGGCCATTTCCAAGGAAGCCAAGCAACTGGGCCTCATCGTCACGAAGGAGGACGTGCAGCAGGCGCTGACCAGCGTCACCCAGCAGCAGCTGCAACAGATCGTGCAGATGATGCAGTACGGACAAATCAACATGTCCCAGGTCAGCTACGCACAGAAAATCATGCTCCTCATGGCCAACTACATGGGGCAGCCCTCTGTCGAGGCCTACAAGCAATTCCTGAAGTCGGCCGACCAGCAGATCAGCCAGCTGCAAAAGCAGAACCCTGAGGCCGCCGAGATGTATATGAACCTGAAGAACGCCTGCCTCTACTGCGAGAGCCAGATTCCCCAAGAGCTGCTCATGAACAAGTACATGGCCGTGCTCCAGGCCGGTGTCACAAGCAACACCGTGACGGCCAAGATGGACTTCGACGAAAACAACACGGTGTACAACCTGGAGATGGTCACCGTCCCCTACAGCACCATAGCCGACAAGGAAATCAAAATCACAGACGCCGACCTGCAGAAAAAATATGAAGAATGCAAGGAGATGTTCCGCATCTACGCCCCTTCGCGCGACCTGAAGGCCATCAACGTGACCGTCACCGCGAGCGCCAGCGACCAGGACAATATCTTCAAGCAAGTGAAAACACTGGAGGACACCCTGCGCAAGGCCACGACGGCAGAAGCCGTGGAAGGCATCATGAAAACCTCGAAGACCGTGGCCAACTACATGAACGTATACCTGCCTAAGGACCTCTACACGCAGAACGGCTTGGAGGACGTAGCCGCTGCCGTAGACTCGATGAGCGTAGGACAAGTAACGGCCACCACCGTTGAGCCCAAAGGCCGCGACGGCATCCAGTACATCTCGACCATAAAGCTCGTCGGCACGAAGACCAGCCCCGACTCCATGCAGATTTGCCAGTTTGCCGTGGAAAGCCAGACCCTGGCCGACAGCCTCATCAACGCCGTCAAGAGCGGTAAGAGCCTGAGCAGTCTGGCTGCCCAGCACACCGACATGACGCAGAAATACGGCCTCAAGGGAGACACAACGTGGAATGCTACCCGCTACTATGTTGACCTCAAGGCTCAGACTGACAGCACGGCCGCTTCCTACACAGATATCTGCCAGATGCCTGTAGGCACCATCGCCTACTACACCGTCCCCAACCAGCAGACGGGCCAGCCCATCTACGTGGTTACGCAGGTACTTGCCACCAAGGCTCCGTCCGTAAAGTATAACATCGCCGTAGTGAAGTATCCCATCACCTTCTCGCAGGAGACCTATAACGGCAAGCGCCGCGCACTCTTCGAGTTCCTGGCAAAGAACAAGAGCGTGGACGCCCTGGAGAAGAACGCCAACAAGAGCGGCTACACACTGATGGAAATGCCTAACTTCACCGCATCCGACGCGACGAACGCCCGTCTGGCCATTGGCGGAGAAGGTGCAAAGAACGCCTTCACCTGGGCATTCGACGAAGCCGAACCGGGACAGATCTCGCAAGTCTACGAATGCGGACAGGAGAACGACCAGCTGCTGGTGCTCTGCGTAACGGGCATCAATGAAGGCAAGTACCTGGAATGGAATTCCCCCAACGTAAAGCGCCAGTTGGAAGCCCTCGTCATGCAGGACAAAAAAGCCGAGAAAATCATAGCTCAGATGAAAAACGTCAAGAGCATTGACCAGGCCAAGAGCGTGAAAGGCGCAGAGGCATCCAGCCAGCCCGAGGTGAACATGGCTTACTTCGCTTCCTACGAGCCTGCCGTGGCCGGCGCCGTGGAACGGACCGCAAAAGGCAAGACTACGGGCTGCGTCAAGGGCGTGAACGGCGTCTACTTCGTTCAGGTAGTGGACAAGAAGGCGGGCAACGCCACGTTCAATCCCGCCAGCGCCATGCTGGAACAGGAATACCGCAAGATGAGCCAGATCTTCGGGCAGAACACCAACATCATGGATGCGTTGCAGCAAAAACTCAAGATGGTGGACAACCGCTACCGGTTCTAAACCTTCGGATATTCCCTCTTTACATTCGAGCCGTCCGCCCTACAGGTGGGCGGCTCTGTTATTTTCCGCACACTACTCATGGAACTGAAAGACATATTGCCCTTATACGCCGGCCACCCGCAAGTGGCCGGATTGGGCAGCATCCTGGAACGAGAAAGCACCGGCACCGTATTCTGCGGAGGGCTCCGCGCCTCGGCTGCTCCTGTCGTGTTTGCGGCACTAACGCAGCGGTCCAGGCTCAACCGTCCCTTCCTTTTTCTCCTCAACGATGAGGAGGAAGCCGGCTATTTCTATCACGACCTCGTACAACTGCTCGGCGAGGACGAGGTGCTCTTCTTCCCGTCCACATACCGCAGAGCCGTAAAATACGCACAGCGCGACGCTGCCAACGAAATTCTGCGGACGGAAGCGCTGAACCGCCTCGCGCAACTGACTGCGCCCTCACGAGCCGGCAGTGCGTCGGCCGGCCGCCGCGTCTTCATCGTGAGCTACCCGTCCGCGGTGGCACAGCGCATAGCGTCCGGGAAAGCCATCTCGACGCGGTCCGTCCACCTCGTCGAGGGCGGGACGTTCGACCTGACAGAACTGGGCAGCCACCTGCACGAACTGGGATTCAAACGCCGCGACTACGTCTACGAACCCGGCGAATACGCTGTCCGCGGCAGCATTCTCGACGTCTATTCCTTCTCGTCCGAATACCCTTACCGCGTGGACTTCTTCGGCGACGAGATAGACTCCATCCGCACGTTCGAGGTTCAGACACAGCTCTCCCGCGACCGCCTCCGCGAAGCCAGCATTGTCCCCGACCTGCAAACGGCAGACGGCGACCTTATGCCTTTCCCATCCTGCCTGCCGGCCGACACTTGCCTCGTAGTCCGCGACATCGCTTTCATACAGGATGCTGTCGAACGCATTTATCAGGAGGGGTTCTCCCGACAGGCCGTCGCCGAACGGGAAGCGACTTCCGAGATGGAGGCTGCCGAACAGCTGGAACGGCTTAACCGCGAATCGATGCTCGTCAAAGGCGAACAGCTCATCCGCGGCCTCGCGCCCCTGCAACGGGTAGACATCGGCCCCCGCCCGATCGGGACTCCAGGCGCCACGCTTCATTTCGACATCACTCCCCAGCCGCTCTATCACAAGAAGTTCGAGCTTGTCCGCAACTCTTTCACCGATCTGCTCGCGGCGGGCTACCGCCTCTACATCCTGGCCGACAGCCCCAAGCAGAACGAGCGCTTGCGCAACATCCTCGACGAGACGGGCGGCGGCTGCCCCTTCCAGGCCGTCAATCACACCCTGCACGAGGGATTCACGGACAACGACCTGCACCTCTGCCTCTTCACGGACCACCAAATCTTTGACCGCTTCCACAAATACAGCCTGCGCAGCGACCATGCCCGCGACGCCAAGATGGCCCTCTCGCTCAAAGAACTCATGCAGTTTGAACCCGGCGACTACGTTGTCCACGTGGACCACGGCGTAGGCCGCTTCGCCGGACTGGTGCGCGTAGCCGGGGCCGACGGGAGCAGCCAGGAGATGATCAAGCTCACGTTCCAGAACGACGACGTCGTGTTCGTCTCCATCCACTCCCTGCACAAAGTAAGCAAATATAAGGGGAAAGAGGGCGAGCCTCCGCGTTTGAGTCGCTTAGGCACAGGGGCATGGGAAAAACTCAAGGACCGTACCAAAAAGAAAATCAAGGACATTGCCCGCGACCTCATCCGCCTCTACGCCCGCCGCAAGGAGGAGAAAGGCTTTGCCTTCTCGCCGGACACCTTCCTCCAGCACGAGCTCGAAGCTGGCTTCGCCTACGAAGATACGCCGGACCAGCTCAGGGTAACCCGCGAAGTAAAAGCCGACATGGAGAGCCAGAGGCCCATGGACCGCCTGGTCTGCGGCGACGTAGGGTTCGGAAAAACGGAAATCGCCGTACGCGCCGCCCTCAAGGCCACCTGCGACAACAAGCAAGTAGCCGTCCTCGTCCCCACAACGGTCCTGGCATTGCAGCACTACAAGACTTTCGCCAAGCGTCTCAAGGACTTCCCCATCCGCGTGGACTACCTCAGCCGGGCCCGCACGCCGCAACAGACCCAAGCCGTCCTGAAAGACCTGGCCGAGGGCAACATCAACATCCTCATCGGGACGCACAAACTCATCGGAAAGAACGTCCATTTCAAAGACCTCGGCCTGCTCATCATCGACGAGGAGCAGAAGTTCGGCGTAGCTGTCAAGGAGAAGCTCCGCCAGCTGAAAGTCAACATCGATACGTTGACGCTCTCGGCGACCCCTATCCCGCGCACGCTCCAGTTCTCGCTGATGGGTGCCCGCGACTTTTCCGTCATTCAGACACCGCCGCCCAACCGCTACCCCATCCTGACGGAAATCCACACGTTCAGTTATGAAATCATTGCCGAAGCCGTCAATTTCGAGATGAGCCGCAACGGGCAAGTCTATATCGTCACCCACCGCGTCGCCGCCCTTCCCCACCTGGCCGAACTGGTGCGCAAGTATGTCCCGGACGCCCGGGTGGCCATCGGTCACGGCCAGATGCCGCCGGCCGAGCTCGAGAAGGTCATTCTCGACTTCGTCAACTACGACTACGACGTGCTCATTTCCACCACTATCGTCGAGAACGGCATTGACATTCCTAATGCCAACACCATTATTATAGACAACGCCCACCACTTCGGTCTGGCAGACCTCCACCAGATGCGCGGCCGCGTAGGCCGCGGCGGTCGCAAAGCCTTCTGCTACCTGCTGGCACCGCCCCTGGCCCAGTTGCCCGACGACTCCAGGCGCCGGCTCCAGGCCATAGAGAACTTCAGCGACCTGGGAAGCGGCATTCACATAGCCATGCAGGACTTGGACATCCGCGGAGCCGGTAACCTGCTCGGCGCCGAACAGAGCGGCTTCATCGCCGACCTCGGATACGAGACCTATCAGAAGATTCTGGCGCAGGCCGTTGCCGAACTCAAGAACGACGAGTTCGCCGAACTCTTCGCCGATGCCCCGGACCAGGGCGCCCGGCTCAGTGGCGAGGACTTCGTGGACGACTGTTCCATCGACTGCGACCTCCACGCCTTCCTGCCCGAGGACTACGTGCCCGGCAGTTCGGAGCGCATGCTCCTCTACCGCGAACTGGACGGCCTTACGACCGACGAGCAGCTCCAGCAGTTCCGCCAGCGCCTCGTCGACCGCTTCGGCCCCGTCCCGCCCGAGGGCGAAGAGCTGCTGCTCATCTCGCCGCTCCGCCGCCTGGGCCGCCGCGCAGGAGCCGAAAGGCTCGCGCTCAAGCAGGGCCGCCTGACGCTCTACTTCGTTTCCCGCCTCGACAGCCCCTTCTACTCCAGCGCCGCCTTCGGCAACATTCTGGCCTACGCCGCGGCCCACTACCGCACCTGCCAGCTGCGGCAGGACCACGACAAGCGCCGCATGATCGTCGGCAACGTCAAGAGCGTGGCCGCCGCCGTGCAGCTCCTGCAGGACATGCTCCAGCCCGCCCCGGCCGCAGCGGCCCAGGCCTGAAGGCCGCCGCGGTACGGCCCGTCCGCGGCGTGGCGGCAAAAAACGCCCGCCCCGTTTGGCCCTTCCCGCCGGTTGGTGTAAATTTGCATGGAGTTTGCCGCCTGGCGGCCAAGCTCCGTAAAGTACTAAACTTATTACGAACATGAAGAATCTTCGTTTGGAACTCAACAAAGCTGCCCAATTCCTGGCAGACGGTACGATGGAGGCATGGGCCCCGAAAGTGAAGGCCGCACAGGCCGCCCTCGAGAACGGCACATGCCCCGGCAACGACTTCCTGGGCTGGCTGCACCTGCCCTCCGCCTTCCCCGCCTCCCTCATGGAGGACCTGAAGCAGACTGCCGCCCAATTGCGCGAGCTGTGCGACGTCATCGTCGTGGCCGGCATCGGCGGGAGCTACCTCGGCGCCCGCGCCGTCATCGAAGCCCTGGGCAATAGTTTCGGCTGGCTCATGGCCGAGAGCCACCGCCCCGTCATGCTCTTTGCCGGCAACAACATCGGCGAGGACTATCTGGCCGAACTCTGCGACTACCTCAAAGGCCGCCGCTTCGGCGTCATCAACGTCTCCAAGTCCGGCACCACCACCGAGACGGCCCTGGCCTTCCGCCTGCTCCGCCGACTCTGCGAGGAGGAACGCGGCCTCGACGTGGCCCGCAAGGTCATTGTCGCCGTCACCGACGCCCACCGCGGCGCCGCACGCACGCAGGCCGACCAGGAAGGATACAAGAGCTTCATCATCCCCGACAATGTCGGCGGACGCTTCTCCGTGCTCACGCCCGTCGGCCTGCTGCCCATCGCCTGCGCCGGCTACGACATCGACGCGCTGATGCAGGGAGCGGCCGACATGGAGAAAGCCACCGGATCCGACGTGCCCTACGAAGAAAACCCCGCCGAGCGCTACGCCGCCCTGCGCAACGCGCTCTACGCCGCCGGCAAGAAGATTGAAATCCTAGTCAACTTCCAGCCCAAGCTCCACTACATGAACGAGTGGTGGAAGCAGCTCTACGGAGAAAGCGAAGGCAAGGACGGGAAGGGCATCTTCCCCGCAGCCGTCGACTTCACTACGGACCTTCACTCCATGGGCCAGTGGATTCAGGAAGGCGAGCGCACTATCTTCGAGACCGTCGTGTCCGTCGAGACGTCGGCCCACACGCTCCGCGTTCCCCACGACGACGCGAACCTCGACGGCCTCAACTTCCTGGAAGGGAAGCGCGTGGACGAGGTCAACAAAATGGCCGAACTCGGCACGCAGGTGGCGCACGTCGACGGCGGAGTGCCCAACATCCGCATTGTCCTGCCCCGGCTCGACGCCTACGGCTTGGGCCAGCTCATCTACTTCTTCGAGCGCGCGTGCGGCATAAGCGGAATCCTGCTCGGGGTCAACCCCTTCAACCAGCCCGGCGTAGAGGCTTACAAGAAGAACATGTTCGCCCTGCTCGACAAGCCCGGCTACGAAGCCGAGAGCAAGGCCATTCGCGAGCGTCTGGCCCGCTGACCCCTGTGCCGCGTGCGCCCGGCCGCCAGCCTGGCGCCGCGGTCTCTCCGTCCGCACGTTTCAGAAATTCCTATGTTCGACACAGCTATACAACACTATTTGGCAAAGCACGGCTTCGAGGCATTCACCCCGAAAGCCGTGCTTTTCGATATGGACGGCGTCCTCTTCGACTCCATGCCCAACCACGCCCGGACTTGGGCACAGGTCTGCACCGAGTTCGGACTGAAGATGGAGCCGCGCGAAGCCTACATGCACGAGGGCCGTACCGGCGCCGCCACCATCAACATCCTGACCCGCCGCTACTGGCACCGCGATGCCACGCCGCAGGAGATCGAGCAGATCTACGCCGAGAAGTGCCGCCTCTTCAACGCTTGCCCCGAAGCGCCGAAAATGCCCGGCGCCGCCGAACTGCTGGCCAAGGTGAAATCCTCCGGACTCGGCATTTTCGTTGTCACCGGCAGCGGCCAGCTGTCCTTGCTCGACCGCCTTGAGCACAGCTATCCCGGCTACTTCGCGCCGGAGCGCGTCGTCTCAAGCAAGGACGTGAAGCACGGCAAGCCCTCTCCCGAACCCTACCTGCTCGGCCTGCAGAAGGCCGGCGTCAGGCCGTGGGAGGCCATCGTGGTGGAGAACGCCCCCCTCGGCGTGCAGTCCGCCGTGGCGGCAGACATCTTCACCATTGCCGTCAACACGGGCCCGCTGCCCGACAGCGTCCTGCTCGAAGCCGGCGCCGACCTGATCTTCCCCTCCATGACGGACTGCTGCGCCCACTGGGAGGAAATCCCCGCCGCCGGCCACTGACCGGCAGGCAGGCAGAATGACACATCAAGAAAGAAGCTCCCGGAGCTGCCGGAACGTACTGTTCCGCGCCTCTCCGGGAGCTTCTTTCTTATCCGTCAGTGCGGCGACGGGGACCTACGGCTGCTGCAACACAGAGCGCCGCAGCACGATGCGGTCCAGCGTCACGCAAGTGCGGCCCTGCTGCTGGAACACGATGCCGAGCGACACGGCCGTCTCCTTGTCCAGGACAAACGTCAGCCGTCCCTCGCCCAACGGGGCGGAAGCCAGCGCGGCGTCCAGGTTCTGCACATCGGGCAATCCCGTGCCGGCGGCCACTACCAGCCGACTGCCGCCGGCGGGCAGCGCGTTCGAGCTCTCCACGGCCAGCTCATAACGTCCGGCGGGCAATGTCGCCGTACAGTAGAGCTTATGATTGTCCAGGCGGTCTGCAAATCCGTCCCATCCGGTCGTCACCGTCAGCGCGTCGTCCTTGTTATGGTCCACATGTACGCCCGTTCGGAGGGTGTCCGTCCCGGCATAGTTTTCAACGAACCAGCCATTAGCGGCCGTCTCGGTGCGGAAGGCTTCGAAGCGCTTGGCATCCTTCGTGTTGACCGTCTGCCCCGTCGTGGCGAAAGGCCGCGTGGCGGGTGGCAGGTATTGCGCGGTGAGGTCCTCGAGCGGCGTATCGAAGTTCAGGCTGAACACGCCCGAAGAAAGACCCCAGGCGTCGCCGTCGGGTCCGAAGCCGGTGCGGCGTCCCGTGTGGCCCTGCGGCAGAGCATCGCGCACGTCGCCGCCATTCTGGTTGAAGTCATAATAGAGACACAGGCTGTCTGCCGTCTGCGCCGCGGCAACGTCCGCCACGGGCGCGTTGGCATAACGCTGCAGGGTCGTGTCGGCAAGGGCCTTGCGCCACAGACGCACCTCGTCGATGACGGCGTTCATCGGCGCGCGCTCGCCGCCCAGGCGCAGCGCAGGCACGTCCGGCAGCGTCCGCACCGCTTTGCCGTGTCGCTTGAGCGTGTGCTTTTGCAGCGGCTCGCCGTCGCGCCAGAAGGTCACCTCGCCGCGATCGAAACTGACCGCATAGTGATGCCACTGGCCGAACTGCACAAAGCCGGCGGGCGATGCGGCCGACGCGCTGTCGGCCCAGAATCTCATCCGCCCGTTGCGCTCGGCCGTCAGCAGCCAGGTGGCGGCCGCATCGCCCATGCCTGCCAGGCGGTCCGCCGGGCGAGCATTCATCCACCACTCCAAGGTCATGGCCTGGGCCGGTCCGGCCAGCGGGTTGCCCTCCGTCGTCACGGCGGCGGCCGGCGTCCCGAAATTCAGTCCGTTCTTGCTGTCGGCATTACATACCGTCAGCGCGGCCTTTTGCGTCAGCGTAGCGGAACCTTCCTCGTTGGCCGCCGTCAGCGTCACGTCGTAGACGCCCGGCGCCGTCATATCCAGTTCGGCGCTCCGTCCCTCCGCGCGATAGGCCATACGCCGGCTGTCCACCGACCATTGCCACGAGGTCGGCTGGTAGCGACTGCGGTCGGTCAGCGTGACGCGCCCGCCGCGCTGCACGACCATCTGCGACAGCACGAAGGCCGGTTGCGGCGCCACGTTGTGCACGTGCAGCCGTTGCGTCTGCCGGCGGCTGCGTCCGGTCTCGGGGTCGGTCACGCGCAGGCGCACCCGGTAGTCGCCGGCCTGGGCATACGTGGCCGCGGCGTTCATGGTGCCGGCGCCGGTAGAGTCGGCCCCCTTGAAGGTCCACTCGTAGCGCAGTCCCGGCACGGGCGACAGGGGCAGGAAGCTGATGCGCTCGCCTGCGGCCCCTTCGGGCTGCGAGAAGCGGAAACGGGCGTCGAGCGTCCGCTCTGCCACGTCGACCGTTGCCGTGTGATCTGCCGTATGGCCGTCGGCCGTGCGGCCCGTCAGTTTCACCTCGTAGCGTCCCGGCTTGGGGAAGATGATACGGGGCTTAGTCCCGTAAAAACTGGAAGTAGCCCCGTCGCCACTGTCCTTAGCCCCGTAGGCTACGGTCCACTCGGCCGTAGCCACGGAGGGAGAGCAAAGGGCCGTAAAGCCATATTCGCTGCCGGCATAGAGCGGTCCGGCGGGCACGTCGAAGCCCACCGTTACGTCCGTCGGCATGCTCAGCGCCGGGGCGTCCTGGGCCGCGGCGGCCTGTCCGAAGGCGGCTACCGGCGCCGGGCGGCCGCCAGCCGCATCGGCCAGGCAGAGGACAGAGTCCGTCCGCTCCAGACCGCCGGGATAGTAGGCCAGCAACGTCGGGGGCAGGCCGGCCGCGGCATAGCCGTGGTGCATGGCGCCGCGGATTTCTTCGGGCGTGCGTGCCGTTTTCCACACGCGCACCTCGGCCAGTTCGCCGTCCATAGCCCCTTCAGGACTGTTGCCGAAAGGCAGATCTCCGAACCCGCCCAGGCCGTTGTGACGCCGGCCCCGCAGGGTGTCGACGGGCTGTCCGTTCACGTAGAGCGTCATGGTGTCGCGCGCCACGGTGACGGCCAGGTGGGTCCACTGGCCCGTGCGGATCAGTCCGGGGCGCGTATCCATGCGGGAGCGCGTGTCCCAACCGGCGGTGACCGAACCGTCATCATTGGCATGCATCAGGAAGCGGTCCCAGCCCGGGCCCACGCTCTGGTTCCAGTTGCGCCACGTGCGGGGCCGCAGCCAGTACTCTATCGTGGCATGGTCCAGCCGTGCGGCAAAGACGCCGGGGATGACGAAGCCGCAGCTGTCCAGCCGGAGCGCGCCCGCTGCCGCGCTGGCCTGCGGACGCACGGCCGCGCAGAGGGCTGAGGTCTGCAGCGTGTCGCCGACGGCATAGAGGGCGGCGACTGCATAGGCGGCGCCGTCGCTGAGTTTGCCGGAATACTGCTCGGGCCGGGCCGGTAGCGTGTCGACAGGTTGGCCGTCGCGGTAGAGCACGTAGCCGCGCCGCTCATAGTGGGTCGGCTGCGGGGCGGACCACTGGAGGGCACCGCCGGCCAGCCGCAGATTGGCCGGAGCGAAGAGGGGCTCGCCCTGGACCACGGCCGTCAGCACCGTGCGCGCACCGTGGCTCTGCAGGCGCAGGCCGCGGCCGATGGAGTCGAACGGCGTCTCGATGCCCTGACGGTCGAACTCGTAGTCGAGCAGGGAGCAGGACGTCAGCCGCCCGGTGCCGATGGCGTGGCGCGAGGTCTGGACAATGAAGAAGTACTTCAGCGGCCGGCTGCGGTCGAAGCCGAGGGTGAGGTCCGTCAGGTCGTAACCGAACTCCATCGGCTCGTCGTGCAGCTTGCCGTCGGCCCATTTGCCCAGCATGGGGGTGCGCGCCTCGAGGCCGCGCTTCGTACGTTCGGAGCGGCCGTCGCCGGCATACTTGAAGTGCTCCAGGTCGATGACGACGTCGGGTTCCGTCGCGTGGATGTCGGCCGAGATGCCGACGCTCAGCTTCAGTTCGCTCCGCCGCGAATAGTCCATGCGGACCTTGAGGGTGCGCAGCGGGCGGTAGTTCTTGCGCACATGGTAGAACTCGGGCTTCCAGGCTCCGCCTTCGTGCTGGCGGACGGGGAAACTATACTTGTAAGGGCAATAGATAAAGCCGTGGTTGGCCCAACCGTTTCCCCAGGAATTGACGATAATCCAGGCGCCGCGTTCGTCCTTGTCCGGCTCGCCGAACTTGCCGTTGCCGTCGAGATCGAAGACGATGCGGTCGTCGTAGCCTACGATGGTCAGCGCGTGGTCCACGCCGTCGCCCCAGCGGGTAACGTACTTCTGGCCGACTACGCCGAGGGCTGCATTGATGCCCTGGGGGTCGTCGGCTATCGGTGCGGGCTTGCAGGCGCTGGCCACACCTATGCCGCAGATGCCGCCGGCCTTGAAGTCGGGGTCGCCCTGATGGTTCCAGAGCCAGTTCTTGACAAACTCACGCCCCTTCTCCGTATCGAGCGCGTAAGGCGAGAAGCTGTTGCGGGAGATGCGGTTGAACATGGCCGAATACCATTTGTCGTAACCCTGCATCCATCCGAAATCGCTGTCTGCGCAGTCCTGGTTGCCGAACAGGCGCGAGTAGGTAGGACCTCCGTAGACGATGGAGTTGGGCACGCCGTTGGCCATAGCCATTCCTTCCTTGCCGGAATGGCTGTTGGTGAGAAGCCACGTGAAATGGGTGGGATAAATGTTTTCGGGCTTCGAGGCGTCAGCGCCGCGGAAGGCGTTGATCTCGTAGGTGAACATGTAACCAATGCGCGAAGCCGAGCCGCACGAGCCGCCGTCCTGGTTGAAGACGGGCGGAAAGTAGGCATTTTCGGCATTATTCACATGGTCGGGGCGCTGATGCTGCGCCTCGGCGGGCAGGGCGAACGCCAGCCCCAGCGTAAGGGACAGGGCAGCCGGCCCTGCACGGCGGATGCCCGGAAGCAATCCGCGCGGAGAGTTTTGGAAAAGGTTCATCGGTAAAAATAGGCTTGATGTGGTAAGTGTATCGGTGGATATAAGTAAACGGCTCAAGGCAATTCGTCCGAGCGGATGCCAAGGGCGCTCATCAGAGAGTAGCCCAGGATTTCCTGACGGAATCCGCCGCCGGGCAGGGGCTCCATGGCGAAGAGTGTGATGTCCTTGTCGCGGGCCGCGGCGGCTGTCCGCATGACCCGGTCTCCGTAGGCGTCCATGTCGGCCACGACCATGAGGCGGCGGACCGATGACGCGGCGCAAAGGGCCTCGAGCGACTGTACGAAGAAGTCCGCCGGGGACACCACTTCCTCTACGGGGAAGCTGTGGAGAGTAAATTCGCCCAAGTTGTCGCGGAAGGCTTTTCCGTCAAGGTCGGCAGAAAAGTTGCCGGGCTGCAGGTATTGCAAAGACTGTGCGGCGGAGCCGTGCAGAAACACGGCCTGGACGGCATTGTCGCCGGGGCGCAATCCGCCATCAAGGGCCACGCAGTCCAGCCAGCGGCAAAGGTCGCCGGCAGGTATGCGGCGGTTGATCATTCGCTCGAAATTGACGATAAGGTTGAAGGCCACGCGGTCCAGGTAGCCGGCATCGGTCAGCACGACGTTTTCCGCCCAGGAGGCTGTAGGGGAAGTTCGCATCGGTAAAGGTGTATAGGATAAAAGGACTGAGAAAGGATATATAGGAAAGGCGCCCCGCCGCGGCGACGGGACGCCTTTCCTGTTCGCCGGGAAGAAGGCCGGTCAGGATTCGGATGCAGCAGGAGATGCGGCCGCCTCGGCCGTGGCCTCCGGCTCGACAAATTCGCTATATCCGTTGGACACCAGAATGTTGTACCACTGGATGAGTTTCTTTATGTCCGTATCGTAGACGCGGTCGCGGTCGTAGTCGGGCAGCACGGCGGCCATAAATTCAGCCAACTGCTCGTGCGTGGCGGTGCGGTAGTTGAGCGCGGATACCTTACCTTCTTCCTTGCGCTTGACGGCGTCGAAAATCTCCATGAGCGGTTTGTCCTCGCCCTCGGTGTACATGGATACATCGTTAAGGGAGGTGACGCGGTCGCGCACTCCAGCGGGGAAGCGGCGGCGCTTCTCGTCAATGGTCTCGACAATCAGCATGTTCCGTCCACGGGAAACCAGACGGTAAAGGCCGGGACGGCCTGCGATAGCCAGGATAATATCTTTCATCGTAATTTCTTTGATTTGTTACTGTTTATTTACACGCGGGCAAAGTTAGTGGATTAGGACGAGATGGGCAGAGGCGCGACTTAAAAAAAAACTTAAGCACCGAGCAGAGCACGGAGTTGGGCGCCGACGTCAGCCTGCCCGTCGTTGCAAATCTGGTAGCCGGCCCGCCGCGCCTTCTCTTCCTCGGACATCTGCAAGGCCATCATGGCCAAGACCCTTTTGCGGGAAAGGGCGTCGCGCCGCATGACGCGGGCCAGACGTAGCTCGAGCGGTGCGGTGACCAGGACCGTGGCGTCGACGTAACGGTCGAAACCGGCCTCGAACAAGAGGGCGCACTCCATGAATACGCGGGCGCTTTCCTGCCGGGCTGCCCACCACTCGAAGGCCTGCCCCACTCGGGGATGGACTATGGCGTCGACACGGGCTGCATGGTCCGGGCCGGTACACAGATAGTCCCGCAGGACGGGCTTGCACAGCGCACCGCCGGCATATACGCCGGCGCCGACCAGACGGGTAAGGGCATCGCGCACGGAAGGGTCGTCGCCGATGATGCGCCGGGCCTCTGCATCGCAGTAGAACACGGGATAGCCCATGAGCTCCAGCTGGCGGCAGACATAGCTTTTCCCGCTGCCGATGCCGCCAGTCAGAGCGATGCGGCGACAGGCCGGGTCAATGAGCGGAAGAAGAGAGGTTTTCGATGACATACTCGACTTCTTCGGTGGACAGACGGACGTGGCTGGCGCCGGCGGGGCTTTCGGCCACGCGCAGACGGCATTTGGTACTGTCGTTTGCCTGCAGTTCCTTGTAGTCAACCACTACGCTGAAATCATCGGGATGAATGCGCCGGTAGAGGGACATGCTGACTTGGAAAATAACCTCGACCTGAGAAGGAAAGGTGCGCAACTGCACGCCGTCCGGGCAGTTCACTCCGACGACCGGCACCGTCAGCCGCTTTTCTACCAGACGGTCCACGCCGAGACTGAACGAAACCTCATCGGGTACGAACTTGGCACCGCGGACGGCCTTGAGCTTCAGCTTTGCGGAGACGGGCGCGGAAATGTCCCTGAGATAGACGGGCTGAACATGGGCGGCGTCGATAGCGGCAAGCTGCTCGTCGGATGCGTAGACAAGGACAGAATCCGGCGCAATGCGCTGGGATGAAATGGTGTAACCGGCAGCGGGCGTGATCTGCCCCTCCATGCGCACAGGGACGCGCTTGCTGCTGCCGTTGTTGTAGTACAGTTCCAGCGTGTCGGGCCGTATGCTCACGACCTGTGTCCCGGAAGCGAGCTTCGGGCGGATCTGGCGGAGTATCTCCGCCGCAAGAATGCGGATGTGTCCGGACGGATTGGCGTAGACTTCATAGTCGATGACGACGGCGGGCAGCTTGTCGCCATACATATAATTAAGTAAGGTGGTACCTTTATCGCGCAAGACTATCTGCACAGCCTTGGGCACGTCGCTCGCGATGACGACATCGCGCGGAATGTTGCGCAATTCGACGGGCAAGGAAAAATCTTCCTCATACGTCTCGTCCAACGCCTGGAAAAGCCAGAAACTGGTGGACAAAGCCAGAAAAAATAGAAACACAAGGAACTGGCGATTCCACATCCGGGTAAAGACATACCGGAGAATGTCCTTTGTCTTACGGAGAATGTTCATGGCTGTGATGCTGCTACGTGTCTGGGGCTTATCCGCGCCCCGAAATCTCGCTGTTCTATGCCGCGCGGCAGCCGGCCGGCCGCCATCGCTGCTCGTAGTACTACAAAAAAGCCAACACGACAGGCTTCAACGGCTCAGGCCCTCGAAGTCGTGACGCATTGGCATCTTATATCTGCGCCCCGGTACGGGGCTGCGATTATCGCTGTTGCGCTGCAGCGGCGTTGGGCATGATGGCGCTCTTCTCGAACTTGATCTTCACCCCGGAAGCCACTTCCAGCATCACGGTATGGTCCGTGTCGTCGACAGTCTTAATGGTACCGTGAATGCCGCCTATCGTAACGACATCCTGACCAGGCTGCAGAGCGTTGCGGAATTTCTGTATCTCCTTCTGCTTCTTGTTCTGCGGACGAATCATGAAGAAGTACACAATGGCAAACAGGACTACCAGCATGATAATCGTAGGGAGCATGCTCGGCTGACCGGCCTGGCCGGTCTGGGGACTGTTCTGCAAAAATGCAATCAGCAGTTCATTCATAATTGGATTGGTGTTGATGATTTTTTATTTTAGGATTTTCTTTTCTTCTCTCAATTTCTTGACAATGTGGTCAAGCATGCCGTTAATGTACGAGGCGCTGCGCGGCGTGCTGTACATCTTCGCAATATCCAGATACTCGTTGAACGTCACGTTTACCGGTATCGAGGGGAAGTTCATTATCTCCGCCAGTGCGATCTGCATGATGAGGACATCCATGAAAGCCAAGCGGTTAAACTCCCAGTTTTTGCTGTTTTCCTTGATGAGTTTCCGCGCCTCATCGGCCTGCTCCAGCGTGGCGCGGAACAGTTGCCGCGCGAAGTCGTGGTCTTCCTCAGAAGCGTACTCGGGCAGCAGCGACTGGTCCGCCGTAGACTCCTCAGTGAAGCGCTTGATGGTCTTCAGGACAAAGGAGTCCACGATGTCCTTGTCATCGTTCCAGTAAAGACTGTGATCCTCCAGCAGGCTGTCGAAGTCCTCGTTGTTGCAGACGTAAGTCTTGTAGAGTTTGCGGATCAGCTCACGGTCGGCGTCATAGGAGAAATCCTCCTTCGTGAGATACATCTGATAGATGTCGCTCTCGACGCACTGGGTATAAAGCTTCTTCACGAAAGCCTCTTCCTCGATCCACTCTTTCTTTTGCTTCTCTATGTATTCCAGCAACTGCTTGTTCTCATCGAGTTGCAGCAGGAAGCGGTTAGCGGCAAACTGCCCGTCGGGCGTCAAGCCTTCGACCTTCGTCCCGAGGCGCTGGTTGCGCGCCCTCATGCTTTCGTCCTTGCGGGCCGCGAGCCGGCGCATGCTGACAAGCAGCGACAGCAGATAATGGTATAATTCGTAGGCTTTCGCCAGACTAAAATCCAGTTCTTTCTCGGCCGTGTCTATTGTCTTTCCCTCATTCTGGTAGTAGGCATAAACCAACTGGACAATTTTCAGCCGAATTAACTCTCTATTTATCATTCCACTCTATCGAATTAGCGCAGTTATCGGTGCAAATTTACAAAAAAACATGAGTGCGGCAGATTTTCCGCCCCTATTTTTTGGCATATTAAAAAATTGGTCGCAATTTTGTAAGGCGCAACCGCCGATAGGCCGGCTCGCTGCACCACCAGATCTTATCAACCTCTTAAAAGTACCAACGCCATGAACGAGCTGCTGAAAGAAAAAAATGACAATGAGATTCTCTTTTCCAAGACTGTGAAGGCGGGCAAACGTATTTATTATATAGACGTGAAGATTGATCGCCGCAACGAGTTGTATTTGTCCATCACCGAGAGCAAGCGGCTGAAGGAGAGTAGCGGGCTGGACGCGCGCCCGGTTTATGAGAAACACAAGATCTTCCTGTACCGGGAGGACATGGAGCGGTTCATGTCCGCCTTCCAGGCAGCCACGGCCTATGTCCATGAACACGCTGCCGCCCTGGCCGCCTCCCGCCCGGCCGATTCCTACACGGCGTTCGTCACCGAAGGGCAAGAGCCCGTGAAGGATACGGAAACCGATGAGGACGACATGGGAAACAGCAACACGTTCGGGAAAAGCGCGACCGACTTCCGCATTGATTTCGACTTCTGAACTCCCGCCACGTCGGGCATCAAGAGCAACTTTCACATCTGCCGCTTGCGCAAGTGGCAGATTTTTTTTACCTTTGCCGCGATTTTGTCCTGCATCAGCCGGGCATACCCGGCCTGTGTGATGGAGAATTAAGCAATTTCTAACACTTAATTTAGAGTAACACAAACAATTATGAAGCAAATCGCTATCAGCGGCTCGCAGCGTGCCAACGTAGGCAAGAAAGCCACGAAAGAAATCCGCAAGAACGGACTTGTACCCTGTGTCCTCTACGGAGAGTTGAAGGATGAGAAGGGACTGCCCCAAGCCATCCACTTCACGGTGAGCGAGAAGGAGATCAACAAAATCGTTTTCACGCCCCACATCTACCTCATCGACATCAACATCGACGGCACCGACCACAAGGCAGTCATCAAGGACCTGCAGTTCCACCCCGTCAAGGACAACGTGCTCCACGTAGACTTCTACGAAGTACACGCTGAAAAGCCCGTCACCATCGGCGTTCCCGTAGCGCCCCAGGGTCTTGCCGAAGGCGTACGCGCCGGTGGCCGCCTCATCACGATGGTCCGCAAGCTCAAGGTGAAAGCACTCTACCAGGACATCCCCGAAAAGCTGCTCATCGACGTCACCAGCCTCGGCCTCGGAAAGAGCATCAAGGTGGGCGACCTCCATTTCGACAACCTCGAGCTCGTCACCCCGAAGGAAGTCATTGTCTGCACCGTCAAGATGACGCGTGCCGCCATGGGTGCCGCCGCTGCCGCCAAGGAGTAAGACTCCGCAGCCCGCACGGGATACCCGATAGATATTATTTCATCAGACAGATTATGAACCACTTGATTGTCGGGTTAGGCAACATCGGCGACGAATACGCCCGCACCCGCCACAACATAGGATTCAGAGTATTGGACGCCTTGGCCAAGGCGTCCAATCTTGTATTTGAGGACAGGCGCTACGGCTTCGTCACCACGCTCAAGGTCAAGAACCAGACGCTCACGCTGCTCAAGCCCTCTACGTATATGAACCTTTCCGGCAACGCCGTGCGCTACTGGATGAATAAGGAGAAAATCCCCATTGAGCGCCTGCTCGTGGTCGTGGACGACCTCTCCCTGCCCTTCGGCCAGCTGCGCATGCGGCCGGGCGGCAGCGAAGCCGGCCACAACGGCCTGAAGCACATCACCTCAGTGCTGGGCACGCAGCAATACGCCCGCCTCCGCTTCGGCATCGGCAACGATTTTCCCCGCGGCGGACAGATAGACTTCGTCCTCGGCGAGTTCGGCCCCGAGGACCTGGCACACATGGACGAGCGCATCGCCGTGGCCTGCGAAATGGTACAGAGCTTCGCGCTCTCGGGCATACAGTACACCATGAACCACTACAACAAGAAATAAAGCATGAGCCACACCTTAGAAGCCCGCCTGGACAAATGGCTGTGGGCGGCACGCATCTACAAGACGCGCACCCTCGCCGCAGACGCCTGCAAGAACAACCGCATCCAGATCAACGGGGCGGCAGCCAAGCCCTCGCGCACAGTCAAGGCCGGCGACGAGGTCAGCGTGCGCAAGCCGCCTGTTACCTACCGCTTCCGCGTGCTTCAGCCCATCGAAAAGCGCGTCGGCGCCAAGCTCCTGCCCGAGATTCTGGAGAATATCACCGACCCGCAGCAGTACGAGCTGCTCGAGATGAGCCGCATCAGCGGATTCATCGACCGTGCCAGGGGAACGGGCCGCCCCACCAAGAAGGACCGCCGCGCGCTCGACGACTTCAATGCGCCTACGTTTCTCGATGACGACTTCGACTTTGACGATGAAGACTAAAGCCTGCCACCGATGGAAGATATAAGGAACACGCCCCCACCCGTCCCCCAGGACACCCCCGCCACGCCGTCGGGGAAACGGCTGGACCGCTGGTGCAATGCGCTGACCCTCGTCGGGCTGCTCGCCGTCATCGGCACGGGCGGTTACGCCATTTTCCGCGACAGGCGGCCCGCCGCGCAGGAACCGGCCGCCCCGGCCGCCCTGCCCGCTCCACCGGCTCTCGAAGAGCTACCCGCCGAAGAGCCGCTCACTGAACTCGACATCCATGCCGCGCCGGCGCCCGAACCTCACGTAGCCCCGCCCGCCGACACCCTCGCAGCCGACTCCTTCGCCATTCAAGCGCTCGACAGCCTTGCCGACCGTATGCGCCACACGGCCGACTCTCTGAGCCGCTCCGCCCCGCCCGTCCGAGACACGCTCCGCCACGGCCACGACACGCTTCGCCCCGCCGGAAATGCCGGCGCCGCGCCGAAGCCGAAACGCGCGCCTGCCAAGCCCCGGCCCGCCGCCAGGAAGGCCGACGCCGCGGACAGACCCGCTTGACCGAATCACCCTTTACCTTTCACCCACCTATGAAAAATTTTACCACTCTCCTTTTAGGCTGCACGCTCAGCCTGAACGCGTGGGCCCAATCCAACGCTCCCGCCACCGGCGGCCCGCGCTTCATCGTCATCTCCGACACCCACTTCGGCAATCATGAGGGCGAAGGCCCCATGGTCAAGGTGCCCCAGGCCCTGCGCCACATGCTCGGCCGGCAACCGGACGCCGACGCGATCTTCGTCTGCGGCGACCTCACGGACTGGGGGCTGCCCGCGCAATACGAGCAGTTCATGCAGGTGTTCAACGACACCACCGTCGTTCCCGCCCGCATCCCCTACTACGTCATGATGGGCAACCACGACAACTATGCCGACCACGCGGCCGACAACTTCAGCGTGCTCGGACAGCCCTTCCACCGCCTCATCGACATCAAGGGCTACCCCTTCATCACGACCAGCATGGACGGCGGCGGATGGGACGACTATGCCCCCGAGGAAGTGCAAGCCCTGGCCGACAACCTGAAGACGGCAGCGGAGCGTTATCCCGGAAAACCCATCTTTGTGTTCACTCACGTCCCGCCTATGAATACCGTCTACGGCACGTGCAAGGGCGAGGGCGGATGGGGATCCAACGTTCTCACCGAGACCCTCAAGGCCTATCCCCAGGTGATTCTCTTCGGCGGGCACTCCCACTTCCCGCTATCCGACCCGCGCTCCATCCATCAGCACGACTTCACGACCGTCAACGATGGCAGCGTGACGTACAGCGAAATCGAGCCGGGCCTCGTGAGCGAGGGCATCCATCCCGCCCGCTACGACTACGTGACGGAGGGCTGCATCGTCACGGTGGACTCCGCCTCGAACGTGGAGATACAACGCTGGGACTCCTACGCCGACGAGGAAATCCTGCCCCGCTGGCAGGTCAACGCACCCCACGACGGCAGCCGCTTTATCTACACCGATGCCCGCACCGGCGGCGCCGCGCCGCAGTGGCAGGCCGGCAGCACCGTCACCGTGACGGACATAGCCGGCGAGGGCTGCACCATGTCCTTCCCCCAAGCCCTGGACGATGAGAACGTGCACCACTACGTCGTGGACCTGCTGGACGGCAACGAGACCGTGGCCACCCTCAGCGTGTTTTCCGGCTACTACCTGAACAGCCGCATGCCGCGCTCGCTCTCCGTGCGCTTCGAAGGCATACCGGACGGCCGGCAGCTCCGCGCCAGCGTCCGCGCCCTCGACTCTTATAAAAATGTCTCCGTTCCGCTTCAGAGCGCGGCATTCTCCACCCCCGTCTACCGTCCCGCGGAGGGGACGCAGCTCCCCGTGGCCGACCTCTTCGACCTGAAGGTGAGCAGGCGGGGGAAAGCGTCCGACGCGTCTGCACGCCGTGTAGCCATCGTTACGGGAGAGGAAGCCCCGGCCCCCTGCCGCGACGCGGCCTTCAGCCATCGGGGCGCCACGTTCTCGGGTTCGGCGGACTGCTTCTTCCGCGTTGACTACGCTGCCGATGCCGCCATCCGCCAGGCCTTCACGCAGGGATTCACCTACGAGGTGCTCTACCGCCCGGCCACGGCGGACAACGTCTGCCCCCTCAGCGCGCAGGAGGGCGGCGGCGCAGGCATAGAGCAGGCCAAGGGAGGGCTCATCCAGTTCTACTGCCACGTGGGCGGCGGCTACAGGACGTTGAAAAGCTCCGTCACGGCGCAGCCCGGCAAGTGGTATCACGTTGTGGCCACCTACGACGCAGCCGCCGGCCAGCTGCGCCTCTACGTCAACGGCCGGCCCTCCGGGCAAATGGCCGTCAAGGGAAAATTCGGCTTCCCGGCCGATGAGAAAGCGCAGTGGATAGGCATCGGCGGCGACGCCAACGCCAGCGGCCGCACGCAGTTTTCCCTGAAGGGCGACATACTGGCCGCCCGCATGTACAGCAGCCCCGTCAGCCGCGACCAGGCCTACCTTCTCTACCACGACCTGCTCCGCGACTGAGGCCTGCCCACGCCGGCGTCCGCCGCACGGGCGGCTGTCTTTCCACACGTCCCGCCACAGCGTCCCTCCGATTTCCTGCGAGGGCCATGCCGTGGCGGGACGTTTTTTCATTAACGGGCGCCCTGCCGCCGCACTGCCCGCACCGGCTTCCCCTATCCCCGTAATTTCTCGCCTTAGGCCAATTTTTCCTTCCCCTATCCTCGTAATTTCTCGCCTTAGGCTCGTAAAGGAATCCCTCTGACCCAGTGCGGCGAAGGCCGCGCCCTGCGGCGCAAGCAGCCCGCCTCCGCGCGCGCCAGACCGGAAACAGACGCCCGCAGAGCGCAGGACGGCAGCCGGAATACGGACGGGGCGGGCGCACGCGTCGCCTTGCGCTCCGTGTGCCCGGTTCTTTTGAAGAAAAAACTACGGAACGTTTGTGCTCTGTCTGAAAATATCGTAATTTTGACGGAAAATTTCTGTCTTATGTTTCATCCCCTGTTTTCCATAACCCGCCCCGCGCTTTGCGGGCTTATGGGCGCGCTGCTCTTCACGGCGCTCCCCGCTGCGGGACAAACCGCCGCCACGACCGGCGCGCAAGCCACCTCGTTCGTTGCCCCGCGCGCCGCGGCAGACTTCCGCTCCCGCGTAGAGCAAGTGTACTTCAACGGCAAGGCTCTCGTATTCGATGAGTCGTCGCTCACGTACTTTTGCCCCCTGCCCTCGTCGCTGCGCGGGGGAGCCGACCTCACACTTCACATCACGGCACAGATGAAGCCTGGTGCCGAAGGCTACACCCTGCGGTTTGAGGACTTGGAGCCCGCGGCCGACGGCTCCGTGACCGTGAAGCACGTCAACTGCACGCGCACCTACGGGCTCAGCCTGCTCTCCGAAGACGCGCAGACGGCCGTCGGATCGGTGCGCGTGGCCTTCACCTTCCTGCCGCTGGTCGAAGTGAACGTGGCCAGCTGCAACGCCGACGACTACACGCGGGGCAGCCTGCGCGTGACCGACCCCGACACGGAGGGCCAAGACCAGACGTGGGTGGCCGACTACCGCTACCGCGGCTCGTCGGCGCTCGGCTACAACAAGAAAAGCTATGCCGTGAAGCTGCGCGACGCCGGGGGCGAATCCGCCGACGGCTCGTTCTTCGGCCTGCGCGAGGACAACAACTGGATACTCGACGCCATGGCCGTGGACCGCTCCTGTATGCGCAACCGCGTCTCGACCGACCTGTGGAACGACTTCGCTACGGAGCCTTACTATCAGCGCGACGGCCGCGAGGACGAGGGTCGCACCGGCACGCGCGGCCGCTTCGTCGAGCTCTTCCTCAACGGCAGCTACCACGGCCTCTACTGCATGACGGAAAAAATGGACCGCAAGCAACTGAAGCTGAAAAAGTATAAGGAGGCCGAGGGCAGCGACCCCGACGAGGTGCGCGGCACGCTCTACAAGTCCAGCCAGTGGTCCTACGAGGTGCTCATGGGCCACGAGCCCGATGTGCGCTCTTACCCTGGCCGCTCGCCCAGGGCCTACGACAACAACAACCGGCTGGAGACGTGGGCAGACTATGAGGTGAAATACCCCGACTACGAGGAGGAACGCATTGACTGGGGGCCCCTGTGGCGCGCCATCAACTTCGTGGCGACGAGTAGCGACGAGCAGTTCGCCGACAGTGTGGGTGAATACTTCGACCGCCCGGTGCTGGACGACTATTATCTCTTCATCGAACTGATGCTGGCCACGGACAACCACGGTAAGAACATGTACTTCTTCAATTATAACATACAGGAGGAGGCCGACGGCCGGAAAATGGGCATCGCTCCGTGGGACCTCGACGGCACATGGGGCCGCCGCTGGGACGGCTCGTCGGAGCTGACCGGGCCGAGCCAGGACTTCGAAACGTATCTCTGGGCCCATGAGCACGGCACGTTCACGCTCTACGACCGTCTCGCCGCGAGCCGCCTGCAGTGGCGCGAGGCGCTGGCCGCCCGCTACGCCCAGCTGCGCGAGGGCTACTTCTCCGAGGCCTCACTCACCAACCGCTTCCGCACCTACGCCGAGCTCTTCGCCGAGAGCGGCACGGACAGCCGCGAGGCGCGCCGCTGGCCGGCCTACCACCCGGACCTGCAGGCCGACGTGGACTACATCTGCGGCTGGATAGGGCAACGGCTGGAATGGCTCGACGCGCAGTACGGCTACGAGGCCGATGCCATAGGCTCCGCGCCGCAAACTGCCGGACAGCTGACCGCTGAAGGGGGAAAGGGCTGCATTGTGCTCCGCTCCGCCGCGCCGGTCGAGGCCCGCATCTACGGCGCCGACGGCCGCCTGCGCCGCAGCGTGCGCACGGCCGGCGCCGCGACGCGCGTAGAGGGACTGACACCGGGAGTTTACGTCGTAGCCGGACAGAAAGTGCTGGTGCGCTGACGCCCCGCCGCGCCGGGCCTCCGGAGCTACCCCTGCGTCCCTCAGAGAGGACGCGCACCCGGCGGACCCGACTTTCCAAACCGCATCCTAAATATTGCTATCATGTCGCATAAGAAAAAATACGCTCAATCGCCTGCGCCGCGCCACGCCGCGCCACGCAAGACCGCCGCGCCGACGCCGCGGCCAGCCCGCCGCCTGCCGCGGACGGACGGGAAACTGGCCCGGCTGCTGCCCTACGGCGTGACCTTCCTCCTGTTCTGGGCATTCTGCTCCCTCATCTATGGTGACGTGTTCACCCGCGCCGCCGAGGCCAACTTCGTCACGGCCCACGCCGTACAGATGAAGTTCGTGCTGGACCAACCCTTAGGCTGGTTCTACTGGCCCTGCCGCTATGTGCTGCTCACCTTCAACCAGGCGTGGCTGGGCGGCCTCGTGCTAAGCCTGCTCCTCACGGCCGCCGTGCGCCTGGCGGACTACGCGCTGCGCCTCCCGGCGTCGTGGCGCGGAGCCTCGGCCCTGCTGCCCGGCCTCGTACTGGGCTGGATGCTCTGGCGGGGCACCAGCCTTTACTACAAGAACGAGCCGTCGCTCATCTTTGCCGTGCCCATCGTGCTGACCGTCGTGCTGTCGCTGGCCGCACTGGCCGTCCGGCTGATACGCGGCCGCCGCGCCAAGGCCTCCGCCCCCCGCGGCTGGCGGCCTTTCGGCCTGTGTGTTCCCATAGTGGTGTTCGCCGCGCTCTGGTACGCCACGGACACGTGGAATCAGAACGTCGTCCTCACGGCCCGTATGCAAAACCGCATGCTCAAGGCCGACTGGGACGGCATGATTGACGATGCCCTTTCCGCCCGACGTCCTACGCGCGCCGTCGCCGCCTACTACGCCGTGGCCCTCGTGCAGCGCGGCAGCCTCCTGGAGCGGCTGTTCGACATCCCGTTCGACTACCCCGACGCCCGCCTCGACAAGAAAGAGGGCAGCGAGGAGTATGGCATCTTCCAGGCCGACTGCGACTTCTACTCGGGCCTCCTCAACCCCGCCTACCGCTGCGCACTTGAGCATATCGTCATGAACGGTCCGAACCTTTACTACCTGAAGCGGCTGGCTGTCTGCGCCATCATGAACCGAGAGCAGGCACTGGCCAACAAGTATCTGGACATCATCGCGAGTATGCCCTTCACGGACGGGTTTGTGGAAAAATACAGGCCCATGGTCGCCGACGAGGAACGCATCAAGGCCGATCCCGAGCTGGCCAGGGTGCTGGACTTCAAGCCCCAGGAGTCGAAATTCGAGCAGAATTACCGGTCGCCCATCTTCCTGGGCTACAACCTCGCCATGCTTAGCGGGACGGACGACGCCTTGGAGCTGGCCATCGCCGCCAATCTTTACTCCAAGACCATACCGGCCGCGATGAACTACATCTTGGTCTACTACCAAAAACACCAGCGGACGCTGCCGCCGGTCCTGCAACAGGCCGTCCTCATCGCCGCCAACGACAACGAGGGTGTCATGCAGTATTTCCCCGGAGTGGTCGAGGCCGGCGAGCCGCAGATGTACTCGTTCTACACCTTGGTGAAGCCCATCATAGAAGAGCGCAACGCGAAAATGGCCGGCAAGAGTGAAGCAGAACAAGAGGCCATCCGCCACGAGTACAACGCCCGCCTGCGGAAGGAACTGAAGGCAGACTGGCTGGGCACGTACTACTATTACTACTTCTGCGAGAACGTGGACGACTACCAGGAGAAGCCGCACGAGAAAAGCGGTGTGAACTAACGACGACTCTATAAACAACATCCATACCCGACATGCAAAACATCATCATACGCTTCGCCCGCCTCGCCCTGGGGCTTGCCGTCCTTTGGCAGGTGCAGGCTTGCGGCCCCAAGGCGGCCATTCCCGCCGACAGCCAGCCCACGCAGGAGCAGGCCGCCATCTACCCGGACTACCGCGACATCGTCATCCCGCCCAACATAGCCCCGCTCAACATCCAGGTGACCTCGGAGGGCGACGCCTTCGTGGGCTGCATTGCCGGCGGCGGAATACAGATCCTTGCCGCCGCCGGAGCAGACGGCAAACTGGAGTTCGACGCAGCGGAGTGGCGGAAACTGCTTGAACAAAACAAGGGAAAAGACCTCGCCGTGACGCTCTACTCCTGCCGCGGCGGGCAGTGGCTCAAGCATCCCGCCTACAGCCTGCACGTAGCGCCGGAGGAGATTGACCGCTACCTCTTCTACCGCCTCATCGAACCGAGCTACGAGCTCTATCGCCAGCTGGGAATTTACCAGCGCGACCTCACGACCTTCGAGGAAAAGGCCGTCTACGAGAACAACCGTTCGTTCGACTCCATCAACAACCATTGCATCAACTGCCATAATTTCCAGAACTACGACGCGGGGAAACGTATGCTCTTCCACGTGCGCGCCGCCCACGGCGGTACGGTCTTCGTGGAAGACGGCAAGGTGACCAAGATGAACATGAACTGCGACTCCGTCCTCTCCTCGTCCGTCTACCCGTCGTGGCATCCGCGCCGCAACTGGGTAGTGTTCTCCTCCAACCAGACGGGGCAGACGTTCCACGTCGTCAATCACCAGAAGGTGGAAGTCGTCGACTTCGGCTCGGACCTCATCTTCTACGACGCCGACGCCCACACGCTCACCAACATCCTCAAGACCTCTACGGACCTGGAGACGTTTCCCTGCTGGAGCCCGGACGGCAAGCGGCTCTTTTACTGCTGCGCCTCCGTCCCCGGACTGGCGGGCAAGAGCACACTGGAGCGTTCCGACTATATCTCAGCGCACTACGACAGCATCCGCTACAACCTGATGAGCATGCCCTTCGACGAAAAGACGCGCCGCTTCGGGCCGCCGCAGCTCGAAATGGACTGCGCCGCCCGCGGCAAGAGTGCCACCGTGCCCCGCGTAAGCCCGGACGGCCGCTACGTCCTCTTCACCCTGGCGGACTACGGGCAGTTCCACATCTGGCACAAATCCTCGGACCTCTACGTCAAGGACCTGCAGACGGGCCAGATACGCGCGCTCGCAGCAGCCAACAGCCCGGACGTGGACACCTACCACACGTGGAGCAGCAACGGGCGCTGGATCATCGTAGCCTCCCGCCGCGACGACGGTTCGTACACGCGCCTCTACATTGCCTACTTCGACCGTCAGGGGAAGGACCACAAAGCCTTCCTCCTGCCCCAGCTCGACCCGGAATACAACTTGCTCCTGATGAAGAGTTACAACATTCCCGAACTGTCGCGCACGCCGGTCCAGGTGAGTGAGGAAACGCTCCGCCGCGTTATCTACGACGACAAGGCCGCCGGCCGCGTGACCTACAAGCCCTAAGGCCGCCCCTTCACTGCCACGGCCGCCACCTGCCGGCCGCGGCAACATCCGCCCCCGCCAGCTTCCCGAAAGGGCAGCCGGCGGGGGCGGTCTCGTTGCTCCTATGCCGTACGATCCGCCCGGCAGTCCCGCTTTCCACGCGCCTTAGCCCCGTCGAAACGGGAATAGGCCCGCTGCGAACGCGCCTTAGGCCCGTCGGCGGAAGGACTGGCCGGGAACGGCACATGCGGCGCGCAACGGCCACCCGGCCCGGCGGCGAAGGGGCAAAACGCAGGCCGGCCCGCGCAGTATGCACCACGCGGGCCGGCCTTTTTATTCATGCTTCGTCCGCCGGAGCGAACAGACGCTGACTTTACTGCTTTGTGAAGCTGAAGCTGCGCCAGTAGACCTTCTGCTCCTGGTCGCTGCTGTTCGTCAGGCGGATCTTTTCGGCCTTCATGCCGGCCAGTTCGTTGCCTGTATGAATCACGGTCTCCTCAGGCTTGTAATGGAGCAGGCTGACCGCCTTCCACTCGCCGCCGACCATGACTTCCAGGCGGAAATTCTTGGCCATGCCGGCCACGCCCATATCGAAGGACATGCCCTGCAGCGTGACGGGCTGCTCGCTCTCTATGAGCAACTGCGCGCCGGCGGGCCAAGAGATTACTTCGTTCGACGGCGCCACCTTCACCTCATTTCCGCTGGCCGATATGGGCTGGCGCGCCAACTGCGGAACGGTGCTCGAGAGCTTGTAGGGCTGGTATTCAGCCACGTTGCCGTACTGCGTCCCGTTGGCCGCGTTGTAGCGGTCCACTGTGCGGGCAAAGAGGCCGTTCAGCGTCGGGAGCATCACCCGCGTGCCCACCTTGATGCCGGGCTGGAGGGCATGACGCACGTCGCTGTTCTCGAGCTGGTACATCTGCTCCTGCACGGAGCGGGCCTGACGGTAGAAGCTGTCGAACGTTATGAGCGGCGAAGCATCCGTGGGACGGCTTGCCGCGAGCGCCATCATGCAGACCGCCGTGCCGTAGTCCGCCACGTTGCGCGCCTGGAGCAACCAGGGCTTCAACTCTCGGATGAGCAACGGGTTCTCGCGGTCGGCCAGCAGCACGTCCGCCGCAGTCTTCAGTTCGGAGCAGCGCGTCAGCAGGTCGAGCACCACCTGTCCGTTGTCGCCGCCGGCCTTCAGCGCGGAGTCTATCGCCGCGATGGCCGGGCTCTCCTCGCGGCGGAAGCCGTGGCCGTTGGGCCCGGGGTCCTCATTGTAACGGGCAAAGACGCGCAGGGCCTCTACGTTGCCGGGCAACAGGTCGCGCAGCGACTTCTCCCAGTCACGCTGCGCGTCGAAGTCGGCCATGTTCCACGTGTAGTCAGCGATGCCGTACAGTGCTATCTTGGAGGCCTCAGCGTGCTCCATGGGGTTCGAGACAAAACCGGACAGGTCGCCGGCAATGTCTTGTCCGTTGCCGTAGACGGGGCCCAGCATCAAGTGGTCGCGCACGTAGTCCGTCACGGGATAGTTCCACCAGATGTAAGCCTTGCGGTCGATGCGCGGGTTCACCCACTCCATCGTGGGTTTGTCTATGAGGTGAACCACAGAGTTGCCCGTCCACATCACGAAGATGCTCTTGTTCAGGAGCCTGCCCAGTGTGCGCAGGTAGCCATCCTCCTTGTCGCTGGCCCAGGAGCGGTTGTACTCCGTCGGGCACATGACGAGGGGGCTCACGTCGGGCTTCTTCTGTATGAAATTCTCGTCCACGTAGTTCAGGAGCTCGGCCTGCTTGTCCGCCTTCGTGCCTTCGCCCCAAATGTCGTCGAAGAAAACGGCGAACGAACGGACTCCGAGCTTGTACATCTGCTCGAACTTGGCGACGAGCGAATCGCGGTCGGCCGCCGTCCACTTGATGTCGATGCCCGGATGGATGGCCCAGTAGAAGTGTACGCCGTTCTGTCTGGCGTACTCGGCGAGCTCGCTGATGCGACGGGCCTCGGCGGCGGGGTAAGGCGTGCGCCAGTGGGCGCGGTGGTAGGGATCGTCCTTCGGGCCGTAGATGTAGACGTTCATCTTGTTCCGGCCGTAAAACTCGAACTGGCGCTTGCGGGCCTCGTGGCTCCAGGGCGTGCCGTAGAAGCCTTCGACCACGCCGCGGAAGCCCACGTCGGGCCAGTCCGTCACGGTGCAGGCCTCGAGTTTCCCTTCGCTCAGGATGCTCAGAAGCGTCTGGACTCCATAGTAGAGGCCTTGCTCGTCCGCTCCGGCCAGCTCCACGCCGTCCTTGCCGATGTGCAGGTAATAGCCCTCGGCGCGGTCGGGCACATGCTTGGCAAAGGAGCGGACCGTGCGGTCGCCCTTCACGCCCAGCCGCACGGTGAAGTCGGCCTTGGCCTCCTGCTTCGGGGAAGCTCCGGCCAGGGCCCGCAGCGCGTAGCCGCCCTCAAGGGATTTGTCGCACTTCACGGTCCAACTCTGCGGCGCTGAGAAGGTTTCGCCCTGCGTCTCCACTTCCTGCGGAACGGGATTCACGTGGCTCACCTGCGCCCATGCGCCCAATGACCAGCTGCCGCAGAGCAGCCAGGCCACGAGCATCATTCGTCTTTTCATAGATGACTATAGTTAATGGGTTTCACATTCATTATGGGCAAAGATACGTTTTTCACGGCGGGCGGACAAATTCCTCCGCGCTTTTCGTCCCGTAAGCGGGGCAAAGCATAAAAAAACCGGTCCACATCGTCACGACGTTGACCGGCCAGAAATGTGTTATGAGAAACTTTACACGGAAAAAATATTATTCAGCTGCCACGCAAATGGTCACGCGGTTGTCGGCTACTTTCTCGAAGGGCTGCACCGTGTCGCCCTTGTAGTCCACCGTAATGCGGTCGGCCGAGATACCGGCCTGCTGCAACGCCTTGGAGACGGCCTCGGCACGCAGACGGGACAGGCGGGCGTTGTATGCCTTCGAGCCGGTGGCTGCGTCGGCATATCCGGTCAGCGTCACCTTTGCCTTGGTGTTCTGCTTCAGGTAGGCCACGAGCTGGTCTATCTTGGCTTGCTCGCCGGTGCGTATCTTCGACTGGTTGATGAGGAAGAAGATGTTCTGCGTCATGGGTTCCACCTTCTTCACGACAGGCTCGGGCTTCGGCTCCGGTTTAGGCTCCGGGGCTGGCTGGGGCTCGGGCTTCGGCGCGGGCGCGGGAGCTGGCGGCAGCACGGGTTCCACCTTCTTGTACGTCTTTCCGAAGCGGAAGGTGAGGCCGGCCATCACGTTGAACTGCCAGTCGGGGTTGCCCGCCTTCTTTGAATTGAAGTGGTCGGAGAGGATGTTGGCGTTGCCCTCGATGTTGAAGGCCACGTGGTCGCTCAGCCGCAGGTTGACACCCAGGCCCGCCCGTCCGGCGGGCGAGAAGCGGTGGTCGCGCCAGAGGTAGCGCAAGTCCATTCCCTGTGCTGCCAGCTCGACAGCCTCGTCGTTGTTGAAGCCGTAGTTCACGCCGCCGCCAACGAAGGCGTAAAGGTTGAACACGCGCTTGGGATTGTACTTGCAGACCAATGCGCTCAGGTCGAAGAGTACGTCGACGTTGCCCTGCACATAATTATACTTGTACACAGCGGCGGGAGTCACCCATCCGCCTTTGGCCTGCCAAGCGCTGGCACCGACCCGCAATCCGACAACAGGCGTGAACTGATAACCGCCATAAGCGGCTACGGCCGGCGAAATCAGATCGTTAAATTCAGCCTCGCCGAGCGTATAGGCTGCCCCGCCCTGCACGCCAAGCGTCCAATGAGGCACAAATTCGTACTTTGGCTCCGTCCCCGCTGCATCCTCCGTTGTAGCGGAGGTCTGGGCCATTGATGGAGCGGCCAGTAACGCCGCTGCTAACATCCAGAATAATCTCCGTTTCATAGCTTTTGCCTTTACGTTTGAAATTTGAGCGCAAGTTAGGCAAAAATTGCACCGGCCCGTTCCGAAAAGTTATAATCCGTGGACGGGAAGGGCAGAAACTTGCAAATCCGGAATAAACACCGCCTCCAGGCACGCGCCGTCCTGCACCGCCGTGCCCGGCAACGCAAAAACAGTTCCCCCACTTGCGCGGCAAGAGAGGGAACTGCTCCTATGACTATGCGGCCGGGCGGACATCCGCCGCCGGCAGCTACGTCACGCCAGCTGCTCCTGGATGAAGGCCACCATTTCGGGCTGGTGTGCCTCGGCGCTCTGCAGCAGCTTGAACTGCGCCTTCGAGCGTACCAGATTGTGCTCCGGATACTGCACCTTATAATAGGTATCGCCGTTGAGGTAGTCTGCCAGGAAGCGCACCGTCTGCATATAGGGGAAGAGAGCAGCCGCATAGGGCAGGTTCTCAATCTCGACCGGCGTGAGGAAGACGCGCGCTGACTTCAGGTATCCCTTCGTGAAGGCTTTGAAGATCTCCATGTTGAAATTCACGTTGTCCAGGTTCTTGTCGTCCTCGCGACCGGTGTTGGCTGCCGAACGCAGGAAGTCGCCGAAGTCGGAGAAAATGAAGTTGGGCATCACGGTGTCCAGGTCGATGACGCAGAGCACGCTGCCATCGCGGTCGAAAAGTATGTTGTCCACCTTCGTGTCGCAATGGCAGATGCGCTTAGGCAGTTTGCCTTCGCGGTAGAGACGTTCGCCTTTGCACATTTCCTCGGCGCGCTTCTCCAGCTCGTCCACCAGCCACTTCACCTCATCAAGACGGCCGGCCTTGTTCTCGGCCACGGCCTCGCGCAACTGTTGCAGGCGGAACTCCATGTTGTGAAAGTCCTTGATGGTTTCGCCCAGCTGCACGGGTATGTCGGCCAGCATGGCCTGGAAGTTACCGAACGTCTCGCCCACGATATAGGATGTCTCCGGAGTTACTGCGGTCTGCGATACGGTGTCGGGAATAAACTCCATCACGCGCCAATAGTTTTGGCCGTCGTAGTAAAAATATTTTCCCGTGGCCTTGCAGGGATAGAAAGTCAGGACCTTGCGGTCAATGTCGCTCACCCCTTCCTTCTCGTACTTGCTGCGGATGTGACTGGTCACGGCTACGATGTTCTGCATCAGCATGTCGACATCCGGGAAAATGGAGTTGTTGATGTGCTGCAACACGTAGTCGGGAGCATCGCCGGCGGTCGTCACCTTGTAAGTAGTGTTGATGAGTCCGTTGCCTAAGGGCTTCACCTCGACCAAGTCTCCTTTGATGTCAAACTGGGCGACAATTTTTTGCAAATCGTTTTGTTCCATGGTTGGTTTGTAGGTTGTGAATATTTCGTCAAGAATAAGTAAAAAGATTGTTACCTGCAAAAATAGCGAAAATAAGGATAATAAGACGCCTTACTCCCGCTGATTTTATAGAAATTTATACTGACGGCCGTCCTTCGAGCAGTCCGGCACAGGCGTCCTCGAGCAAGTCGAGCACGCGTTCAAAATCTTCCGGCCCGCCGTAATACGGGTCCGGAATGGCATCCGCGGTGTACCGGCTCAGATAGCCGGCCAGCCGCTCTATCTTGCGGCGCTCCGCATCGGACGAAGCCATCTGCTCCAGCCGCCGCACGCCCGCCGCATCCATGACCAGTATGCGGTCGAAATTGCGGAAATCCGCCGGGCGAACCGGCCGCGAGCGGTGGGTCAGCTCGTAACCGCGCTGCCTGGCGTGACGTCGCATCCGCTCGTCGGGCAGTTCGCCTTCGTGAAAATCAATAAGTCCGGCGGAATCCAGCTCGAAGTCCGCCGCCCGCCCCGCCCGTGCGGCCAGCACGCGCATCACTTCCTCGGCCGCCGGCGAGCGGCATATATTCCCGAGGCATACGAAAAGGAGTTTCTCCATTACCGTCAAAAGTCAATCCACGTGGTACACTCTGCCGGCCTTGCGCGGACGAGCTGCCGGAAGCGGGCCGTCCGCATAGCCCAAAGCCAGATGGCCGATGCCTTCATAGTCGCCTTCCACGCCGAGAGCGGCCAGCCATTCGCGCCATTCGGGCGTCTCAAACTCCTGCTTAGCGCGGTGAATCCAGCACGAGGCCAACCCCAGGCTGTGCGCCGCAAGCATCATGTTGCCCAGCGCCAGGGAGCCGTCGTACAAGTAAGTCGGCGTGCGGCGGTTGGACAGGACGATGAGGATGACCGGCGCGCCGTAGAAGGGGTCCTTCACCGACCCGTCGAAGAAGGATGCGTTGCTGGCGGACAGACGGGCGCGCACCTCGGGATTTGTCACTGCGACGATGACCCACGGCTGACGGTCGTGGCCGGAAGCGGCAAACGTTCCCGCCTCTATCACCTGATCCACCAGCTCGGACGGCACGGCGTCCGGCCGGAACTTACGCACACTGCGGCGCGTCTTCATATTTTCAATAGCTGCATTCATGGTTTGGATATTTTTCGGGTTACGGACAGGCCCTAAGGTCTGCGCACGGGCAAATATAGCGAAAAATCCGCAAACGGACGCCCTATCCGCCGTAACCGGACCGCCGGGACGTCAGGGCAGCCCCTTCAGCCAACGCTCACGGTAGAGACGGACCAGGAAGATGAAACCGCGGAAACAGAGTTCGATGCACATAGCCAGCCATACGCCGCGCAGTCCCATGCCCGGAGCCAGCACCGCGGCCAACGTGAGCCGCACGGCCCAGATGCTGAAAAGATTCATCACACACGGGACTATGGTGCTCCCCACGCCCACAAATACGCCATAGGCCACGATAGCGGCGGCGAACATAGGCTCGGCAAACGCTTCGATACGCAGCGCCATGACGCCCAGCGAGAGCACTTCAGCGTCCGGAGTCATCGTGGCCATGATCCACGGCGCGCCGAGATACATGAATACGCCCATCACGCCCATCACAGACATGCCAAGCAGCACCGTTATCCAGGCAAACCGGCGGGTCAGTTCGCGCCGGCCCGCCCCGTAGCTTTGCCCGACGAGGGTCGTCGCAGCGTCGGCTATGCCGTAGCCCGGCATGTAGCACAGACTTTCGGCCGTGATAGCAAACGAATTGGCAGCGATGGCGAATATGCCCAGCGGAGCCACGATCACGGTCGTCATGATCTGCGCGCCGCAGATGACGGCATGTTCCAGTCCCATGGGCAGACCGATGCGCAAGGCTTTTTTCAGCGTGCGCCGCGTGGGGCGGAAACTGCCCCGCTCCGCCGTGAACTTCAAGTCGCGCGACCGCGTGCAGAGATACCACGTCATGATGGAGGCGACGACCAGCTCGGCAAGCCCTGTGCCCAACGCCGCGCCGGCTACTCCCCAGCCCGCTCCGGGCATGGTCAGCGTCAGGCCGAGCAGACCGATCTCGCGCGTGGGGAAGATGAGGAAATAATTGAAGATGACATCGAGCACACACATCAGCACACTCAGCACACTGGGCACGTGCATGTTGCCGCTGCACCGCAACATACTGCCCGAGAGAAAATTCAACTGAAGCACGGGCAAGAAGGCCGCGTAGATAAAGAAATAATGCGAGGCCCCGGAATGTATTGACGGGTCGCCTCCCAGCCATGAGGGCAAGACGCCGCTGATGCCTGAGCCCAGCGCGCCCAACAGCAGGCCGAAAAGCGTCACGGCCACAAAGGCTTGGCGAAGCACCGATCGCGCCGCACCGGCATCGCCGGCTCCGAGGGCGTGGGCCACCTGGACTGAGAAGCCCGTGGCAGCAGCCGTGCACGACCCGCCGAAGAGCCACGTCGTCGTGGAGACGAGCCCGATAGAAGCGGCTTCGCTGGCCCCCAGCCGGCCCACCATGGCCGTATCGATGTACTGCATGACGATGGAGGACAACTGCGCCATCACGGCCGGCACGCTCAGCTGTGCCGTCAGGACCAACTGCTGCCGCAGCGTCATGGGCCGCCCCTCGCGGATGAGCGAGAGCAGGCCCGAAGCCTTGTCTGAAGAAATTTTCATTTCAATCTTTCTAACCGAAACGATTTGCGCGCTGCGTGGCAGTGGGGCAGCCCCTGCCCTACTCTCTCACCGGGACGGGCAGCCGCCGCGCGGCAGGCACCATCATGCAGGGGCGACGGCGCAAACGTATGTGTTACCCGGCGGCCGGGGCAAGACTCGCGCGCCTATGCCCCGGCCGAATACGGGTCGGGCACCGTGTGCCCTCCGCTGGGGTGTCAGCGTAAATAAACTTTCCGCCCGTTCACCACATAAATGCCTGCGGGCAGGCTGCGCTCAGCCGTTTCCACCGTGACGCCCCGCAGCAGCAGCCGCCCGGACAAATCATATACATCACCGGCCGCAGCATCAGCCACGTTGACCGCGTCAATAGCCGTCACATACTTAATGAAAGCCTCCAGCGCACTGGCCAAAGCCCGGGCCAGGGCACCATAGTCGGTCCCGTCCGTCCACACGTCAATGCCGCCTCGGGCGGCCTCTGCGGCTGCCTGTAGCGTCCGGCCGGCCTCGCTCTCGCGCTGCGCGGCCGAAGCAGCGGCCCATTCGTTTTCATACTCGGCCAACATCTTGCGGATTTCCTCAGCCTGCGCCCCGTCCTCGCGAAGCGACGCAATCTGAACGGACATGTCAGCCGACACGCCGTTCAGCACTTCAGCCACGGCCTCCACGGCGGCCTCGTAGCGCAGTTTCGCCGTAGCCGTCCGGGCGTCCAGCTCCGCACGCCGCGCCTGCAGTTCCTGCCAGGCCGCAGCTATTGCCTCATAATTTGGCGGCATTTCCTGCATAGCCTCATGATATTTTTCATCATAAGCCTTCGAAGCCTCCAGTCCGGCCTCGTAGATAGCCTCCTCTTCAGCGGCCAAGGCATCGGCCGCATCCCGGACGTCGGCAGCCGCAGCCGCGAGCGTTTCTGCGATCGTAGAATGCAAGGATTCCACACGGCTCTTTATCGCCGCGATATGGCCATACAGCAGATTCACGCTGCGCAATGCCGTCAGCTCTTCCTGCACATGTTGGACGGCCTCATTATAAAGCGTATCCGCTCGCGACGGCGCCGCCTGGAGCGAAGGCGTCGCCAGCAGGGCGCACATACAAAACACAGCAGCCGACAACAGCGTGTGCAATTTCTTACGTTGGAAAGTATTCATAATGATATAGGTTTAAGAAAGGGTTCGCGCGTGTCCTTACGGTTTCCGGAGCCTCCCGACCCCGCGGGCGGAGGCTGTTTCTGTCTGCAAAAATACGCAATTAAATTCACCCTGCGGGGCCCGCATGGGGAAAATGATTCTTCCGCCCCCTCTCTCCAGGGCTGGGGGAAGCCCTCCTGAACGCTCATTTCTCGCCCCGGACGCGCGTTGTCCTTGCCGTTGCGCAGCATCAGCTCCTTCCGCACCGTTTTTATAAAGCTGGGGATTTAGAAACAAAGCCGCGCGCCCTCGTGCGAGCCGACACGGGCCTTAGGCGAGAAAATACGGGCCTTAGGCGAGAAAATACGGGCCTTAGGCGAATAAGTACGGGCCTTAGGCGAGTAAGAGCTATCCCTCTCGCCAGGCCGTTGTCCTCCTTTCATCGGTCTCCGCGCTCATGAGTACCTGAGTTTACGACCGGCAACGTAGGTTTTCATTGATTTTTGAGCGCAAAATTTATACTTTTGCAGTGGTGCCCCCTCACTGCGCCCATCGGAGAGGAGCAACTTAAAATCCAAGGATATGAACATACAGAAGTTTCTTGCCAAATTCAGGGAGGCATTCGGAGAGCGTGTGCCTCTCCCCGTAGTTTTCGGCTACAGCGACACGGCGGCCACGGAAGTAAGGAAGATTCCTCGCTGCATGATCGGCGCGATACGCCGGGTGTGCGACGGACAGCCGCTGACTCTGTCTGCCGGCAATGTGGTTTGCGGAGGCGGCGGCCTCTACACCGCCTTCGCCCCATGCCCCGACCGCGTGCCCGCGTTCGTATCGGAGACGGAACACTACAAGCAGACCCCGCAGCAGGTGAAAGCCTACATCGACCGGCTGGACATCCGCCCCGCCGAAAAGCCGTACCTCAACTTCGTGCGCATGGACCACGCCGCGAACCTAGACTGCGCGGAGGGCATACTCTTCTTCGCCACGCCCGACGTGCTCTCCGGCCTATGCTCGTGGGCCTTCTACGACAACGACGACGACGATGCCGTATGCACCCGTTTCGGCTCGGGCTGTTGCAGCATCGTGACCCTCGCCGCAGGGGAGAACGCGCGGGGCGGCCGTCGCTGCTTCATCGGCATGCTCGACCCGTCGGCGCGTCCGCTGGTCCCGGCAGATGAACTGACGTTCACCATACCGGCCTGCCGGCTGAGGGAAATGGCGGACACCATGGAGCAGTCCGCGCTGTTCCAAAAGGCATATTCCATCGTGAGAAAACGCATTAACGGGGAGATACAAAACAACAGACAGTAAAATCGGAGAAAAATGGAAACTTTCAACGACGTGATATCAGCAGACCGCCTGGTGCTGGTGGACTTCTTCGCCACCTGGTGCCAGCCCTGCAAGATGATGCACCCTGTGCTGGCGCAGCTCAAGGAAACGCTGGGCGACAAGGTGCGCATCATCAAGGTGGATGTGGACAAGTATGGGCCGACGGCCGCCCGATACGGCATACAGGCTGTGCCCACCCTGATGCTGTTCCGCCGCGGACAGGTGCTTTGGAGGCAAAGCGGCATGGCGTCACGGTCCGACCTGCTGGCCGTTATCCGCCAGTATCTCTGATTGTGGCCTGGCTGCAAGAGGCGGGCACCTTTGAGTTCCAGCGCTGCCCATCCACCCGTTATGTCTTGGCAGAATCCGCTGCACATGCATAATAAAGGCGTGGCGGGCGGCGTGGAACAGAACCCCAAAAGCAGCCATCAGCAAACAAGTAACGATAAAACGCAACCCGTTTGAAATGAGTGGTTTCGCATTATTCTGCCGGATGCCGGAAACGCAACGGAGTGCGGAATGGTGAGGCATTTCAGTTACCAAGCCGTT
>CALUIN010000001.1 GCA_944320745.1 uncultured Alloprevotella sp. | reverse complement strand
GGCCGCGCCTCCCGCCTGGGCGTCCTCTTCAAGGGCGGCAACTATCTTGACGCCCTGGCGCGCGTCAATACCGTGGTCTACGACAAGACCGGCACCCTGACGCGCGGCGAGTTTGCCGTGGAGCGCGTCGCCCCGGCCGAGGGGATGGACGCCCGGCAGCTGCTGGCCCTCGCCGCGGCGGCCGAGAGTCGCAGCACGCACCCCTTGGCCCGCGCCGTCGTGGGCGAGGCCCGCCGCGCCGGGATCGGGTTTCAGCCCGCAGCCGACGTCGAGGAGCGGGCCGGGCGCGGCCTCCGGGCCCGCGTCGGCGGCCACGAAGTCCTGGCCGGCAACGCCCGGCTGCTCGCCGGGAGCGGCGTGGCCCTCCCTGCTGCCGCAGCGCAGGATGCCGCCGCCTGCCGCATCCTCCTGGCCGTGGACGGCCGCTACGCCGGCAGCATCGTGCTCGCCGACCAGCCGCGGCCCGAAGTCCCCGCGGTCGTTGCCGCCCTGTCGCGCCTCGGCGTGGACCGCCAGGCCATCCTTTCCGGCGACGAACCCGGCGCCGTGGCAGCCCTGGCCCGCCGCGTGGGCGTGGCCGAGTGGTACGGCGGACTGCTCCCCGCCGACAAGACCGCCCGCCTGCAGGCCCTGCTCGACGAGCCCGGCCGCCGCGTGGCTTACGTGGGCGACGGCATCAACGACGCGCCCGCACTGGCCATGGCCCACGTCGGCGTGGCCATGGGCGGCGCGGGCAGCGATGCCGCCGTGCAGGCCGCCGACGTGACGCTCTTGGGCGACCGCCTCGCCCTCCTGCCCCAGGCCATGCGCCTGGCCCGCCAGACCCGCGCCCTCGTCCGCTCCAACGTGGCGCTCGCCCTGGGCGTGAAGCTCGCGGTGCTCCTGCTCGACGTCGTGGGCTACGCGCCCCTGTGGCTCGCGGTCCTGGCCGATACCGGCGTGGCGCTCCTCTGCGTGGCCAATGTCTTCATCCTGCCGCGGCTCGCAGCCCTCGTGGGCCGGCCTGCCGGCAGTCCGTCCGGCGAGCTCGCCTCTGCCTAAGCGGCGGCCGCTCCGCCGTGGTCCCGCCTTTTTTTCCTAACTTTGCGTCCTGCAAGAGTAAGAACGATAACTTCCGCGCCATGCTTCCCACATCCCATCCGGACAACTCCTCCCTGCGGCCCGACGAGGCCCTGCTCCGCCGCGGCGTCCGGCCCACCGCCTTGCGGGTGCTCATCTACCGCACCATGGAGAACGCGCCCTGCGCCCTGTCCCTGACCGACCTGGAGGACAGACTGGTCACCGTGGACAAGTCCACCATCTTCCGCACGCTTACCCTCTTCCTGGGGCATCACTTGGTCCATGCCGTCGACGACGGCACGGGGCAGACGAAGTACGCCCTCTGCGCAGCGGACTGCCACTGCGGGGAGGAGGGCGACGAGGAGTGGGACGACCTGCACACTCACTTCTTCTGCGAACGCTGCCACCACACGTACTGCCTGCGCGGCGTGCCCATCCCCACGGTGGCGCTGCCCGCGGGCTTCCGTCTCCATTCCGCCACCTACGTGCTCAAGGGCCTTTGCCCCGCGTGCGCCGCCCGCGCCCGGAGTTCCGCCGTTTCGGAAATTCCGGAGTCCTGACGGAAAGCAGGCCGCGCGCGGTCGTCGGATAGCCTGCGGCCATGCGCCTTAGGCCCGTAGAAACTCGCCTTAGCCCCGTTCGCACGGGCCTAAGGCGAGTTTCTGCAGTGCCTGTCGGAGGCGGCGGCCGGACTGCCCGCGGGGCTGCGGACAATAAGCACCCGCCCCGGCGAAGCATCGCTTCGCCGGGGCGGACTCTGTACGTTGCGGCGCGGCCGCGGGGCCGTGTCATTTCTTCTGCAGCTCAAGGCCGATGTAGAGGCCGTCGTAGGAGCTGATGAGGCTGCTGAGCGTGCTGCTGCCGGAGGCGCCGCCGGTCAGCGCGCTGGCTCCCTGCAACAGCTGGAGGAGCTTGCTGCCCTCGAAGAGGAGGCGGAGCGTATTGCCGCTCCGCACGATGCGCGAAGTGGTCTTGCCGAGGCCGGCCAGGTAGGTAAGCTGGATGGTCTGGGCTTCAGCGTCGAGCGTGTACTGGCCGTTGATGGTTCGGCTGCCGAGCTTGGCGGAGTAGGTGCCGTCGGCGTTGAAGGTGTAGCTGATGTCGCCGGTGTTTATGCCGGCTTTCTGGAGCGCTTCGTCGAGCTGCTGGGTTATCTTGCCCGCTGCGACGGCGCCGCCGGCTTTGGCCAGGAGATTCTCTGACTCGAAGACGCAGGCAGTGCCGCTGTAGCTCCACGTGCCGGCCAGCGACTCGGCGCTGAGTGTGCCTGCGCCGCCGAGCAGGCTGGAGAGGAGTCCGCCGAGGAGGCCTGTGCCTTGCTGCCCGGTGAGCGATTCGCCGGACTGCGTTTGTCCTTGCTGCGCGCCGGCTGCAAGACCTGAAAGGAGATTGGAGCCGCCTGTGGTGCCGCAGGAGGAGAGCGTGGCCGTCAGGATGACGGCGGGGATTACAAGGTTCTTGTTCATGGAGTATGTGTTTAGTTGTTTGAATATTTCCTTTTCCTCCTGCAAAAGTGGCGATTTTTTCGGAATACGGCAAAATATTTTCGACGAATCGGAGCTTTTGATGGGCGAACGGCTTGACAAATGATGTAAAAAACCGCGTTTTTTTGTGGGTACGGCGCCGCGTAATGATATTTTCCTTATATTTGCCGCAGGCGGACGGCTTGCGCGCAGTGGCTGCCGCAGTGTGCGGCGGGACGCGCGGAGGCGTCCGGAACGTATCATTTAATATGGTTTACTATGAAGAAACTGGCATTTTCCTTATTGCTGACGGTGGCAGGCCTGTCGTGCCTCACCTTGTCTGGGTGTGCGCAGCGCTCCGGCGCGGCGGCTTTGACCCAGAAAGCAGACGCCGGGCGCACCACGCTGACGTTCGACGTGGGCGAATTTGACGCGCTCAGCGCGAAGACTACCGTGCGTGTGGTCTACACGCCGGGCGAGGGCCCCGTCCGCGTAACGGGCGAAGTAGACTCCCGCTGGGCAGACCGTCTGGAAGTGAAGGTTGAGGACGGCGAACTGTGTGCCAGACTGCGCGGCGACAGCCGGGACGGGGACAAAACGAAGGAAGCGGAAGCGGTGGTCTACGTGACAGGCCCGGCGGTCGGCCGGATGGAAGCCGTGTCGCTTGGGAGCATCGAGGCGACGCGCCCCGTCGCGGCGGACCGTCTGGAGTTGCGCGCCGCCAGTATGGGCAAAATCGTGATGCCGGACTTCGACGGCACGGCGCTTTGCCTGGATGCCGCCAGCATGGGCTGCATAGAGACGGGAGCTGTCCGCTGCGATGACCTGTCGGTGGATGCCGCCAGCATGGGTAAGGTCCGCCTGTCCGCCGCCGTCAAGGCCGGCCGTCTGAGCATAGACGCCGCCAGCATGGGCCAGGTGGACTTGCCCGGCGACGTGCGGGCGGAGACGGCCAGCCTCTCCGTCGCCAGCATGGCGCAGGCGGAGATGGAGGGAAAACTGCGGGCCGACCGCCTGTCCGTAGATGTGGCCTCGAGCGGCAAGCTCTACTTCGGCGAGCTCGACTGCCAGAAGATAGAGGGCAGCGTGGCGACGACGGGCGAACTGCGCGCCGCATCGACAAAGTCCGACCGGCGCGATGTCAGCGTAAGGTCGAGCGCCAAGGTGGACTGGGGTGACTAAGGCCCGACAAGGCCGGGATCCCCGCGCCCTGTCCGTCGGTTTTTCAGAATCAGGACAAGCTCTGTACAGTTATCAACTTAAAAACCAAAGACTATGAAGAAAATCCTTACCGTAATGCTTGCCGGCCTCTGCACGGCATCTGTGATTGCTGCGCCTCGCGTGGAAACCATCGCGCCGCAGCCGGACGATTCCGGAATGTTGGGCGCGTTCGTCAGACGCACTTATGCGGTGGATAAATTTAACGCCATTCGTGCCTACGAAGGGATCCGCGTGGTCTACACGCCCGGAGCGAAGCACGCCAGCGTATCGGCACAGGTGGATCCCCAGGTGGCGGACAGCTTTAAACTGGCCGTGGAGGACGGCGCGCTCGTGGTGCGCTTTGCCGGTAATGTCGTCGATTGCCACCCCGGCGATGTGCCGCGTGCCATCGTTTATGTGGAGGGACCGGCCGTAAGCCAGGTGGACCTGCGCAACTGGAGCGCGGTCGAGGTGACCGCCCCGCTCAAGGTGAGCGAACTCCAGGTCGGCGTGGGCAATCGGTGCCGCTTCGACCTGCCGGACTTCAAAGGCGACGAGCTACGCCTGGCCGTCGGCAACATGGGCCAGGCCGACCTGGGGAAAGTGCGGGGCGGGAGCCTGACGGTGAACGCCGGCAACATGGCTACGGTCTCCGTTGCGGAGGACGTGGACTGCGACGACGTTGAATTGCTCGCCGGCAACATGGCTACGGTCCGTGTGGACGGCGTGCTCGAAGCGGAAAAAGCTCGCCTGGTGGCCGGCAACAGGGCCCGCGTCCAGCTTAACGAGCTTGAGGCGGGGCGAGCCGACGGCCACGTGGGCAACCACGCCGAACTAACCGTGAAGCGTACGAAGTCAGACAATTTGAACGTTACCCGTTCGGGCAACGGTATGTTGAACTGGGGCGAGCGCTTCTGATCCGCTCCCGCCCGGGCCGGGGAGTAGCGGGCCGTTTCCCGCAAGTAATCCAAGACACAATAGGCGTATGAAAATTTTATCTTTCCTAATGCTGCTGGTCCTGCCCGTAGTGACAGCCTGCAGCGCAACTAAGGCCGCGGACAATTCGGTTGATGCCGGATGGGAGCGGCGTACGTTCAGCGTCAGCAAGTTCTCGGCCATTTCCGCCGGCAACCGTGTCCGCGTGGTCTACACGCCCGGAGCGTCGCGCCCGAAAGTAACAGCCGAAGTGCGGGAAGACTGGGCCGATGACCTGTCCGTAACGGTCGAGGACGGCGTGCTGCGCATCAATCTCGAGAAACGCCGGAAGGCCCGCAACAACCGCGGCCAGGCGGTCGCTACCCTATACGTGGAGGGACCGGATGTAGAGTCGGTGGACACGTACTCCGGCGCGGATTTCGCCGCGACACGCAAGCTGGAGACGGGCTCACTTCGCATCCAGGCATCATCGGGCTCGCGGCTCACGCTGAAAGGCTTCGATGGCACGAACCTGCGTGCCGGGCTGAGTAGCGGCAGCCGCGCTGAGCTCGGGACCGTGCGCTGCAGCAGCTTCCGTGCTGAGACTTCGAGCGGGGCCTTGCTTTCCGCCGACCGGGCCGAGAACCTGCAGGAACTGGACCTTGAGGCCACGAGCGCGGCACGGATAGAGCTGGGCGGCGACGTGTCCGCCACGAATGTGGACCTTTCTGCCGGCAGTGGCGGTCACGTCGGCCTGCCCCGCGGGCTGGAGGCCGGCCGCTTGCGTCTCGATCTCTCGAGCGGCGGGCGGCTGGAGATGGGCAGCCTGGCAGGCCATGAAGTTACCGGCTCTGTCAGCTCCGGCGCGCGGGTAAGCAGTGGCCGGACGGAAGCCGACAAGATTAACGTCCGCTGCTCTTCCGGCGGACGCGCTACCTGGCGCAGCGAGGACTGAGCCGCGCCCCGCCCGAAGAAAACCAAGCGACCGGACCGCCAGCCCCCTCATACTGGGGCTGTGGTCCGGTCGCTGTGTATATTATGTTAGGTGCGACGTGTCAGAAGTGCAGGTTCACGTCCACGCCGAAGTAGCGCGGCTGTCCCATTTGGGCAAAACGGCGACCCATGCTCTCGAAGGAGAACGCCGCGAAGCGGGTCGCCGTCAGGTTGCTGCCCCACAGCTCCACGCCCACGCCGCCTGCCAGTTCGGCCGTCAGGCGCGCATCGAGCGTGGCGTAGAACGGCTGTCTGAACATGTTCGCTTCGTCCCAATAGATGCTGCCCGCTCCCGTGGCATGCAGGCTGGCGCCGACGGCACGTAGGGTGCGGCCCTGCAGCGGCTGCGTGAACGAGGCCAGCGCCCCGAGCGTGTGTTCCGGTGCAAAGGGCACGCGGTTGCCCGAGTAGTCCACGCGCTTCCCCTCCGTAGTCCCCAGGTCGTAGTCCGTAAAGGTAGCCCGCGTGAAGCCGTAGGCAGCCGAGAGGTTCAGGCGGCGGTCCAGCAGCGAGGCTCGGAGCGTCAGTTCCGCACCCCAGCTGCGGCTCTTGCCCGCGTTCACCATGACGCGCCCCATGCCGCTTTCCGAGAAGCGGGCCAGCTGCTGGTCCTTCGTGTTCATATAGAAAAAGGTGTAGTCCAGTCGCAGCGTGCGGTCGAGGAATTTCAGGTGACCGCCCAACTCATAGTTCCACGACTGCTCGGGTTTGTAGGCCAGGTCCGCCACGTCCGGCTGGGCCGGGATGTGTTCGGCCAGCATCTCCTGCATGGCTCCGGGGATGGCGGCCAGCATCAGTTGCCGCCGCAGCAGTTGCTGCGACAGGTCGGAGTAGGACTGGATGTTGTAGCCCCCCGAGCGGTAACCTTTCGTCACGGCCACGTACACGTTGCCCCGTCCGCTGCGGTGCTCATACTGAAGGGCAACCTTCGGCAACAGTTGCCACGACTCGTCCGTCCGTTTCCCGTCGAGGCGGGCGTCCACGTCGTCGAGCGGCCGCCCGGCCGCCGGACTGCCTATCCAGAACTTCGACCCGATGGGTGCCGTGCTGCCCGATGACAGGTCCAGGCGGCGGTGCTCATAGTCCAGGCGCAGGCCCACCGTCAGCGAGAGGCCGTGCACGAGCAAGTCGTTCACGGTGGACTGATGGAAGAGCGCGGCGTTGGCCGCCGGCGTCCGCATGTCCGAGCCGAACTCAAAACCGTCGCCCGTGAGTTCCAGGCCCATCGCCGGCATCTGCGGGTAGCGCTGTGACAGACCGGCGAACACGTCGCCCAGCAGCCCGTTGATGTAGTCCACGCCGTCCGTGTAGAAGTTCACGGGGCAGCGCGTCGTCGTCCCCTGCCAGGAGAAGAAGGCCCCCGTCGTCCACTGCCAGCGGCGGCCCGCCCGGCTCTTCAAGGAGAACTCCTCCGTCACGGCGTCGAGCCGTTGCTGCTGGGTCAGGGAGAAGATGTCCGCCGCCGTGAAGTCCTGGTCCATGAACAGGCGGTCGTCCAGTCGCTGGTAGGACGTGATGGACGACACCACGAACTGCGGCCGGCGCCACTCCGCGCTCAGGCCCGCGCCCAGCAGATGGCGGCGGTACGTGCTGGGGCGGTTTTGCGTGATGGCGGCCGGCGTAGCCGCCAGCTCGAAGTAGGGGCACGCCCCCTCGTCGCTGTATTCGTAGGCAAGGGAGAGGTCCAGCCGCAGGTCGTCCGTCGGCCGCCAGGCCGCGCGCACCTTGCCTCCGCCCGCATCCGCCCCGTCCGCGTGGCGGCCCGTCGTGGCGTTGCGGTAGAAGCCCTCGCGCCCCTCGTAGAACGCGCCGGCCGATATGCCCAGCCGCTCCGACGGATGCAGGTAGGTCACCGCCTTGGCCTGCCGCCCGCCGCTGCGCGTCGAGGCCCCCAGGCGGATGTCCGTGCCCCGGCGGGCCAGCGGGTCGGCCGTGAACACGCGCACCAGGCCGCCCATTGAGTTGCGCCCGTAGAGCGTGCCCTGCGGGCCGCGCAGCACGTCGACGCGCTCCACGTCGAGGAACGAGAAGTCGTAGGCCGACTTGTCCACGTAGGGCACGTTGTCCACGTACAGGCCTACGGCCGGCGTGTTGATACGCGAGCCGATGCCGCGGATATAGATGGCCGATGTGAGTCGCGACCCGTAGCTCGGCTGGAAGAAGTTAGGCGCATAGGCCGACAGGTCCTTCACGGCGCGCACGTCGAGCGCCTCGAGCTCGTCGCGGCCATAGAGCGAGGCCGATATGGGCTGGCGTTCCAGAAAAGAAGTCTCTTTGGGCGAAGCCACGACGACGGCCTCGTTGATGTCGAAGTTCCAAAGGCTGTCCGCCGTCTCGGCGGGCACGTCCGTAGGGCCGTGCAGTCCGATGGCGGTCAGGACGGGAAGAAGTATATTCATGCTGAAAGGAGAATTTCTCGGTTTCGGCTGCAAAGTTAGGACAAACCTCCCGAAACCGCAATCCTCATTTTTTAGGATAAATACTTCCCTTCGCCCGGTCAGCCTCCCGCCCTTCGCGCCCTTTCCGTCTATCGCGGGGCCAAGGCCGGTTTCTGCGGGGCTAAGGGTTCGCCGTCACGGGGCTAAGGCCAGTTTTTACGGGGCTAAGCCCAGTCGCTATGGGACTAAGGCCCGTTTTTGCGGGGCTAAGCGAAGGAGGGCGAGCGGCTAAGGCTTGCCCTCGCGTGGCCAGGGTTTGCCGTCGCGGCATCGCGGCGCGCTTCCGCGATGCCGGTCAGCGCTCGCCCGTGCATTCAGTCCACGGACGGCACGGGCGGGCGCCCTGTTTTCCGGATTAAAACTTATTGGGAAAATCACAGGCCGGCCCATGCCCGGGCGCGGCCGGAAAGGAGAAAGGCAGGGGGCGGGAATACTTTTCGCAGCCCCCGTGCGGGCGGTCAGTTTCCGCTCTCGCCGTCCGCATCTTCCGGCAGCAGCGTCGCTACGGCCTCCACCGCCTGCGCCCCGGGCGTGAGGCACAGTTCGCCGGGGGCGGGCGGCGCAGGGCGGCGCAGGGCGTAGACAGCCCGCCGGCCCGGCGGCAGAAGGCGGCGCAGGGCCAGCGCCACGTGCCCCATCGTCCGCCGCACGTTTACCTCGACGCAGGGATGCAGGGCCAGCCGTCCGTCCGGCTGGCGCACGGCCATGAGGTCCACGCCCAGCGGTCCGCGGTAGTCGCGCAGCGCGCGGCCCAGCAGGCGGCCCAGTGCGTCCGCCGCGCGGTCCAGCTGCGGCAACAGGGCGGCGGGGACGCAGTGGCGTAGGGCCGCCTCGTCCGCCACGGCGTTGCCCGCGTAGCCGCCGCCAGGCGACGTGCGGAAGGCCGACAGTCCGCTGAACGTCAGCGTTTCCTCCCCGCAGGCAAAAAACTCCAGCGCGAAGTCCGCCTCCCGTTCGTAGAAGGGCTCCACGGCGATGCCGCCCTGCTCGCGCACGATGCGCGCTGCCCGTTGCCATACGGCCGGCCCGTCCGCCGCCGTCGCCGTGAACACGCCGCGGCCGCTGCCGGACCAGGGGGCCTTCAGCATGGCCCGGCCGTAGCGTGCGGCCGCGCGGCGCGCTTCCTCCAGCGTGGCGCACCAGGCCGATTCGCCCACGCTCTCGGGCAGTTCGGCCCGCAGCTGCGGCAGCAGCCCGACCGCCAGTGCGCGCGAGGACAGGCGGCGCACGGCCTCGAGTCGTTCGGGGGCGGGCAGCAGGCCGGCCGGCGCGCCGATGCGCCGCAGGCGGTGGACGAGCAAGGCGTCCCAGCCCCACGGCTCTATGCGTGCCACGCCGTCCCACCCGCCGGCGCGCAGCTGCGCCGCCGTCACGGGCCGCACGCCCGCGGGCAGCGCGGCCGGCCACGGGGTGTCCGGCGCCACAAGCACGGCGTCGCCTTCCGCCGCCCACCAGGCAGGCTGCGCGGCCAGGTCGGCCTCGAACGTGCGCGCCGTGCGCGAAGGGTAATAATAAGGTGAGCCGGAGGCCAGCGCCTCGTCGTGCGAGGCGTTGAACACGTGGAGAGCCGGGCCCGCGGGAGTGTTGGGGCAGCTCGGCGTGGCGGAGAAGGAAAGCATAAGTCGGGGGAAAGGGTAAGACGACAGATTGAGACCGCGACAGTCAGCCCAGGACGCGGGCCGCCTCGCGGTAGCCCTCCTCGTAGAGGGCGCTGAGTTTCTTCACGTCGCGCTCCAGGCGGCCTATGTCCGGCGGCCGCTGCGGGCGGACCACGAGGACGCGGCCTTCGTCCTCCAGCCGCTCGACCAGTTCCAGCTGGCGGTTGTAGCAGGCGTGGCGGCGGCTCAGCGCGGCGCGCAACCGCGGGAAACGGGCGTAGACGAACGGCGGCACCTTGACGTCGCGGGTCCGCGAGCGGTAGCCCCGCTGGCGCGTCAGGACGACGACATTGCACGCGTAGCCCTGCGTCATGGCCCGCTCCACGGGGATGGAGTCCACGATGCCGCCGTCGAGCATCGGCTCGCCGTCCACGATCGCCGTGGGGCAGAGGTAGGGCAGACTGCTCGAGGCGCGCGCCAGCGTCACCAGCCGCGCGGCGTCCTGCCGCTCCGAGAGGTAGCGCGCCTGCCCCGTGCGGCAGTCGGTAGCCACCATCTCGAAACGCATGGGGTTGGCAAAGAAGGCCTTATAGTCGAATGGCAGCACCCGGTTGGGGAGGGTGTCGAACAAGGTGCGCAGGTCCAGCAGACTGCGTTGCGACCACAGAAACCTGAGCCCGATGAAGCGGTAACGCTCCAGCATGTCAATGTTGGCCAGCTTGCTCCTGCCGCGCTGCCCGCTGACGAAGGAAAGCCCGTTGCACGCGCCGGCCGAAACGCCCACGGCGTAAGGGAAACCGATGCCGCGGTCCAGGAAACAGTCCAGCACGCCGCAGGTGAACACGCCGCGCATCCCTCCCCCTTCGAGCACAAGGCCGGTGCCTGAATCTATGGTCATGGCGAAAATTCGGGAAAATTCCATGCAAAGTTAAGACTTTTCTGAAAGAAATTTAGTAATTTTGCCCCTAAGAATCCGAGCAATGCGTAAAGTCCTTGCTCCTGAAAACCTTGTGATTTATGTTATTCTCAAAAGAAACATACGTAGGCCGCCGCGAGGCGCTGCGCCGGATGGTGGGCAGCGGCCTCATAGTCCTCTTCGGCAACAACGACAGCCCCATGAACTATCCGGCAAACGTCTACAAATTCCGTCAGGACAGTTCGTTCCTTTATTTCTTCGGGCAGCACCGCGACGGACTGGTAGGCGTTATCGACGCCGATACCGGCCGCGAGACGCTCATCGGTGACGAAATCGACATCGACGATATTGTGTGGTACGGCTCGGTTACTTCCGTCCGGCAGATGGCCGAGGAGTGCGGCGTGGAGGCCTCGGCCCCGATGTCGCGGCTGGCGGAGCTGGTGGGCGAGGCCGTGCGCCAGGGCCGTCAGGTCCACTTCCTGCCGCCCTACCGCTACGACACGCAGATACAGATCATGGACCTGCTCGGCATCCACCCGTCCAAGCAGCGCGAGGCCGCCTCGCTGCCGCTCATCCAGGCGGTCGTGAAGCTCCGCTCCAAGAAGAGCGCGGAGGAAATCGAGGAACTGGAGCGCGCCAGCCTCATCGGCTACGAAATGCACACGGCCGCCATGCGCCTGTGCCGGCCCGGCGTGACGGAGCAATACATCGGCGGCGTGCTCGACGGCATTGCCGCGAAGCTGGGCAGCATCGTCTCCTTCCCGAGCATCGTGACGATGCACGGCGAAATACTCCACGGCTACCCCTCTGCCCGTCCGCTCGAAGCGGGCCGCCTCATGCTCTGCGACGCTGGCGCCGAGACGCTGGAGCACTATTGCTCCGACCACACGCGCACCACCCCCGTCGACGGGCGCTACACCCCGCGCCAGCGCGCCATATACGACATCGTCGTGGCCTGCCACGACCTGGCGCTCACACAGGCGCGGCCCGGCGTGCGCTGGTGGGACGTCCACATGGCCGTATGCCGCCTCATGACGGACCGCCTCAAGGAGCTCGGACTCATGCGCGGCGACACGGAGGAAGCCGTCCGCGCCGGAGCGCATGCCCTCTTCCTGCCTCACGGCCTGGGCCACATGATGGGAATGGACGTGCACGACATGGAAGGCCTGGGACAGACCAACGTGGGCTACGATGAGGAAACGCGCCCCTCCGGCCAGTTCGGCACGGCCAGCCTCCGCTTTGCCCGCCGTCTCGAGGAGGGCTTCGTAGTCACGGACGAGCCCGGTATCTACTTCATCCCCGACCTCATCGACCTGTGGCGCAGCCAAGGCACCCACGCCGAGTTCCTCAACTTCGAGGAGATAGAGAAATACAAGGACTTCGGCGGCGTGCGCATTGAGGACGACGTGCTCATCACGGCCGACGGCTGCCGCTTCCTCGGTGCCAAGCGCATCCCCTACCAGGCCGCCGACGTCGAGGAATACCCCCGCCGCCAACGCGAGGAAAGTCCCGTCGCAGCCGAATAAGCCCCGGCGGCCCGGGATCTGGGACAGCGAATCATCCGATTAACATCATACAAACCAAAAACCAAGAAATGAAAAAGTACTTTCTCATCGCAGCGGCGCTGACCTGCCTGCTGCCAGGAAGCACGGTGGCCCAGGAGAAGAAGGCTGCCGCAGACACGCTGGCCTTTACCGTGGTGAAGGCCAATCCTATTACCTCCGTGAAGGACCAGAATCAGAGCGGAACCTGCTGGGCCTACTCCTCGCTCGGATTCCTTGAGGCGGAGCTTCTCCGCATGGGCAAGGGCGAATACGACCTGTGCGAGTCCTACCTCGTCTACAAGACCTACATGGACCGTGCCGACAAGTCCATCCGCACCCACGGCGACGCCAGCTTCTCCCAGGGCGGCTCGTTCTACGACGCCATCTACTGCCTCAAGAACTACGGCATCGTGCCCCAGGACGCCATGCCCGCGCCCGGAAGCCTCTACGGCGACTCCCTCTTCAACTTCAACCAGCTCGATGCCGTAGCCTCCGCCTACGTGGGCGCTATCGCCAAGGGCAAGATCTCTAAGATTTCCCCCGTCTGGCGGCAGGACCTGAGCAGCATCTACGAGCACTATTTCGGCAAGCTGCCCGAGAAATTCACCTACAAAGGCAAGGAGTACACGCCGAAGAGTTTCGCCGAAAGCCTCGGCCTGAATCCCGACGACTACGTCTCCCTGACGAGCTACACGCACCATCCCTTCTACAGCAAGTTCATTCTTGAAATCCAGGACAACTGGCGCTGGGCCGAGAGCTATAACCTCCCGCTTGACGAGTTCATGGAAGTGATGGACAACGCCATCCGCGAGGGCTACACCTTCGCCTGGGGCGCCGACGTGAGCGAGCGCGGCTTCACCGGCAAGGGTATCGCCACTGTCCCCGCCGCGGGAGCCAAGGCCGGCACGCAGGGTTCCGACGCCGTGCGCTGGATCGGCACGAACGAGCGCAACTCCGTGAAGGCCGCCGACAATCAGGGCGAGCTCACCATCACGCAGGAGATGCGCCAGGCCGGTTACGACTCCTGGCAGACCACGGACGACCACGGCATGGTGATTTACGGTCTGGCCAAGGACCAGAACGGCAAGGAGTACTTCATGATGAAGAACTCCTGGGGTAACATCGGCCCGTACAAAGGCATGTGGTACGTCTCCAAGCCCTACGTGGCTTACAAGACGATGAACATCCTGATCCACAAGGACGCCATCCCCACGGAGATTGCCAAGAAGTTGGGCTTGAAGTAAAAGCGCCGCAGCTCTGACATACAGTATAGCCGCCGCCGGGCCACGTGCTCCGGCGGCGGCTTCCTTTTTTCCGGCCCCGCGGCTCTCTTCAGCAAGAACTCGGCTTAGCCCCGTCGGAACTCGGCTTAGCCCCGTGGCGACGCGCCCTATCCCCGTGTCAGCCAGGGCGTGGACAGGCTGTCGGTCCCTCGGCGCCGGGCGCCGCGACAGGGAGCGGAGGCTGAAGAAAAGTTAAAGCGATGGCCCTTTCACCCTCCGTTTGGAAATATATCCTTATATTTGAATTTCAAACACTGTCCAACAATCCACAAACATCAAGACACATGAGAAAACTCACCACCCTCCTGCTGCTCTTCGTAGTGGCGCTGACGGCGCACGCCCAGTTTGAGAAAGGCACCAAGTACGTTGGCCTCTCGGCCTCCGGCCTCGGCTTCTCCTACAGTTCCAGCGAGAAGTTCCGCCTCGGTCTCGACGCCGACGCGGGCTATTTCGTGGCCGACTGCCTTATGCTCCACGGCAACGTGGGCTACGAGCATACGCGCAACATGGACGACGTGCGCGTCGGCGCCGGCGTGCGCTACTACTTCGACCAGTGCGGCGTCTACCTCGGCGCGGGGGCGGAGTACAACCACTTCACCGCCGACAGCAACGACGTAATGATCCCCCTGCGCGTAGGCTACGCCTTCTTCATCAACAAGTTCCTCACCATAGAGCCCGCGCTCTACTACAAAATGAGCCTGCACGACTTCAGCAACAACAGTACGGTGGGCGCCAGCATCGGAGTGGGCTTCTATTTTTGATATAAGAAAAGAACAGGCAAGCAACATGCAGCGAACAGAAATCTCCACGCTTGGCGAGTTCGGCCTCATCCGCCGTCTCACGGAAGACCTCCCCGAGCCGGGCCCAGCCACCCGCAAGGGGGTGGGCGACGACTGCGCCGTGCTCAGCTATCCGGACCGTCAGGTCCTCGTCACGAGCGACATGCTCATGGAGGGCATCCATTTCGACTTAGTCTACACGCCCATGAAGTACCTGGGCTACAAGGCCGCGCAGGTCAACTTCTCCGACGTCTATGCCATGAACGGCACGCCGCGCCAGTTGCTGGCCGACGTAGCCCTGGGCCGCCATTTCTCCGTAGAGGACATGGACGAACTCTATGCCGGCATCCGCTTGGCCTGCGAACGCCACGGCGTGGACCTCGTAGGCGGCGACACCACGTCGTCGCTCACGGGGCTGGCCCTGGCACTGACCTGCATCGGCGAGGCCGACGCGGCCGACGTGGCCTACCGCAGCGGCGCGCGGCCCACGGACCTCGTCTGCGTCAGCGGTAATCTCGGCGCCGCCTATATGGGCCTTCAGCTCCTCGAACGGGAGAAGGCCGTGTTCAACACCCGGCCCGCCGCTTCGGCCCAGCCGGCCCAGCCCGACTTTGCCGGACGGGAGTACCTCCTGGAGCGTTTCCTCCGCCCCGAGGCCCGGCGCGATGTGGTCCAGGCCTTGCGTGAGGCCCACATCCGCCCCACGGCGATGATCGACGTGAGCGACGGACTCTCCTCCGAAATGCTCCACATCTGCCACGACTCGGGCGTGGGCTGCCGCATCTACGAGGAGCGCATCCCTCTGGACTATCAGACGGCCGTCACCGCCGAGGAGTTCAACCTCAACGTCACCACGTGCGCCCTCAACGGCGGCGAGGACTACGAACTCCTGTTCACCGTCCCGCTGACCGACCACGAGCGCGTGCTCGCCTTGCCGGACGTGAAAGTGATCGGGCATATTACAGAAGCGCAGCAGGGCCGCCTGCTCGTTTGCCGCGACGGGCAGGAGTTTGAACTCAAGGCGCAGGGCTGGAACCCGCTGAAGGACTGAACGCCCCCGCGCCCCGGACGCATATAAAGTAAACGTCCGTCCCGACAGCCGTTGGCAGTGGCTGCCGGGACGGACGCTTTTGCATCATGCCGCCGCCGGGGCGCTCCGCGGCGTCACACCATGTCGGAGCCTGTACGGAGCACCTTCACGCGCACCGTGCGGTGGAACGGGATGAAGCACGAGACGACGGCCAGCACCAGGGCGGCGGCGAACAGCCAGCCCAGTACGGTCTTGACCGAGAGGAGCAGCGCCTGCTCGCCCAGGGTCCCGTAGACGGAGGTCGTGGCCGTCTGCACCGCCTCGCCGAAGCCGTGTCCTGCCGCCCGTGCCGCCAGGAAGGCCGAGCCGTAGGCCGACCGGGCCGCCGGGTCGGCCGCCGTCGCCGTCTCGGCCAGCACCGGCAGGCTTTCCTGCTGCAGGCGGTAGAGCAGGTTCGAGAAAAAGGACATGCCTAGCAGCGGAGAAAGGGCCGAGCGGAACAGAATCAGATAGAACGCGTTCATCTGCATGTACTGCGGCTCCAGTTTCTCCACTACGTACAGGCTGAACGCAATGACGAGTACCATCATCCCCAGCCCGCGGAAGAAGGTGGGCAGATAAAGCATCTCGTAAGTGCTTCGCGGGGAGACCTGAAAGTAAAGCATCCCGAAGAAGACGGCGAAGCACGCCATGCCCGCGCCGACCAGATAGCGGAAGCGCCAGCGTTGCCAGCGGAACCACCAGAAGCACACTGTCCCGCCCACGACAAAGCCCGGCAGCAGCCACAGGCAGAGCGTGTTCGCGTGGACACTGTCCGTCTTCACGATGCCGGTCAGATAATTCGTGACGAGTGAGTTCGACGCGCTGAAGAACATGACCACCATCATGTAGAAGTAGCCCAGCAGGCGCTTCACGCTATGCAGCGGGCGCAGGCTGACGTAGGGCCGCCCCAGGTCTTTCTGGTGCCAGAAAAAAAGCAAGAGCAGCAGCGGGGCGGCTACGACGTAGGCGCAGATAGTCCGGGAGGCGAACCAGTCGAGCGCTTTCCCGTAGGCGAAGACGTAGAGCAGCATCAGCACTCCTACCGACACGAGAAACATGCTCCGCAGGTGCAGGTCCGCCACCGGGATGTGGAACTGCGTGGGCGCATACCGGAAAAAGACGAGTACAAGGAGGATGCCCACCAGCAGGAGCAGCGCCATAAAGTAGTAGCTGTAGCGCCAGTCGAAGTAGTAGGCCAGCTGCGCCGTCAGGGCCATGGAAAGCTGGCCACCGCCGAAGACGAAGGGGAAGAAGAAGGCGTAGAACTCGCTGCGGATGCCGCGCGGCGTCAGTACGGGGTAGACGTGGATGATGAGCCATAGCATCACGAAGGCCTTGAGAAAGCCGATGAGGAAGCTGATGCAGATGATCAGGTCTATGCTCTGCGTGCGGGCACACAGGAGGCAGAGGAGCACTTGCAGGATGAGGTCGGAGAGCAGCAGGGTCTTGGGCGCCAGGTTCGTATGGATTCGCTTCACGATGGGATAGGCTACGGCCATGCCTACGGCCGTGGCGTAGTAGCCCATGGAGATGTCCTCGGTCAGTACGCCCAGCGTCCCCGACACCTCTTGCATGGTCCCCGTGTACGTACCGTTGAGCATGGCGAACGGGATGAAGAGGTAGAAGATTACAGCCACGCCCACCCATTGCGGGACCCAGGGCCGGAGAGGTAAGTTCAGCGGCTTCATGTCATTTCCTCCTGGCTGCGGTCTCTACCATCATGCCGGCGCGCAGGCGGCTCATGTCCTCCGGCGATACGTCGCGCAGGTCGATGCGTACAGGGATGCGCTGCTGCACCTTGACAAAGTTGCCCGCCGCGTTGTCCGTGGGCACCAGGGCATATTTCGAGCCGGTCGCCTCGGAGATGGCGGTCACGACGCCCTTGAACCGCCGCCCCGGCAAGGCATCTACGGTGATGTCCACCTCTTGGCCGATGTAGATGTCGTTGATCTGTGTCTCGCGGTAGTTGGCCGTGACCCACTTGTCCCGGCTGCGCACGAGGTAGGAGAGGGTCTGTCCGGCCTCGACGTACTGCCCTTCCTCGAGGGTGCGGCGGCCCATGAATCCGTCGTAGGGGGCGGTCACCACGGTGTAGGAGAGGTTGAGCCGGGCCAGTTCGAGCGCCGCCTCGCAGCTCATGATGGAAGCCTGCACGTTGCTGTGCCGTTTTGCCGACTCTTCGTATTGCGACCGCGCCGTGCGGCGTCCGCCCTGCATGGCCTGGTAGCGTGCCCGGGCCGCTTCGTAGTCCGCTTTCATCTGTTCGTACTGCTGTTCGGCCACGGAGCCCTCCGCCAGCAGGCGTTCGTAGCGGCGGTAGTCCTGTTCCGCCCGCTCCATCCTGACGCGCGCTTCCTCAATGTTGGCGTCCTGTACGTCCAGGTTCGTTTGTGAAGTGCGCACGCCCGAGGCCAGCACGTCCGCCGACCCTTCCGCCTCGAGCAGGGCCGCTTGCGCCTCCTTCACGCGTATGCGGTATTCGCTGTCGTCCAGCAAGAGGAGTGTGTCCCCGCGGTGCACGTACTGGTGCTCCTTGAAGCGCACCTCCTTCACGTAGCCCGCCACGCGGATGTTGACCGGCGCGACGTACTGGTCCACGTAGGCGTCGTTCGTCACCTCGAAGTTGACGTTGCGCCAGAAGTATTTGCAAGCCCACGAGATACCCCAAACGGCCAGAGCGATGCAGACCGTGTTGAGCGTGATATTGCGGATGCGAATCCGCTTCAGATGTTTTTTTTTCTGTTCCAGGGAAATCATGTTGTCAGTCTGAGAGGAGCGGGTTGCGGCCCGTCGGGCGCGCCGGCGGGCGGGTCAGAGTCCGCCGCAGGCCCGTTGCAGTTGATAATAGGTATAGACCACGTTGGCGCGGGCCGTGGTGAGTTGCAGCTCGGCGTCCAGCCGCACGGCGTTGGCGTCGAGCAGATCCGTCAGGATGGCCAGCTGAGCGAAGTAGCGGTTGCGCACGATGCGGAAGTTCTCCGCCGCCTGCTTCACGGAGAGTTCGAGCGCGGCCACCCGCCGGCGGGCCTCGCAGTGGCGCAGGTAGGCCGTGCGCAGCTCCACGCGCAGCTGCTGTTCGCGCAGTTCCTCCTGTTTGCGGCTGGCGGCCTCGGTCTGGCGGGCGGCGCGCACGCGCGGTCTGTTCTTATAGAGGGCGGAGAGGGGATAGGACAGGCTGACCCCCACGTTCCACGTGTTGTTGTATTGGTCGGCCATAGTGCGTTGCAAGGGGCGCGCCAGCGTGTTCCCGGCCGTGAGCGCGAGCGTGGGGCGGTAGTCCGCGCGGGCCACGTCTACGCTATTGTGCGCAATCTCCGTCTGCTTGCGCGCCAGGCGTAGCGAAGGCTCGGCCGCATAGGCTTTCTCCACGTAAGCCTCGTAGGGCTGCAGGGGCAGCGGGCGGGACAGGAGCGCCGTGTCCGGCAGGACGAACGTCCGCTCGTCCAGTCCGAGCAGGATGTCCAGGCGCTGGGCCGCCAGGGCCAGGCTGTTGCACGCCTGCTCCAGATTGAGCCGGCTGTCCGTCAGTTGCAGTTCGCTGCGCAGCACGTCGTTGTTCGTGATGATCCCTTCGCGCCGCAGGCGGCGGATGTCCGCCAGCCGCCGCTCCGCCTCCTCGATGTCGCGGCGGAGCACCTCGACTTGCTGCGTCAGTGAGAACAGTTCCACGTAGCGGCTCACCAGTTCCAGCTTCACGTCCGCCGTGTGTCCCAGCGTACGCAGCCGGGTGGCCGACTCTTCCAGCGTAGCCCCGCGGACGGCACCGCGCACGCGGCCACCCTGGTAGAGCGGTTGCGTGAAGTCGATGCCGTAGTGCTGCGACCAGTCCGGCGTGTCGGGGCGCGTGGCGCCGGACAGTCCGCGGCGGAACACCACGGGCTGGCCTATGGCGCCGCCCGACAGGCTCAGTTGCAGGTCCGGCAGGCTGCCCATGCGCGCCGCCCGCACCTGTTCGGCGGCTACCAGCTCCTCCTTGCGGTCTATCTGCAACTGCACGTTGCTGGCCACGCCGCGTTCCAGCACCTCCTCCAGCGACAGGTGCAGCGTGTCCCCGCATTCCCGGGCCGGGGCGGACTGAGCGGCGGCCTGCACCGACAGGGCGGCCAGGCAGAGCGGTCCGATTATTTTCAAGTACTTCATGGTCAAAAAAATCATTTGGGAAGGTTCTGCGGCGCAGGCTGCCGTCTGTGGCGTGGCGGACAGGTGCCGGCCCTGCGGGCGGGGATGTGCGCCGTCGGCAGCCTGGGCGGGGCGTCCCCGGGCGGCGTGCTGGGCAGGCCCTCCGGTGGCAGGACGGCGGCGGCTGTACGAGTTGAAAGTATGCCCGGAGTTGACAGATGGCTTCTTCCCGGAGCTATGTTATCCTAAACCGGCATCGGTGGTCCGATGTCGGCTGCAAAGTTACAAAAAAAATGTAAAAGACGCGAATCTGCCTGGCCGGCAGGCGTGGCGGCCAGGCCTTGCGCCGCCCTATGCCGCATTGGCGAGCTCCGGCCTTTCCGTCCGCCGGCGGTTCTGTGGCGTGCTGCCCCGTGCGGGCGGCGCCTGCTTTTCCCGGAAAGAGGGACCGCCCGCAACGGGGCTAAGGCGCGTCGCAACGGGGCTAAGGCGCGTCGCAACGGGGCTAAGGCGCGTCGCAACGGAGCTAAGGCGAGAAATAGCGGAGACGGGCCCGCGCGCTGCACGGCGACTGGCGGGACGGGCGCAAAAAAGGCGGCGGGCTCCAGTCCGTGGGGACTGAGGCCCGCCGCGTAGCGGGTGGAGCATCGCGCGCGGCGTCCGCTTTACCGGTGGCGGTCGTGATGAGGCGGAGCCGGGCGGGGCGGTTTGGGCTTGCGGTGGTGGCGCTTCGGCCGTTTATGCTTGTGTCGCGGTCCGTCCTGGTAGTAGCCCGGCGGATAGTCCTCGTAGATGTCGGCGTAACCGACGCAGGAGGTGAGGCCCAGGCTGAGCGTGAGGGTAAGAAGCAGGTAAAAGATTTTCCGTTTCATAGGCTTCGCTTTGTTGGGTTTACGGGGAATGTCGCCCGCACGCGGCGCCGCCGTCGGGCACGGCGCGGGCAGCGGACTTTGTGCAAAGATAGCTCGCAGGCGTGGTTCGGGCCGTTTCCGTTTCCGTAAAAAATGTTTTCAAGGCTTTATGCCAGCCCTGCCTTCCGCCGGATGGACAAACCTGCCCGCCGAACGGGACAATCCTGCCGGCGCGGTCAGAAGCCGGAGTGCTCGCCTTCGTGCACGGTGGCGTCGGCCGCGCGGACGGCCTCCCCGGCGTAGCGCCAGCGCACGGTGTCGGCGAGGATGCGGCCCTCGGGCGTGCGCACTTCGGCGCGTATCTCGTTCATGCCGCTGTCCAGGCGGACGCTGTCGGCCACGTAGTGCACGGCCGTGAGCCCGCGGCGCGGCGCGGGGAGCGGCCGGCCGTTGAGCCAGAGGCGGGGCGCGCCGGCATTGCTGTAGACGGTGACACTCGTCACGCGGTGTTCGCGCTCCACGTTGCGCCGCTGCGTAAGGTAGACCATCGGCTCGCTGTTCCAATTGGCCTTGTACCAGTAGTAGGCGTCCTTCCGCGTGCGGCGGTCGAAGGTGACGAGCCCCTTGAGGTTGCGGGCAGGCACCCCGCCGCGCGACCAGGCGGGACAGGCGAAGTCGAACGTGTTCCACAGGTAGGAGGCCAGGATGTACGGGTGGCGGGCTATGACGCTCCATTGCTGCTCGTGCACCTTGGTCTGGAAGGTCTCGGGATAGTAGGGCTTGGTCCAGTCCAAGGCCTCGCCGAGCGTCTCTGTCTGGTGGGCCAGGTTGGCATCGGCGCCGTACTCCGTGAGCATGAGGGGCATGTCGGGGTAATCCTTCTCGAGTCCGCTGACCCAGGCCTCGATGTCGCCCACGCGGCCTTCGTACCAGCCGAAGTAACGGTTCATGCCCTGTATGTCCGCGTTCATGTTGACGGGGTGGTCAGCCCGTCCGTAGCCGTTGACTGCGGCTGTGTAGCGGCCCGGGTCCTCAGTCTTGGCCAAGTCGTGGAGCGACTGCGTGAGTGCGGCGGTGTAGGCGTGGGGCTGGTACACCTCGTTGTGCAGCCCCCAGACGTAGATGGAGGGATGGTTGTAGCTCTGGCGGATGAGTTCGCGCAGCTGCTGGTGCGCGTTGTCCCACTCCTTCCCCGTAACGCGGTTGACGAAGGGAATCTCGGCCCAGACGAGAAGCCCGAGGCTGTCGCAGCGGGCATATACGTAGTCGGCCTGCTGGTAATGGGCCAGGCGGACCGTCGTAGCGCCCATTTCCATGATAAGGCGCAGATCCGTGTCGTGCTCCTTCGTGGTGAGCGCGCTGCCTATGTTGGGCCAGTCCTGGTGGCGCGTCGTGCCGTGCATGGGGTAGGGCTTTCCGTTGAGCAGTATGCCGCGGCCGGCAACGGCCTCGATGCGGCGCAGCCCGAGCGGCTGGACGACCTCGTCAATCAGCCGCCCGCCGTCCCAGAGCCGGGCCGTGACGCGGTAAAGGTACGGGTCCGGCCGGCCGTTCCAGAGGTGGGGGCGGCGGAGCTGGTAGTGGTGGACGTAGGCCTGCGTGCCCTGCGGCGTGAGCCTCAGCGCTGAGCTGCGGCGTGCCACCTCGCGCCCCTCGCGGTCGGCAATGACGGTCTCAAGCCTGAGGTCCTGGGGCTGGAGCCCGCCGTTGTCGAGCTTCACCCGGACATCGACTTCGGCGCTCCGGGCCGAGACGTCGCGCTGCGAGATGTAGACGCCGGGCGAGGCATGGTCCGTGACGGCTATCTGGCACGGCGCGGTGACGATGAGTGAGACGGGGCGATAGATGCCGCCGTAGACGCCGAAGAGCTGGTGGTTCACGGGAATGACGTCCGGCCGCGCGGCGTTGTCGGCCAGGACGACGACCTCGTTGTCCTGGCCCGGCTTGACGAGTCCGCTTATCTCGACGGCGAAGGCCGAGTAGGCGCCGCGGTGGGTGCCGGCCAGCTGGCCGTTGACGTAGACTTCGGCGCAGGCGCCTACGCCCTCGAAGCGGAGGAACAGGCGGCGCTCCTTCCAGGCGGCGGGCACGGCGAAGGACTTGCGGTAGTAGGCGGGCCCGGCGTAGTAGGCATTCGCCGCGCGCTGCATGTCTGTGCCGTTCCACGTGTGGGGCAGGCTCACGGCCTGCCACTTGCCGTCCCAGGCTGCGGCCGCCTGGCGCGGGTCGGCAGGGAAGGGGCCGCGCTTGAATTGCCAGCCGTCGTTGAAGGGATGCGTCTCGCGCTGCGCCGCGGCCGGGAGGCCAAGCAGCAGGGCGAGCAGGAGCGGGATGAGGCTGAGGCGTGTCATGGCATAGGGAGTGTTTGCGGTGCGACATAGGTGAGGGCGTCACGGTACTGGCCTGTGGAGGCGCCGCCGCGCTTCAGACTGAGGCGTACAGCGAAAGGTTCGCCGGGGTCTGTCTGCGGCATGGCCACGTTATATTCGTTGCGCGTCGTCTCGGTGACTTGCAGGCGCGCGGTGCCGGACGGGGCGTAGACCATCTCGGCCGCCTCGATCTGCGTCCCGGAGGGGACTTTCACAACGGCCTGGCCGGAGTAGGGGCGGTTGAAGACGACCATGTAGACGGAGTCGCCGCGGGCCGTGAAGTAGCCCCAGTCCTGCTTGTCCCATCCGGCGTAGTCGCAGCCGTAGACGCACTCGCCGTAGCGCCGCATCCAGCGGCCTATGGCCTGGGCCATCTCCTTCTCCTCGAGGCGGAAGTCGCCGTCGGACTGCGGGCCGAAGTTCACCACCATGTTGCCGCCCATCGAGACGGCGTGGACAATGCGCTCGAGCACTTCGACGGGCGTCTTGACGTAGCTGAGCGACCAGTCGCGGTGGTATCCCCACTGGTTCTCCGGGAGCGTCATGCAGGCCTCCCAGTCCCACTGCGTCACGCGCAGGTCGCGCACGGGGTCGGGCAGGCGGCGCTCATAGCCCGACTCGTAGTCGCCCATCAGGCGCCCGTTGCTGTCGAAGTGGCGCTTGCCGTAGTCGTCGGCGCGCAGGCGGCTGTTGACCGTCACGCCGGGGATAAGCTCCTTGAGCATACGCTCCACGCGGGCCGTCCACCAGCCGTTGCGCTTCACGCTCTCGTCCCAGGTCCCGTCGAACCAGAAGTCCTTCACCGTGGGGTAGCGCCCGGCCAGTTCGCGCAGTTGGTTTTCCGTGAAGGTGAGGAAACGGGCGAAGGCCACGCTGTCCTCGGCGGAGCGGATGGTGGAGCGCCAGTCCGGGTGACTCCAGTCCATGACCGAGAAATAGAAATGGACGTCGATGCCCTCGTCGTTCAGGGCGTGGACCAGCTCCCCGAGGATGTCGCGCTTAAAGGGCGTGTGGGCCACGGTATAGGGAGAATACTTGCTGGGCCAGAGGCAAAAGCCTTCGTGGTGCTTCGTCGTGATTTTCACGTAGCGGGCGCCCATGTCCTTAAACATACGCGCCCACGCGCGTGCGTCGAAGCGCTGCGGGTCCCATTGGTCCATCAGCTTCATCCATTCCGCCGACGGCACCTTGGCCCACGATTCGAGCCACTCGGCGGCTCCGGGATACACCTTCCCGTTCCATACGCCGCCGGGCAGGGCGTAGAGCCCCCAGTGAACGAAGGCGCCGAGCCGTGCCTCGCGGAAGTGGCGCATGGCGGGGTCCTGGCGCTTGCCCGTAAGGGTGGCGCCATACTTGAGCGGGATTTCGGGCTTGTCCGTCTGGCCCGTCAGGGGCGAGGCGTGCAGCAGGAGAAGAGCCAGCAGAGCCGGCAGCAGTCGGTAGTTTTTCATGAAATCAGAGTGATAGTGATAGGTGGAACAAATGGCGGATCGGCCCGCAGGTCTTGCCGACGGGTAGGGGCAAAATTAGGAAAAAAGTTTCACCCGCCGGCCCCGCCGCCCGTTTTTTCACGCCCCGCTGCTGCGTGAAGGCGCTCCGCATCCACGGGGCTAAGGCCAGGAAACACAGGGCTAAGGCCAGTTTTTACGGGGCTAAGGCCCGTGAGCGCGGACATTAAGCGGCTTCGCACGGCGACAGCGGCCCGGCCGCCGCGGGCGGCCGTAAAAAAAAGACGCTACAGGCGGACGGTATCGCGATTTTTCTTTACATTTGCGGCAGTAGCCGGGCGGACTGTCCGCCCGGAGCGGAAAAGCCGTGAATAATTCTAGCCCTATCATACCATGAAGCAATCAAAGATATACCCTTGGGTAGTGGTGGCCCTGCTATGGGTCGTGGCGCTGCTCAACTACATGGACCGTCAGATGCTATCGACCATGCAGTCGGCCATGCAGCTCGACATCGTGGAGCTGCAGAAGGGCGAAGCCTTCGGCTGGCTCATGGGCATCTTCCTCTGGGTCTACGGTCTGGTGAGTCCGTTCGCGGGCATGGCGGGCGACCGCTTCAGCCGCAAGTGGCTCGTCGTGAGCAGCCTGTTCGTATGGTCGGGCGTAACCTTCCTGATGGGCTACGCCGACTCCTTCGGACAGCTCTTCGCGCTGCGGGCCGTCATGGGCGTGAGCGAGGCGCTCTACCTGCCCTCCGCGCTCTCGCTCATAGCGGACTGGCACACGGGAGGCTCGCGCTCGTTGGCCGTCGGCATACACATGACCGGCCTTTACGTGGGCCAGGCCGTGGGCGGATTCGGCGCGACGGTGGCGGCAGCCTTCACGTGGCACACCGCCTTCCACTGGTTCGGCATCATCGGCATTGTCTACTCGCTGGTGCTGCTCTTCTTCCTGCACGACGCTCCCTCGTCCCCGGTGCTCCAGGCCGAGCCCAAACCGGCCGGCAATGCGGCGAAGCAAGGGGGCGGCGTATGGCGCGGACTGGGGTCAGTGGTGCGCAGCGGCGCGTTCTGGGTCATCCTGTTCTTCTTCGCCGTGTCGAGTCTGCCGGGCTGGGCCACTAAGAACTGGCTGCCCTCACTCTTCTCCTCTTCGCTCGACTTGCCCATGGCCACAGCCGGCCCGATGGCCACCATCACCATCGCCGCCTCGTCGTTTGTCGGCGTAGTGGTCGGCGGACTGCTCTCCGACCGCTGGGTGCGGAGCAACGTGCGCGGCCGCATATTCACCAGTGCCATAGGCCTCATCATGATGGTGCCCTCGCTGCTCCTGCTGGGCTACAGCCACAGCGTGGCAGGCATCGTGGCGGCCGGCCTGCTCTTCGGCATAGGCTACGGCATGTTCGACGCTAACAACATGCCCATTCTCTGCCAGTTCATCTCCTCGAAGCACCGCAGCACGGCCTATGGGCTTATGAACACGGTCGGCGTCTTTGCCGGCGCGGCCGTGACAACGGTGCTCGGCGCCTGGGCCGACAAGGGCGACCTCGGCTTCGGCTTCATCGTGATGGGCGCCGTCGTAGTGCTGGCAGTCGCGGCACAGCTCGGCTTCCTGCGGCCCCGCACGGACAACATGGAATAACTCAGTCTAACCCCTCAAGCACAAGGCATGATACTCTCCACACTGGACCAGAGCGCACGCTACGAGGCGCTCCATCCGCTTTTCAAACCTTTTTTCGACTATGTTAAGGCGCACGACCTGCTCCACGCGGCCCCCGGCCGCATCAGCCTGGACGGTGACAGCCTATATATAAATAATGTGTGCGCGGACCTCAAGGCTGCGGCCGACCAAGTGCTCGAGGTGCACCGCGACTACCTGGACATCCACGTGGTCCTGGAGGGCGAGGAGCGCTTCGGCTGGCTGCCGCTGGCCGAAGCGGCCGACGAGCGGCAGCCCTTCGACCCCGCGACGGACTGCGCCCTCTACGGCGACCGGCCAGCCTCCTGGCTCACGCTGCGTCCCGGCGACTTCGTCATCGTCTACCCCGAGGATGCCCACGCCCCGGTTGTGGGCGACGGCGGACAGGTGCGCAAGCTCATCGGCAAGGTGCGCCTCGTCCCCTGACGCATCCCCTTGCCCCTTCTCATACGTCAAAATTCCTTTACAACTTATGAAAATGGAAAAGATAAAAGGGCTCATCGATGCCCCCTTTACGCCGTTCCTCGAGAACGGTGAGGTAAACTACGCGCCGATAGGCCAGTACGCCAGCCTCCTGCAGCGCAACGGACTGAAAGGCGTATTCATCAACGGCTCGTCAGGCGAAGGCTACATGCTGACCGAGGACGAGCGCATCAAACTGGCCGAAGCCTGGATGGCCGCCGTGCCCGAGGGCTTCAAGGTTATTGTCCACGTGGGCAGCACCTGCGTGAAGTCCAGCCGCCGCCTGGCCGCCCATGCGCAGGCATTGGGCGCGTGGGGCGTGGGCGCCATGGCGCCGCCCTTCCCAAAGGTGAACCGCATTGAGGAACTGGTGAAGTACTGTGAGGAAATAGCCTCGGCCGCACCCGACCTGCCTTTCTACTTCTACCATATCCCGGCCTTCAATGGCGCTTACCTCTCGATGGTGGACTTCCTCAAGGCCGTCGACGGCCGCATACCCAACTTCGCCGGCATCAAGTACACCTACGAAAGTCTCTACGAGTACAATCAGTGCCGCCTCTACGCCGGCGGAAAGTTCGACATGCTCCACGGACAGGACGAGACAATCCTGCCCTGCCTTGCCATGGGCGGCGCGCAGGGCGGCATCGGCGGGACGACGAACTACAACGGCCGCTGCCTGACCGGCATCCTCGACGCCTGGGCCGCCGGCGACATCGAGCGCGCCCGCACCCTGCAGAACTACGCACAGGACGTGATCAACGTCATCTGCCACTTCCGTGGAAACATCGTAGCCGGAAAGCGTATCATGAAGCTCATCGGGTTCGACCTCGGTAAGAACCGCACGCCCTTCCAGAACATGACGGACGATGAGGAGGCACGCATGAAAACCGAGCTCGAAGCTATTGACTTCTTCGAACATTGCAACAAGTAATCGCCATGTTGGACATCAAGCAATATCTCAGCGGGTGGGAAGCGCGCTACAAGTACGACCTCACGCAGAACATCCTGCCCTTCTGGCTGAAACACGGATGGGACCGCGAGAACGGCGGCGTCTACACCTGCCTGGACCGCGACGGCTCGCTGATGGACCCCACGAAGTCCGTGTGGTTTCAAGGCCGCTTCGCCTTCGTTTGCGCTTTCGCCTATAATAATGTCGCCCCCTTCCCCGCCTGGCTCGAGGCCTCGCGTTCGGCGTTGGACTTCATCGAAGCCCATTGCTTCGACAAGGACGGCCGCATGTACTTCGAAGTGACGGCGGACGGCAAGCCCCTGCGCAAGCGCCGCTACGTTTTCTCCGAGAGCTTCGCCATCATCGCCATGGCCGAGTACGCCAAGGCCACGGGCGACGAGACCTACGCCCGCAAGGCGCTCGAGCTCTTCAAGCGCACGCTCCACTTCCTGGACACCCCCGGCATCCTGGAGCCCAAGTATCTGGACACGATGCCCATGCAGGGACATTCCATCACCATGATCTTGGTCAACACGGCCGCCCGCGTCCGCGAGGTCATCAGCGACCCCGTGCTCGACGAGCGTATCAGCCGCTCCGTGGCCCTGCTGCGCGACTGCTTCATGCACTCCGAGTTCAAGGCACTGCTGGAGACGGTCGGCCCCAACGGCGAGTTCATCGACACGAACAACGGCCGCACCATCAACCCCGGTCACTGCATCGAGACGGCCTGGTTCCTGCTCGACGAGGCCCGTCAGCGCGGCGACGACGCCCTGCGCGCCATGGCCCTGCAGATACTCGATTGGTCCTGGAAGTGGGGATGGGACGAGCAGTACGGCGGCATCATCAACTTCCGTGACTGCAAGGGACTGCCCGCCCAGGACTATTCGCAGGACATGAAGTTCTGGTGGCCACAGACCGAGGCCATCATTGCCACGCTCTGCGCATACCGCGACACCGGCGACTTGAAATATCTGGCCTGGCACCGCATGGCCAGCGAGTGGGCCTATGCCCACTTCCCCGACGAAGAGTACGGCGAGTGGTTCGGCTACCTGCATCGCGACGGCACCGTGGCCCAGACGGCCAAGGGCAACCTGTTCAAGGGGCCGTTCCATATCCCCCGCATGATGGTGTGCGGCTACAAGCTCTGCCGCACCATTCTGGGCGAAGGCTGAATCCTCTTCCGGCCGCGGCGTCCCTATCGGCGCGGCGGCCGGACTGTTTTTGCACCCCGCCGCTCCGGTCCGCGAGCGATGCCGTCCGGCGGACAGGACCCTGCGTGCCGGACCGGCGCAAAATGCCCGGGCCTCGTGCGAACACGCCTAAGCCCCGTGCGAACGGGGCCTATTCCCGTAAAAACTTCCCTAAGCCCCGTCCGCGCTGTCACCGTCCGCGGATTGACGGACTGCGGCGGGCGAGGGTGGAGGCAAAACGAAAAACAAGAAAACCGAGATGAAGCGAATGCTATATCTGCTGCTGGCCGGCCTGTGCCTGTGGAACGGCCCGGCGGCTGCCCAGCCCGCCCTGACGAGCCGTTCGGTGCCGGCGCCGGGCCAGCTCCCCGATGCCCGTTTCGCACAGGGCGTGTCGGCCTCCTATGCCGGCGTGAGCGACACGCTGGTCTGGTGGGCCGGCGGCTGTAACTTTCCCGACACGCCCGCCGCGGACGGCGGGAAGAAGGTCTATTACGACGTAGTCTTGGTAGCGCCCCTTCGGGCCCGGTCCGGGCAGTGGCGCGTGGCGGGCCGCCTGCCGCGTGCGGCCGCCTACGGCGTAGGCATCGGTCTGCCGGACGGCCTGTTGTGCATCGGCGGCGCGTCGGCCTCCGGCCCGTTGGCCGACGTCTGGCGGCTAAGCCTGGCTGCCGACGGCCGTAGCCTCGTGTGCGACACGTTGCCCCCGCTGCCCGTCCCGACGGACAATCTGTGCGGCGCGCTCGTGGGCGACCGCGTCTACGTGGCGGGCGGCAACGCTGCCGGCGTGCCCACCGTCCGGGTCTATTCCCTTTCGCTCCGCAATCCCGCCGGGGGGTGGCGTGCGGAAGCCTCCCTGCCCGGCGAGCCCCGCACACAGGCCGTGGCCGTAGGGCTGCAGCGCGGCGGCGAGGACTGCCTGTTCGTCTTCGGCGGATTCGCCGCGGCCGGCGGCGGGCGCGACGCCAGTCTGTCCACGTCGTCGCTTTGCTACACCCCCTCGACGCGCAGCTGGATCGAAGTGGCCGCCCCCGTCGATGCTTCCGGGCAGGCGATCAGCCTGGGCGGCGGGAGCGGCTATGCCGTGGACCGCACGCGGGCGCTGTGTCTGGGCGGAGTGGACAAGGACATCTTTCTGGCGGCGTTGCGGCGCGAGGCACAGACGGCCCGGGCCGCAGCTGCGGGCGATACGGCCACTGTGGCCCGCCTTAAGGCCGAGGCTTATCGCTACATGACGCAGCCCCCGGCCGCATATCGCCTGAACGACCGCGTCCTGGCCTACGACGCGGCGGCCGATGCTTGGCACGTCGTGGCCCGTGTCCCGCAGGCCGCGCGCGCCGGAGCGGCGCTGGCGGGTCGGGATCACTGCTTCTTCTGGATAAACGGGGAGGAAAAGCCAGGCATCCGCTCGCCGCAGATTTGGCTGTTCCGCTGGAAGTGACAGGACGGGGCGGTGCGCCGGAAGGCCGCATCGCCCCTGAATCTGTAATAAGGGTAGCAAATCCCGTAATGCGGTTAGGGGAGAACCGGCCGGGAGCGCATAACTTTGCAGGCAGCGGCGGAGCCACCTGCCGCACGTGTCCGCCGCCCCGGCGGAGCAGCCCGTCCGCACGGCTGCCGCATTCCGCGGGCCCGGCGCACGCGTTTCTTCATAATCAGCCTCTTTTATAATCTTATGAAACACCGCTACCTTCCCGTCCGCCCGGCGGCCCGCTGCCTCGCCGTAGCGCTGCTGAGCGGCGCAGCGGCTGCTGCCCCCGGCACACTCGCGGCGCAGACCGACACCGCGTGCGCCGAAAAGAGCTACGCCATCAGCGAGGCCGTCGTCACCGGCACGCGCGGAGCCGTCAGCGCCCGCGACCTGCCGACAACCGTCACCGTCGTCGGCCGCCGTCAGCTCGAGGAGAGCCACGAGGCCTCCGTGCTGCCCACACTGACACGCCAGGTCCCGGGCCTCTTCGTCACCAGCCGCGGCCTGATGGGCTACGGCGTGTCCACCGGCGCGGCGGGCGGCATGAGCATGCGCGGCCTTTCGTCCGGCGCGCAGATGCTCGTACTCATCGACGGCCATCCCCAGTACATGGGCCTCTTCGGCCACCCCATCGCCGACGCTTATCAGACGATGCTGGCCGAACGCGTGGAGGTGCTTCGCGGCCCCGCCTCCGTGCTCTACGGCTCCAACGCCATGGGCGGTGTGATTAATATCGTGACGCGCCGGATGCCGCACGACGGCGCCGCCACGACGGCCCACGTGAGCGGCGGGTCCTACGGGACGCTGCAGGCCGAGGCGGCGAGTCGCCTGCGCCGGGGGCGCTTCAGCAGCGTCGTTACGGCAAACTACGGCCGCTCCGATGGCCATCGCTCCGACATGGCGTTTGAGCAATATGGCGGCTATGCCAAGCTCGCCTACGACTTCAGTTCCGCCTGGCGGCTCTGGGGCGACGTCAATGTCACGCATTTCAACTCCTCCAATCCCGGTCCTGTGAGCGCGCCCCTTACGGACAACGATTCGCGCGTCACCCGCGGCATGGCCTCCGTCATGCTCGAGAACCACTACGGCCGCACCTCAGGCGCCGTGAGCCTGTTCTACAACTGGGGCCGCCACAAGATCAACGACGGATATGCCGCGGGCGAGGAGCCACAAGCCACCCGCTTCCATTCCCGTGACTACATGGCGGGCGTGTCCCTTTATCAGAGCTTTGTCCCGCTACGCGGCGGCCGTCTCACCCTGGGCTTCGACTACCAGCACTTCGGCGGCGAGACGTGGAACCGCGTCGTCGCAACCGGAGCGCGCGAGCCGGGCGTGGAGAAAAAGCAGGACGAGCTGGCCGGCTACGTGGACTACCGCCAGCACCTGGGCCGCTGGCTCACGCTCGACGCCGGCTTGCGCGTGGACCACCATTCGCACACCGGCACCGAGTTCGTGCCGCAAGGCGGACTGGCCCTCCACCTGCCCCGCCAGGCCGAGCTCAAGGCTATGGTAAGCAAAGGATTCCGCAACCCTACGATTCGCGAGATGTACATGTTCCGGCCGGCCAACGCCGACCTTCGGGCTGAGCGCCTCGTCAGCTACGAGCTCTCCTTCACCCAGCGGCAGCTCGATGGCGCCTTGACCTACGGCCTCAACCTTTACTACATTGACGGCGAGAATATCATCGAGCTCGACCCCTCCGGTCCGCGCTACTTCAACTCCGGGGCTGTGGAAAACTACGGCTTGGAAGCCAGCGTCGGCTGGAATCTCTCCAGCCGCTGGCACTTGAACGCCAACTACAGCTGGACGCACATGGAAAACCCCGTGCTGGGCGCGCCCGAGCACAAGTTATACGTCGGCGCCGACTACAGGCACGGCCGATGGAGCGCCTCGACCGGCATGCAGTACGTCAGGGGGCTCTACACCGCCGTCGGAGCTGCGCCGCAGACGGACAGTTTCCTCCTCTGGGACGCCCGGGCCGACTACCACCTCGCCCGCCGGGCCACGCTCTTCGCCCGGGCGGACAACCTCCTGGCCCAGCGCTACGAGAGCCTCGCCGGTTATCCTATGCCGCGCGCCACGTTCCAGGGCGGCGTGGCCCTCAGTTTCTGAGCCGGCGGCCCCGCTCCGCCCTAAGGCCGGCAGCGGCGGAAGGCTGTGGGCGAAGCGTGCACTTCCTTCCGAAAGAATTTCCCGAAAGCCGAAGCGTCCGCGAAGCCCAGGTCATGGGCAATCTCCTTAATCTCCCTGTCCGTGCAGTCCAGCTGCCGGCGCGCCTCGGCCGCCAGCAGCCGGGCCACGTGGTCGCGGACGGTGCGGCCGGTTGTCCGCTTTACGATGCGCGACAGGTAGGCAGGCGAAATGCACAGCTGCCCGGCGTAGAAAGCCACGGTGTGTGCTTTCCGGTAATGCTCCATCAGGAGGCGCTTGAAGCGGCGGAAGATTTCGTCGCCGCGGCTTACGTATCCGGCCGCGTCGCGCGGTCCTCCGGCCAGCAGGTCCGCGGCCATGAGCAGGCAGCCGCTGCACAGGTGGCGCGCCACGCCGCGTTCGTACATCCGCTCCCCGTCCGGCGCGAAGCGGAACAGATCCAGCGCCGCCCGCATCCGCAGAAAGTCCTCGTCCGCCAGGCGGCAGACCGGCATCCTGCCGCGCGCTGCGCCGCCAGCTGCCTGCCGGTAGAGCAGCGTGCCGTCCGGCAGACTGTCGAAATAGGGCGGCGCAATGCGCAGACAGGTCAGCGCAAAGTCCGCCGCAGGCTCCGTGAGGGCGACGCGCAGGCTCGGCGTCAGCACCAGCAGTTCGCGCGGGCGCAGTCTGCGGACTTGTGCGCCGCAGGCCTGGGTGGCTGTGCCGTTTGTGACTAATGCGAGGTAGAAAGCACCCTCCAGCAGCAGCTCTCCGTAGCGGAAGGACGATGCGGTTATGACGTTGTAGGACAACTCGTTGTGCAGCAGTCTTCCCCTTAGGGGAAGCAGGGCGGAAGTCTGGGACATAAGCAGGAGGTTCTGACAAGACAAAGGTACGAAGTGTTTCGCAATGGACGAACGTTGGTCGTCTTTTTATGCGCTCTGTCCGCGCGCAACTGCTGAACTTTGCAGCCGGATTCACAACCGGACTTGCTTATGAAGAAATACTTGTTGAGACGCTATCTCCTCTTTCTCGTCTCCATTTTCATCAACACCGTGGGCATTGCCGCCATCACGCGCGCGCTGCTCGGTACGTCGCCCATCACGAGCGTCAACTACGTGCTCAGCCTCTTCACCCCGCTCACCATGGGGCAGTGGACCATCCTTGTCAACCTGCTTTTCACGGTCATCGAACTGCCGCTCATGGGGCGCGACTTCCTGCGGGCCGACCTGCGGGCCTACCTTTCCCAGATTCCTATTACGCTCTGTTTCGGCATGTTCATAGACTGCTCCATGGCCATGCTTTCGTGGGTGCAGCCCGCTACCTATGCCGTGCAGCTTGCTACGCTCGCCGCGGGCTGCGGCGTGCTGGCGCTGGGCATAGCCCTGGAGGTGAAGGCAAACGTGGCCATGCTGGCGGGCGAGTATCTGGTGAAGGTGCTGGCGCGCCGCCTCCGCTTCGACTTCGGCTACGTGAAGCTGTGCTTCGACGTATCGCTCGTCCTGCTGGCCTGCCTCATGTCGTGGCTGGCCCTGTCGCGCATCGACGGCGTCCGTGAAGGCACGGTCGTGGCCGCCGTTGTCGTGGGCCCGGTTATCCACGCCGTCAGCCCGTGGCTACGCATCCTCGACCGCTGGCTGGGCCGGCAGCCCGCCCCCGCGGCGGCCGCCCCGTCCGGTGTCGCCCCGGTGGTCACCATTGCCCGCGAGTACGGCAGCGGCGGCCTGCAGCTGGCCCGCCGCCTGGCGGCCGATCTCGGACTTCCGCTCTACGACCGGCAGTTCATCACGCTTGCGGCGCAGGAAAGCGGCCTGACGGAAGCCTACGTACGCGCCAACGAGCAGTCCATCCCCTCGCTTTGGCTGAAAAGCATTCTGGCCCACGGTGTCCGGCCCGAAGACGGCCTCTCGCCCGACGACGCACTCTACATCGCCGAGAGCCGCGTCGTGGAGCGGCTGGCCGCGCAGGGGCCGTGCGTCATCGTGGGCCGTCTGGCCGACTTCGTGCTGCGCGGCCGGCCAAACACGGTGCGCGTGTTCTGCTGCGCCGACTTCGCGAGCGAGTGCCGCCGTTGCGCCGAGGAGTATGGCGTCGCCGCGGAGGCGGCTCCGGCCGAGGTGCGGAGGGTAAACCGTGCGCGCATAGCACATTATGAGTACTACACGGGTGAAAAGTGGGGCGACCCCCATCGCTACGATCTCACCATCAATACCGGCATCGTCGGGATGGAGGAGGCCGCCGCCCTGGTGCGGGGGCTCTATGCCGCCGCCAGGGCCCGCGCCGCCGGCTGAAGGCCGCGCGGCGCCGCGGTGCCGTACTGCGGCTACGGGGCTAAGGCGAGTTTTTACGGGCCTTAGCCCCGTAGCCAGCGGGCTAAGCCCCGTCCGCACGGTCCCTAACCCTGTGACCGGCGGGCCGCGCGGCCTTCTTCCGGCGGTGTGCGCAGGGAAGCGGCGGCGCGGCGGGCACGGCTGCGAGTTAAATCTATGCAAAAAGCGGACGGGCGGCCGATAAAGACGCGCAGCCCGCTTTTTCGTTTCGCCCCTCTGTGTTAACTTTGCGGGAAAAGCCGCACGAGCGGCGGCCGCCCGTCTGCCCGCGCCGCGCGGCTCCGACCGTATCACCCTACAAATCCTAAAAGCAATGAACAGTTTCGTTTACGACATCCCTGTGAAAGTCTATTTCGGGGAGAACCAGCTGGGCCATCTCGGCGAGGAACTGGCTCGCTTCGGCCGCCGCGTGCTCCTGACCTATGGCGGCGGTTCCATCAAGCGCATCGGCCTCTACGATGCCGTTATGGCCGAACTCCGCCGCGGCGGATTCGAGGTCAGCGAGCTGGGCGGCATAGCCCCCAATCCGCGCATAGACTCCGTGCGCCAGGGCGCCGCGCTCTGCAAGGAGAAGCACATTGACGTGCTGCTGGCCGTCGGCGGCGGCTCCACTATCGACGCGACGAAATGGATGGCCGCCGGCGCGCTGGTGGACCACGACCCGTGGGAATTCTTCAGCCGCTGGGCGCCGGTGGAAAAAGCCCTGCCCGTCGTCACCGTGCTCACGCTTTCCGCCACCGGCTCGGAGATGGACTCGGGCGGCGTCATCAGCAACCCCGAAACGCACGACAAGATCGGGCGAATGGCCGCGCCGCTGCTGCCCAAGGTCTCCTTCCTCGACCCGACGAACACGTATTCCGTCAGTCCGTACCAGACGGCGTGCGGCGCCGCGGACATGCTCTCGCACATATTCGAGGTCTACTTCGACATGGCCCCCGGCCTCTACATGCTCGACACGTTCATGGAGGGCCTGGTGCGCACCATCATCCGCTACGCTCCCGTGGCCATGCGCGAGCCGGAGAACTACGAGGCCCGCGCCAACCTGATGTGGGCCTCGTCGTGGGCCATCAACGGCTTTATCAACGGCGGACGCGCCCAGGCCTGGAGCTGTCACCCCATGGAGCACGAACTCTCGGCGCTCTACGACATCACGCACGGCTTGGGGCTGGCCATCCTGACCCCGCGCTGGCTGGAGTACTGCCTGGACGAGACCACGGCGCCCCGCTACGCGCAGTTCGGGACGGCAGTATTCGGGCTCGACGCGTCCGAGCCGCCCATGGCCGTGGCCCGCGACGCCATCAAGCGGCTCGCTGACTTCCTCTTCGGCACCTTGGGGCTGAAGTCCACCTTTACCGAAGTGGGCATCCAGGCCAAGGACTTCCCCGTCATGGCCCGTAAGGCCTGCGGCGGCGACGTGCTGCCGGGTTTCAAACCCTTGCGTCAGGCCGACATAGAGAAGATCTTTGAGATGTGCCTGTAAGGGCGGCCTGCCCTCCCGCACGTGGGGCAGGGCGGGGCCGGGGGATGGAGAGACCTCCGCCTCGGCCCCGCCTTTTTTCGTGCGGCTCTCTTCGCCTCCTTTCCCTTGTTCCCGTCCGCACGGCCGGCGGCGCGGGCACGAAGTTTGGTGCATTGCCTTTTTCCTGCTAATTTTGCACATGCGGGCACAGCCGCCCCTTCGCGCGGCCTGCCCGTGACTTTTTCCTGCTCTTATGACAAAATCCGTGGAACAATCCGCCGCGGGCGGGGTAGCCTCTTTCTGGAGCCAGTTGGAGGCGCTTGTGGAACTTTTCAAGGGAAGGAGACTGACGGAAGTGTTCCGCCACGTCTCCTTCGTGCCGCACGAGCCCTACGGCCCGCACGCGCACCGGCGCATTGAGATCAACTACGTGCGTCGAGGCTCGTGCTTCATGGAGTGCGGCGGCCAGACGCAAGGCTTCCGCCAGGGCGAGCTGATGATCGTCACGCCGCAGGCTCCCCATCGCTTCGAGGCGGGGCCGCGCGGAGCGGTGCTGATGCAGTTGGAGTTCCTGCCCGAGGTGTTCTTGGCGCTCGGTTTCCGTCCCGACGGCGTGGCCGGCTTGTCCCACCCGCGCGTGGTGAAGGTGGCAGGCGACGTGGAGATTTCGGGTACGGTGAGGCGCATCATCGCCGAGCTGCAGCGTTGCCGGCCGGACAGCATTCACCTCGTCGTTCTGCTCTATGCCGAGCTTCTCCTATTGTTGCGCCGCTACCTGGCGGACTCGATGTCCGCGGCCGGCGCGCCCGCTGCGCTGCGCGTGGCGACGGACTTCGTGCGGCAGAACTATGGCGCGCCGCTGGCGGTGGCGGACGTGGCGCGGCGGGCCGGCGTGAGCGAACGCTACCTGCGCAGCCTCTTTGCGAGCTACCTGCACGTGTCGCCGATAGACTTCGTGCGCCGGGTGCGTGTGGCCAAGGCCGTGGAGCTTATCCAGACGACGGAACTCAGTGTGAAGGAAATCAGCTACCGTTGCGGCTTCAGTTCGCCGCAGTACTTCGCCCGCACGTTCCGGCAGGTCTACGGCGCGTCGCCCTGTTCGCTGGCGCGGCCGGCGGCGGGGGACCGCGGCTCGGCCGGGGCGGCCCGCGCGGCCGAGCAGGGCGGCGCGGCGGGGGCGTGACCGATTTTTGTCCGTTTCGGCCGGTGTATTTCCTTTTTGTACAAGACGGGTGCAGGGAAACAGGCGCTGCGGCCGGAGGGAAGGGGCTAACTTTGCAGCTGACCATTCTGCCCCTTGACATGATACGTGTAAAGAATCTGTGCTTACGTCTTGCGGTCTGCGCGGCGTTGCTGGCGGCCTCCGGCGCGCCTGTCGCTGCGGATGGAGTCTATCCGTGCTACTCGCTGCCCAGAGCGGTGGCGGGCGTGGAGCGTCCCGTGATTTCTCTCGACGGGGAGTGGCGGTTCAAGCGCACTCCCGGCAGTCGCTGGCAGCGTATCCGCGTGCCGGGCGAGGCGGCCATGCAGGGCTTTGCCATAGGCCACGACGTGCCGTTCCAATATAAGCGGACGTTCACCGTACCGGCCGACTTTGCGGGCAAGCGCGTCATCCTGCGGTTCGACGGCGTCTACAGCCATGCCCGGCTCTGGGTGAACGGGCACTTTGTCCGCGAGCACCACGGCGGCTTCACGCGGTGGGAGACCGACGTGACGCGCTGGGTGCGCCCCGGCCGGCGGGCAGAGGTCCGGCTCGAGGTGACAGACCGCCTGGACGAGCCTTCCTACGCCTCGGGCTACGCGCACCACCCCATAGGCGGCATCCTGCGGGGTGTGACGCTCTTCGCCCTGCCGCAGAGCTGCATCAGCGACGTTTACGTGGAGACGGACCTGGACAGTCTCTACCGCGATGCCACGATGCGGGTGGGCTTCACCTACTCCGGCGACGGGGAAGCCGAGGCAGAGCTGCGGCTCACGGATCCCTGGGGCCGCGCCGTCTCCCTTGACTCCACCCGTTTCCCGCTGCGGCGCGGCGGAGGCGTGCTGACGGTTCCCGTCACGGCTCCCGCCAAGTGGGACGCCGAGCATCCCAGGCTCTACACGCTGAGCCTGACGCTCCGACAGAGCGGCCGCGAGCAGGCATCGTTCAGCCGCCGCGTGGGCTTCCGCGAAGTAAGGGTGGAAGGCGACCGCCTGATGGTCAACGGCCGGCCCGTGAAGCTGCGCGGCGCCTGCCGGCACGACATGCATCCGCGCCTGGGCCGCACCACGACGGCGCGGCTGGACAGCCTCGACGTCCGCCTGTTCAAGGAAGCGAATATGAACTTTGTGCGCACGTCGCACTATCCGCCGAGCGAGGCCTTTCTGGACTGGTGCGACCGCTACGGGCTTTACGTGGAGTGCGAGACGGCCGTCTGCTTCGTCAATACTTACCGGCAGAAGAACTACGCGCCGGGCAGCTCGGAGAACGACAGCACTTTCGCGGACCGCTATCTCGGCCAGTGCCAGGAGATGGTGAAGGCCTACCGCTCCCATCCCTCCATCATCTTCTGGAGCCTGGGCAACGAGAGCGTTTACGGCAGCAACATGAAACTCTGCAACGAGTGGCTGCGGGCTACGGACCGCACCCGCCCGGTGATATACAGTTATCCGGGCACCGTGCCCGCCGGGGACCACGTCTACGACATCCTCAGCATGCACTATCCCGGCGTGGACGGCACCCTGCAGCAGTACGGCAAGCGTACGCAGGGCTTCCAGGGTGAGGGCATTCCCGCCCTTTTCGACGAGTGGGCGCATCCCCCCTGCTACACCTACGCCACGCTGCGCACCGACCCGAACATCCGCGAGTTCTGGGGGCAGTCGCTCGACCTGATGTGGAGCCGCCTCTTCGACGCCCGCGGCGGACTGGGCGGCGCCATCTGGGGCTACGTGGACGAAACGTTCGCGCTGCCTGAACCGAAGGAGGGCGAACCCTTCTGGAAAGAGTTTGCCCACACGGCCAAGCCCGAAGGCTTCCGCGGCAACTGCGTGGGATATGGCGAGTGGGGCATCGTGGACGTATGGCGCCGGCGCAAGCCCGAGTTCTGGGCCACGAAGAAAGCCTATTCGCCCGTGCGCCTCGAGGCGCCCCGTGTCGTCGGATTCGCTCCCGGCGGGCCGCTCCGGTTCTCCGTCCGTAACCGTTTCGACCACACGGACCTGGACGAAATCTCCGCTGTCTACACCTACGCCGGCCGCACGGGCCATGTCGTCCTGACGCCGGCGCCGCCCCACGGCCGGGGACTGCTCACGATTCCCGCCGAGGCGTGGGCGGACGGCGATTCGCTCCGCATAGACTTCCGGGCGGCGGACGGCAGCCTTATCGACACCTATTGCCTGTGGCTGGGCCACCGGCCGCTGGCGCGTCCTCTCCAGGTCGCGGGCGGCGGTCTCAGCGTCGCGGAGACCGGCAGCGCCGTCACGGTCAGCGGCAAGGACTTCGCCGTGACGTTCGACAAGCGCACGGGGCTCATGGTCAGCGCTTCGGCCGGCGGCCGCCAGCTCCTCTCCGGAGGGCCGTACCTTAACGCCTACGTCAACCTGAACCATCTCTCGGGCGCCGAGGTGAGGAAGATGGCGGACCACTACACCGTCTGCCCGGACGACTGGCGGAAGGAGGCGTTCCGCCTCGAGCGGCGCGGCGCGGACGTGCTGGTAAGGCTCAGCGGGAGCTATCGGTCCGTCCGTACCGAGTACGACATCACCCTTACGCCCCATGGACTTCTGAGCATAAGCTATGTCACCGATGGCCTGCCCAACGGCTATTTGCGCGAGAGCGGTCTGTCCTTTTATCTGCCCTCCGGGTTCGACAGCCTGGCCTGGCAGCGCGCCGGCTATTGGGATTGCTACCCGGCCGACGCCTTGTCCGGCAACGAGGGCCGCGTGCCGCTTTACCGTGCGGACGAGCCCGCCTACGGCCAGCGCCCGGACGGTCCGTGGGCGCTCGATACGCGCAACTATTATTATTGGTCCGACGCGGGTGCGCCCTGTTCCCGCCCCCTCACGCAGGCGGCCAAGGCCATGAAGGAAAACGTTTACGTCTATACCCTCGCTGCGGCCGGCGCGGCGGAGGCGGCGGGCAGTCTCTCCGTCGTCTCGGCTGGCGGCGACGTGGCTTGCCGCCTGGGCCAGGATGCCCGCGGCAACCTCACGCTCCATGCGGACAACCGCTGGGACTATCCCGAGATAGCGTGGGGCAATTATTGCAAGCTGCTCGAGGCCTTGCCCTGCTACGGGCGCATTGACCTGCAGCTGTCGCCTGCCGTTCCGGGCGGAGGCGGCTGGTGACCGTCGCCACGCGCCTAAGTCCCGTCGTAACTGGGCTAAGCCCCGTCGCCACGCGCCTAAGCCCCGTTGCTACGCGGGTAGGCGGGGCAGAAGGAAAGAAAGATTTCAACAGGAAAAAAGATATAAGAAATGAAGCACAACCACCTGTCTGAGACGCTCCGCCGCGGGGCCGTCCGCACGAGCCGCCGGCTGATGGCTTTAGCCCTTTTCCTGGCGGCTGCGGCGGCCCACGCCGCGGCGGACGGAAGGAGGATAGACCTGTCCGGGTTGTGGCGTTTCCAGCTCGACCCTTCAGGCTTTGGCATGACGGCCGGGTCTGAACTTTACCGGACCCGGCTTGCCGGCTCCATACGCCTGCCCGGCTCGACGGATGAGGCCGGGGCGGGTGTGCCCAATGCGGCGGCCTACGTGGACCGCCTGAGCCGGCGTTACGAATATGTAGGCATGGCTTGGTACCAACGGGAGGTGACCATCCCGTCCGCCTGGGCAGGAATGGAGGTGGAGCTCGTGCTGGAGCGTTGCCACTGGGCCACGGCGGTCTACGTGGACGGACAGCCCGCCGGGACGGGCGAGCGCCTTTCCACGCCCAACCGCTTCCGCCTGACGCCCTACCTGGCACCGGGGACGCACACGCTGACCATCTGCGTGGACAACCGGCTGAAGTACCCGATGGACCACTGGACGCACGGGACGACGGAGTACACGCAGACAAACTGGAACGGCATCGTCGGGCGCATGGAGCTGACGGCCCGCCCGCGCCGCCATATCGCGCGGGCCGACGTCTATCCCGACACCGACGGCGGGAACGTCCGCGTCAGCCTGCGGCTGGCCGCTGCCGACTCGGCCGCAGCCGGCACGCTGGCGCTCCGGGTGACCGACCTGACGGACGGGCGCACCGTGGCGCAGACGCAGGCGCCCGTGGCGGCGGCCGACACCGCCGTGCGCCATACCCTGCGGATCAAGGGGCCGGTGCGCCTGTGGGACGAGTTCACGCCGTCGCTTTATCGCCTGGAGGCAGTGTTCCGCACCGCCGCCGGGGCCGACACTATCCGCCGCACGTTCGGCATGCGCAAGGTGGAGCAGGGCCGCCATCATGTGCGCGTCAACGGGCGCGACGTCCACCTGCGCGGTGTGCTGGACTGCGCCGTCTTCCCCTTGACGGGCTATCCCGCGACGGACACCGCCACGTGGGCACGCATATTCCGTACGGTCAAGGACTACGGTTTCAACCACGTCCGCTTCCATTCCTGGTGTCCGCCCGAGGCCGCCTTCGCCGCGGCCGACGCCGCCGGCCTTTACCTCCAGGTGGAGCTGCCCATGTGGATAAAGGACGTGGGGAAATATCCTGCGCGCCGCGATTTTTTTGAAAAGGAAATGTTCAGTCTGCTCGACGCATACGGCCATCACCCCTCTTTCCTGCTCTACTGCAACGGCAACGAGAACGAGGGAGACTTTGCCGTGCTCGAGGACCTCATACGCAAAGGGCGGGCCTACGATGACCGCCATCTCTACTCCGCCTCTACGGCGCGCACGCACGTCAAGGCGGACCAGTACTATGCGTCGCACGTGACGGAGAAAGGCTGGATCACGGTCTACGAAGGCCAGCCCTCGACGGACTGGGACCGGACGAAGGAGTCGCAGATAGACGTACCCGTCATTGCCCACGAGGCGGGGCAGCGCTGCATGTATCCCAACTTCCGGGAGATGGGGAAGTATAAAGGCGTGCTCGAGCCCCGCAACTTCAAGGTGTTTCAGGAACGCCTGGCGCAGCACGGCATGCTCTGGCAGGCCGACGACTTCTTTCGGGCCACCGGTGCGCACACCGTGCTGCAATACAAGGAGGTGACGGAGGCGCTGCTCCGCTCGTCCGGTTCGGGCGGTTTCCAGCTGTTAGGCCTGCAGGACTTCCCCGGCCAGGGCAGCGCCTTCGTCGGCCTGCTGGACGCCTTCTGGGAAAGCAAGGGGCTCGTCCGCCCGGAAAAGTTCCGCGAATGGTGCGGCCCGCAGGTGCTGCTGGCCCGCTTGCCGAAGCGTGCGTTCGTGCAGGGCGAGGACCTCACGGCAAAGTTCTCCCTTTATCAGTTCGGCCCGGCCGACTTGGGGCGCGGCCGCTTGGAGTGGCGCATTGCGGACGAGAAGGGCCGCACCCTGTGGCAGGGCAGCCTGCGCCACGGCAAGCTGGCGCGAGGCGGCGTCGACAGCATCGGCTGCATACGCGTACCGCTCGCGCTGTCCGACTCGGCGTGTCGCCTGACGCTCCATGCGCGGCTCGGGACGTTGCACAATGAATGGAATATCTGGGTTTATCCTCCCGCCGACCGGCAGCGCGGGCCGCAGGCCGCCGTCGTGCGCGACTGGGCCGAAGCCCGGGCCCGGCTGGTACGCGGGGAGCGGGTGCTCTTTCTGGCCGGAAAGAGCCTGCCCGGCCGCGACACACACTTTGCCGGCCACTTCTGGAACCCTGTCATGTTCAAGTGGGACCCGATGATAGTCGGCACGCGCATCAGCGCCGGCCATCCTGCCCTGAAGGACTTTCCCACCTCCTACTACGCCGACTGGCAGTGGTGGGACATCCTGAACTACGGGCGAGCGGTGGACCTGACGCCGCTGCGCGGACTGACGCCCGTGGTGCAAAGCGTGGACACGTACGAGGTGAACCGGAAGCTCGGGCTGGCGTTTGAGGCGCGAGTGGGCGAGGGACAGCTGTTCGTGCTCAGCGCCGACGTGGAGACGGACCTGGACCGCCGCCCCGCTACGCGTCAGCTGCTCTATTCACTCTGCCGCTACGTGGCCTCGCCGGACTTCCAGCCCGCTGCCGAAGTGGCCGCCTACGAGCTGGACGCCGTATTCACGCCGAAAACCGAGGCGGGCGGCGACGGAGCCGAAGACGCCGCCACGCGCCAATTGCTGAACCGTTGATAGTGTCTTTTCTTAGACTTAAGGGAAATGTATAAAAGTTTTTTTCGCCATCGCCTGCTCGCCGTCGCTGCTTGGATTGCGGCGCTGCTGCTGGCGGCTTCGTGCCGTTCGGCGGACCGGCTGGATGCGACGCCGGGCCAGACGGACCTGCGTTTCGGTCGTCTGGCCCGGACGTGGGATGAAGGCATCCCCTTGGGCAATGCTACGGTGGGCGCGCTCGTCTGGCAGCGGGGCGATGTGCTGCGCTTCTCTCTGGACCGCGCGGACCTGTGGGACTTGCGCCCGATGGACAGCCTGAGCGGACCGGAATACAGCTTCGACTGGGTGTGTCGCCAAGCCGAGGGCGGAGACTACGGCCGCGTGCAGCGGAAATTCGACGCGCCCTACGAGGCACAGCCCGCGCCGTCGAAGATTCCCGGTGCGGCGCTGGAGTTTCACGGCACGGAGCGGCTGGGACAGGCGACGGGCGTCCGCCTCTTCCTGCACGAGGCACTCTGCGAGGTGACGTGGAGCGGCGGCGCACGTCTGCAGACCTTTGTCCACGCCACTGAGCCCGTCGGCTGGTTCCGCTTCGAAGGCGTCCCGGCCGACTTTGCCCCCGTCCTTATCCCGCCCCGTTACGGGCCGGCTGGCGCCGGGGCAGGAGGTAATTCCATAGACGGACAAAGCTTGGGACGGCTGGGCTACAGGCAGGGCTCCGTACATAATGGTACGGACACGCTGCGCTATCATCAGGAGGGGTGGGGCGGATTCAGTTACGACGTCGAGGTGCGTACCGTGCGGCGCGGGCGGACGCTGACCGGCGCGTGGAGCATCACCTCCTCGCTCTCCGGCGACCGGGCGGCCCGCGTCGTTGAGGCGGCCATGCGCCGCGGGCTGCGCGCCGACTACCGCTCGCACTGCCGCTATTGGGACGGATACTGGGCCGCGTCGGACGTGACGTTGCCGGACAGCCTGCTGCAGCGGCAGTATGACAACGAGATGTACAAGTTCGGAGCCGCGGCGCGGGCCGATGCCTACCCCATTTCCCTCCAGTCCGTCTGGACCGCGGACGACGGCAGGCTGCCGCCTTGGAAGGGCGACTACCACCACGATCTGAACACGCAGCTCAGTTATTGGCCGGCCTATGCCGCCAACCATTTGCGCGAGGCCGAGGGCTATGTGAACACGCTCTGGCGACAGCGCCCGGTCTACCGTCGCTACACGCAGGACTACTTTGGCGCGGCGGGGCTGAACGTTCCCGGCGTCTGCACACTGACGGGCGAGCCTATGGGCGGCTGGATTCAGTACGCCATGTCGCAGACCGTTTCCGCCTGGCTGCTTCACCATTTCTATTTGCAGTGGCGCTACAGCGGCGATGCCGGTTTCCTGGCGCAGCGGGCTTATCCCTTTGCCCGCGAGGTGGGGACTTTCCTGGAGCAGATGACGCGCCCCGACAGCACCGGCCGGCGCCGCCTGCGCCTGAGCTCCAGTCCGGAGTACGGCGACAATTCCGCGGCGGCCTGGTTTAAGGAAATGACCAATTTCGATTTGGCCCTGATACACTCCGCCTGGCGCGAGGCGGCCGAGATGGCCGAGGCGCTGGGCCGCTCCGCCGAGGCCGCCCGCTGGCGCGGCCTGGAGGCGCAGCTGCCTCACCTCGACACTGCCGCCTCCGGCGCGCTGACCGTAGCCCCCGGCTATCCCTACGCCCAGTCGCACCGCCACTTCTCTCACGCCATGGCCATCTACCCCCTGGGGCTGCTGGACATGGACGGCGGCGAGGCCAGCCGGCGCGTCATCCGGTCCACCATCCGCCAGCTGGACAGCATCGGCCCCGCCTATTGGACGGGCTATTCCTACGCCTGGCTGGCCTGCCTGAAGGCCCGGGCCCGCGACGGCGAGGGAGCGGCCCGCGCGCTCCGCACCTTTGCCGAGTGCTTCTGCCTCCCCAATACGTTTCACGCCAACGGCGACCAGACGCGCAGCGGCAAGTCCCTCTTCACGTACCGTCCGTTTACGCTGGAAGGAAACTTCGCCTTCGCCGCCGGCTTGCAGGAGATGCTGCTCCAGAGCCAGGGCGGCCGGCTGCGCATCTTCCCCGCGGTGCCGTCCTCATGGCCCGCTGTGTCGTTCCGCTCGCTCCGGGCCGAGGGCGCGTTACTCGTGACGGCCAGTCTGAAGCGCGGCGAGGGCATCACCCTCTCGGTCCGTGCCGAGCGCGACGCCACGCTGCGGCTCGTCGTGCCGGCCGGCTATGCGCTCGGAGATGCTTCCGGCGCCGCCCGTGGGGCCCGGGTCGCCGGGGGCTTGATTACGCTCCCGCTGAAAGCCGGCGCGACAGCCCGTTTCACCTTCCGGCCCAGCCCGCAATAGTCCGAAAAAACCAAACTACTCATCGCAATGAAATTGAAAACCTTCTGGAAAATCGCTGCCCTGTGCAGCCTGCTCGCCCTTCTGGCCGCGCCGTCCGTCGCCGCGGCCCAGTCGGCGCCCCACAGTTTCGCCGTGGGCAAGGGGCAATTCCTGCTCGACGGCAAGCCTTTCATCATCAAAGCCGGCGAAGTGCACTATCCTCGCATCCCCGAGGCATATTGGCTCCACCGTATCCGCATGGTCAAGGCGTTAGGCATGAACACGCTCTGCATCTACGTCTTCTGGAACTTCCATGAGCCCGAGCCCGACAAGTTCAACTTCAAGGGGCAGCACGATGTAGCCCGCTTCTGCCGCCTCGCCCAGCAGGAAGGCATGTACGTCATTGTCCGCCCCGGCCCCTACGCCTGCGCCGAGTGGGACATGGGCGGCCTGCCCTGGTGGCTGCTCCGCAAGAAAGACATGCAGGTGCGGACGAGCGACCCCTACTTCCTCGAGCGGGCCGGCAAATATATGAAGCGGCTGGGCCGCGAGCTGGCCGACCTGCAGATAACCCGCGGCGGCAACATCATTATGGTACAGGTGGAGAACGAGTATGGCCTTTACGGCGATGACAAGGCCTACGTCTCCAGCATCAGGGACATGGTCCGCGAGGCCGGTTTCACGGACGTCCCCCTCTTCCAGTGCGACTGGAGCTCCACGTTCCAGCGCAGCGGGCTGGACGACCTGGTCTGGACGCTCAATTTCGGCACCGGCGCCGACATCGACGCCCAGTTCGCCCCCTTGCTGAAGGTCCGTCCCGACACGCCGCTCATGTGCAGCGAGTACTGGAGCGGCTGGTTCGACCACTGGGGACGCCGCCACGAGACGCGCAGCGCCCGGCAGATGGTCGACGGACTGCGCCACATGCTTGACCGCGGCATCTCCTTCTCGCTCTACATGGTCCACGGCGGTACCACTTTCGGCCATTGGGGTGGGGCAAACTGCCCGCCCTATTCTGCCATGTGCTCCTCCTACGACTACGATGCTCCCATCAACGAAGCCGGCCAGGCCACGCCCAAGTACCATGAGCTGCGCGCCATGCTGCTCGAGCACCTTGACTCCGGCCAGACCGCCAGCCCCGTGCCCGCCGCACTGCCTGTCATCAGCGTACCCGCCTTCCAGCTGACAGAAGTGGCACCACTATTTGAAAACCTGCCGCGCCCAGTCCGCAGCGACTCAATACAGAGCATGGAACAGTTCGGCCAGGGCTGGGGCACCATCCTCTACCGCACCACGCTGCCCGCCGTCGCTGCCGGCACCGTCCTCCACGTGGACGAGGCCCACGACTGGGCACAAATCTATGCCGACGGCAAGCTCTTAGGTCGCCTGGACCGCCGCCGCGGCGAGACCACGCTCCGCCTGCCCGCTCTGCCTGAGGGGACGCAGCTCGACCTGCTTGTAGAAGCCATGGGGCGCGTCAATTTCGATTACACCGTGCACGACCGCAAAGGCATCACCCATTCCGTCAGCCTCCTCACCGATGATGGCCGCCGCGAACTCACGGGCTGGAGCGTCTACAGTTTTCCCACCGACGCCCGCTTCGCCGCCCGCCACGACTTCCGTCCCGGCGCCGAGCTCGCCGGTCCCGCCTACTATCGCGGCACCTTCACCCTTGACCGCACGGGCGATACCTTCCTCGACCTGCGCACCTGGGGCAAAGGCATGGTCTGGGTCAACGGCCACGCCCTCGGGCGCTTCTGGCGCATCGGGCCGCAGCAAACGCTCTACCTCCCCGGCTGCTGGCTCAAGGAGGGACGCAACGAAATCGTGATCCTCGACCTGCTCGGTCCTAAGCGTGCCGAGGTGGCCGGGCTGGAAAGCCCCATACTCGATGATCTGCACGCCGAGACGCCGCCCACGCACCGCGCGCCCGGCGACACCCTCAGGCTTAGCGCCCAGACTGCCGTTTACGAAGGCGCACTGCCCGCCGGCGGCGGGTGGAAAACGGCCCAGTTCGCCACGCCTGTCAGCGGCCGTTACGTCTGCCTGGAAGCCCTCAGCGCGCACGACGGCGGCGACCAGGCCGCTATTGCCGAAATGCGTCTGCTCGGACCCGACGGCAAGGAGCTGCCTCGCCAGGACTGGCGCGTAGTCTATGCCGATAGCGAGCAGACCGCCCCCGGCAATTGCACCGCTGAGAAAGTCTACGACCTGCAGGAGTCCACCGTCTGGGCCACGGCCGGCGGCGCGCGCTATCCCCACGCGCTGGTTATCGACCTGGGCCGCCGCCAGACCGTCACCGGCCTGCGCCTCCTGCCCCGCGCCGAAGCCGGCGCACCTGCGGCAGTGCGCGCCGTGAAAGTATATGTGCAGGATGACCCCTTCCCCCTGAAGTGAGGGAGCATAGCCGCGCCGCCCGGGGCTGAGGGAAACGCACCCGAGCCCCGGGCCGTCGCGCAAAACCATCTGTCAGCATCATGATAAATATAAACGCTATCATCGGGCTCGTCATCTTAGCGGCCCTTAATCTGCCCGCCGCATCCGCCGCGCCTCGGCCCGATGTCCGGGAGCAGCTGGCCGCTTTGCCCCTTTGGCGGAGCCAGCCCTCAGCACGCACGGCCTACGACTGGCTGCTCGAGCCCGGGCGCTCGCGTGCCGCCGTCTATCGCACGCCTGACGGGAAAGGACTCGTGCTGGCCAACGGTATGGTAGCGCGGGAGTTCCGCGTAGTCCCTGCGCTGGCCACTACGGCGCTGCTCAACCGCATGACCGGCGAAAGCATGCTGCGTGCCGTGAGCGGCGAGGGCACCTTGTGGCTCGACGGGCGGCCCTATGCCCTTGGCGGACTGGAGGGGCAACACGAGCGCGGCTACCTGCTGCCAGCCTGGCTGGACAGCCTTCGCCCCGTGCGTGGCGCGTTCCGGCTCGCCGGTCTTGAGGTCGGCGAGCTGACGGGCCAGATGCCCTGGCGGCGCATGCGCTGGGCGCTCAACACGACCGACCCCACCGGGGCGCAGGTCACTTTCCAGCTGCGGGGCACCGGTGCGGCGCAGGGCGTCAGCGTGAAGGTGCGCGTAGCGCTCTACGACCACTTGCCGGCATTCCGCAAGGATATTGAGATTGTCAATGGGACGGCGCGCGCGCTGACGGTGGACAGTTTTCTCCTGGAGGACCTCGCGATGGTCGAGGGTGAGTCCCCGTCGGGCGGCGACTCTTCCCGTTTCCGTCTGCCCAATATCCACGTGGAGAGCGATTATGCCTGTGGCGGCAGTTTCACGGAACCCGAAACCGACATCACCGAGCGGTGGCTGCCAGATACGGCCTACACCTCGCAGCGCAACTACCTGTTGCAGACGCCCTGCCGGCTCGTCGTGGCGCCGCCTCTGGGGCCGGAACAGCAGTTGCAGCCGGGCGACACGCTGCGCACCTTCAGCGTCTACGAGATGCCCTTCGACAGTGACGACCGCGAGCGCAAGGGGCTCTTCTTGCGGAGATTCTATCGCGCGGTGGCGCCCTGGACCACGCAGAACCCCATTTTCATGCATCTCACCTCGTCCGATTCGCTCGATGTCATCCAGGCCATTGACCAGTGCGCCGCCACGGGCTACGAGATGGTCATCCTCAGCTTCGGCTCGGGGCTGAACGCGGAGGACCTTTCGCCGCGCAACGTCCGCAAGTATCGCGCACTGACCGACTATGCCCGCAGCCGCGGCATCGAGCTGGGCTGTTATTCGCTGCTGGCCAGCCGCTGGATCTCGGACAGTGTGGACGTGGTGAACCCCGCGACCGGTCGCCGCGGCGGCATGACGTTCGGCAGCTCGCCCTGCCTTTGTTCCGACTGGGGATACGCCTATTTCGAGCGCATTCAGGCTTTCCTGGAACAGACCGGCATGACGTGCTTCGAAAACGATGGCTCGTATCCCGGCGACCCGTGTGCTTCGACCACACATGCGCACCACCGTGGACTGCGCGACTCGCAGTGGAACCAGTTCCACAAGATCGCCGGCTTCTATCGCCGGCTGTGCGCGCAGGGGGTCTATCTCAACGTGCCCGATTTCTATTTTCTGAACGGCTCCACCAAGGTCAGCATCGGCTACCGCGAGGTTAATTGGTCCCTGCCGCGCGACCGGCAGATCATGCACACGCGACAGCTCAACTACGACTGCACCTGGGACCGTCCGGTGACGGCCCTGTGGAGCTTCGTCCCCCTCACGCAGTACCACGGCGGAGGCGTGGCGGCCACCATCGAGCCGCTGCGGGAGCATCTGAACGAGTACAGCACGCTGATGTTCCAGAATTACAGCGCGGGCGTACAGGCCTGCTACCGCGGCCGGCGGCTTTACGACTCGCCCGCGACGCGCGAGGCCGTGGCCCGGGTTGTGGCCTGGTACAAGGCGCACCGGCGCATCCTGAACAGTGACATCATTCACCTGCGCAGGCCCGACGGCGTGGACTGGGACGGACTGATGCACGTAGACCCTTGGGGCGAGGAGCGGGCGCTGGCCGTCTTCTTCAACCCCACGGATCGCGCGATGGAGCGCACGGTCCGCCTGCCGCTCTACTATACCGGCCTGAGGCGGACGGCGCGCATCGGGTTCGGGGAGCAGCGCCCGCGCCGCTATCGGATTGACGCTGACTGCACTGTCCGCCTCACGGTTCGCATTCCCGCCCGGGGCTACACCTGGTGCATCGTGAAGTGAAGGCTGCGGCACGTGGCGCAGGGCGCCGGACGCGTGGAAGCAATTTTGACGGATATATATATAATATACAATATATGGTATTGCGAGTTTTTCTTCTTTCCCTTTGTGTCGTAGCCGGTCTGCTGCCGGTGGCCGGCCGCGGCGCCGAGGATGCCGCGGAGGCACTGGCCCGGCGGCTGCTGGGAGAACGGGCGGACAGCATCGTTTTCCGCCGTGTGGCGCCGCTTCCCGGCGGGCGCGATGTGTTCCGGCTCGCGACGCGACCGGACGGCCGCCTGCAAGTGGACGGCAATTCGTCCCTGTCCATGGCCGTGGGGCTGAACCATTACCTGAAGTATTATTGCCACACGTCGGTGTCGTGGGAGGCAGCCGATCCCGTGGAACTGCCCGCCGCCCTGCCCGCGCTGGAGCGGCCGGTGCAGGTGAAAGCCCGCACGCCGAACCGCTTCTTCCTGAACTACTGCACGTTCGGCTACACCATGCCCTGGTAGAAATGGGCGGACTGGGAACGCTTCATCGACTGGATGGCCCTGAACGGCGTGAACCTGCCGCTGGCCATTACCGGGCAGGAGGCCGTGTGGCTCAAGGTGTGGACCGACCTGGGGATTCCGGCCGACACGGTACGGGCCTACTTCACCGGTCCGGCACATCTGCCCTGGCACCGTATGCTCAACATGGACCGCTTCCAGGGCCCGCTGCCCATGAGCTACATTGAGGGCCAGGCGCGGCTGCAGCAGCGCATCGTGGCCCGCGAGCGCGAGCTGGGCATGCGCCCCGTGCTGCCGGCTTTCTCCGGCCACGTCCCGCCCGCCATCAGGCAGATTTATCCCGATGCCCACATCACGCGCATGAGCTCCTGGGGCGGTTTCCGCGATGCTTACCGCAGCTGGTTTCTCGACCCGATGGACCCGCTCTTTGCCGAGGTCCAGCACCGTTTTCTCAAGGAGCAGCGCCGCCTTTACGGCACGGACCACGTCTACGGCATAGATCCTTTCAACGAGATAGAGTCGCCCAGCTGGGAGCCGGACTATCTGGCGCGCGTGGCGCAGTGCATCTACGGGACGCTGACCGAGGTCGAACCCCAGGCCACCTGGCTGCAGATGACCTGGCTCTTCTACTTCGACAGCGCGCACTGGACACCCGAGCGCATCCGCGCTTACCTGCGGGCCGTGCCCCAGGACCGCATGCTGCTGCTCGATTACTATGCCGAGGACGTGGAGCTCTGGCGCCGCACGGAGAGTTTCTTCGGACAGCCCTTCCTGTGGTGCTACCTGGGCAACTTCGGGGGAAACACCATGCTGGCCGGGAATTTCCACGAGACGTCGCGCCGCCTGGAGGCGGCCCTGGACGCGCAGAGCGGGAACAGCCTGAGCGGCATCGGGGCTACGCTCGAGGCCTTCGGCGTGAATCGCTTCATGTATGAGTTCGTTCTGGAGAAAGCCTGGGACACGGGACTGACGGACCGGGCCTGGGTGGACGCTCTGGCCGACAGTCATGCCGGGCAGCACAACTCCCTGCTGCGGCAGGCCTGGCAGACACTGGCCGACAGCATTTACGTGGAGCCGGCACGGCTCGGGCAGGGCACGCTGACCAATGCACGCCCCGGACTGACGGGGACAGGAAACTGGACGACCAATCCCTCCGTTCCCTACGACAACCGCCTGCTCTGCCGCGTGTGGGGACAGATGGTCGAGGCCGGCGCCGGGCAGGCGCATCGCGACGCCTACGTGTACGACCTGGTCAACGTGGGCCGGCAGGTGCTCGGCAATCATTTCCGCACACTGCGCGACAGTCTGACTGCCGCATGCCGCCGGGGCGACGCGGCGGGCGTGATGCGCCGGGCGGCGGAGATGTCCGCGCTCTTGGACGACCTGGAGCGGCTCCTGTCCTGCCATCGCAGTTTCCTTTTCGGCCGGTGGCAGCAGGCAGCCGAGGACATGGGCGCGACGCCCGACGAGCGGGCCTGCTTCCGCCGCAACGCGCGGACGCTGGTGACCACGTGGGGCGAGCGGGGGCAATCGCTCAACGACTACGCCAACCGCTCACTGGCCGGACTGACGGCCGACTTCTACGCGGCCCGCTGGCGGCAGCTCCTGCGGGAAGTGACGGCCGGCATGGCAGCCGGCCGACCGCTTGATGAGAAGGCTTTCCGCGAAGGCATCCTCGACTTCGAGGTGGACTGGGCGCTCAGCGGCACGGCAGCCGGTCCGCTGGAGCCGCGCGCGGACGGCTACGAAGTGGCGCGCAGCCTGTGGCAGAAGTACCGTCCGGCCATTTTGGAAGGAGGCTGACCGGCCGTCCGCCTGCCCGGCCTGCGGCTTCAGCCCGTAGGCTTAGGGACGTAAGAACGGGGCTAAGGGGAGTTTTTTCTTCCCTTAGCCCCGTTTCTGCTGGGCTTAGCCCCGTGCGTGCGGAGCGTTGCGGAGTCTCTTTTGTTCCTGGAAAAGCGTCCCCGTCTCATCGGACGCGGTCCTCCCGCGGCAGGTCGAGGTGGGGGAAGAGGCGGCGCACGGCGGCGTTGGTGCGGGCGTAGACTTCGCTGACGGGGACCTCGTAGACCTGCGCCAAGCGGGCGGCCACGAGGGGGACGTTGGCAGGTTCGTTGCGCTGTCCGCGCAGGGGGTGCGGCGGGAGGTAGGGCGAGTCCGTCTCGAGGACGATGCGGTCCAGGGGGACGGCCTGGCGCAGCACGTCGGGCAGGGTTGAGCGGCGATAGGTCAGCGTCCCGCCGATGCCGAGGGCGAAGCGGGGGAAGGCGCGCAGCAGGCGGCGGGCTTCGTCGGCCGTGCCGCTGAAGCAGTGGAATATGCCGGCGAGTCCGGGAGCGAAGGGCAGGAGCGTGCGGCAGGTGGCGGCGAGGGCGTCGCGGCTGTGGACGATGAGGGGAAGGCGCCAGCGGGCGGCCCATCCGGCCTGGGTGCGCAGTGCAGCTGTCTGCTCGGCCAGGCGCGTGGCGTCCCAGTGGAGGTCGATGCCTACTTCGCCTATGGCGATGTAGGGGTGGCCCGGGGCACGGAGCTGCTGCTCCATCCAGCTGAGCTGCGCCGAGGGGTCGGGCGGCAGCTCGGTGGGGTGGAGGCCGAGCATGGGCAGGCAGAGATCCGGCGCTCCTGCGCAGAGGCGGAGCATGGCGGGGACGCAGCCGGCATCGATGCAGGGCAGCAGGAGCCAGCGTGCGCCGGCGGCGCGTGCGCGGCGGAGTACGGCGTCGCGGTCCTGGTCGAACTCGGGGAGGTAGAGGTGGCAGTGGGTGTCGACGTACATGGGCGGTCAGTTTTTGCGGCCTAAGAGGCTGTCGGCGTAGCGCCGGAGAGGCTCGGTGCGGGTGGCGGGGAGGCTGACGGCCTGGAGCCGCTGGCGGGCCGCCTGGTAGCAGCGGGCTATGGCTTCCTGTGTGCGCTCGGGGGCGCGGAGCGCGTCGTAGCGCTGGCGCACGGCGGCCACTTTCTCCTGGGGCGGTAAGCTGCCGTCGGCCAGCAGGCGGAGCAGGGCGGTGCGCGCCTCGGGGTCCGCGCCGCGGAGGGCGGCGAAGAGCAGGTAGGTCTTCTTGCCCTGGAGAATGTCGCCGCCGATGCGTTTGCCGAAGACGGCGGGGTCGCCGTAGAGGTCGAGGTAGTCGTCCTGCAGCTGGAAGGCGAGGCCTATCTGCTCGGCGAAGGCGTAGAGGGCGTCGGCGTCGGCGTCGGGCGCGCCGGCGAGCTGGGCGCCCATGCGGGCGGCGCAGCCCAAGAGGACGGATGTCTTGAGGCGGATCATCTCGAGGTACTCGGCTTCGGTGACGTCATCGCGCCGCTCGAAGTCCATGTCCATCTGCTGTCCTTCGCATATTTCCTGCGCGGTGCGGGCCAGGAGGTCGAGCGCGCGGGCCTGGACGTCGGGTGTGGCCTCGGCGCGGAGCACGTGGCGGAAGGCTAGGATGAGCATGGCGTCGCCGGAGAGCACGGCGGTGTTGTCGTCCCAGCGGGTGTGGACCGTGGGGCGTCCGCGGCGCAGCTGTGCGCGGTCCATGAGATCGTCGTGCAGGAGGGTGTGGTTGTGGTAGACTTCCAGGCCGACGGCGGCGGGCAGGGCGCGCGTCCAGTCGTCGCGGTAGAGGCTGTAGGCCAGGAGCAGGAGCGTGGGGCGGAGGCGCTTGCCGCCGGCGGCGAGGGTGTAGGCTATGGGGGCGTAGAGGCCCTCGGGCTGTGCGGGGTAGTCGATGGCGGCGAGCGCCGCTTCGATGGCGTCGTGGAGTTGTGCGGTATCGGTCATGGTGTGTGTGGGATTTGAGGCGGAGTGCTTACCGGATTTGGAAGTGGATGGGGATGGTCACGCGGACGTCGGCTACGCGGCTGCCGGAGCGGCCGGGGGTCCAGCGGGGCATGCGGCGCAAGGCGGAGAGCACGGCGCGGTCCAGGTCGGGGTGGAGCGGACGGGTGATTTGCGGCTCGCGCACGCGGCCGTCTTTCCCGACGATGAAGCTGGCTTCCATGTCGCCCTCGACGTGGTCGCGGATGCAGGCGGGCGGGTAGGGCACGTGCTGGTCCAGCCAGCTCATCAGCGCTTTCGGTCCGCCGGGGAACTGGGGCATTTCCTCGACCACCTCGACGGCCGTGAGCTGCGGCCCTTCTACGGGCAGGTCCATGCGGTCGCGGTTGTGGAGGGTGTCGTGGTCTTCGAAGACGATTTCTTCGGCCAGCGCCGGGGTGCTGTCCGGTCCGTCGATGCCGAAGACGATGTCCTTCTTGGTGTATTCGGTGATGCGGGGGGCGTGTTCGGTGGCTCCTTTGACCGTGGGAACGGAGGGGGCGCGGCGGCCGGCTGAGACCTGCTTGAGCTCGTAGCCGGGCTTTTCCTCGAGCTGCTTGAGGCGGCGAATGTCGGAGGCGACGCCGGCCAGCTCCTTCTGGATGCGCAGCCGCATGTAGGCGGCGATGCCGACAGGGAGGACGAAGGCGAAGAGTACGCCGAAGAACACTACGAGGAGGGCAAAGCGGTAGCGGCGGCCCATGCGCCTGCGCAGCTGATAGGCACCGTAGTCCTTGTTCCTGTCCTGGAAAACCAGATCACACCATTCGCGGGAAAATAATTCTGAGTCTTGCACGTTCTGAATAGGGGATGGCGCTCCTGCGGCTGGGGCGGCGGGCGCCGCGTGTGATTCTCATGCAAAAGTACGTGCAAAATCTAAATTTAGTCGTAACTTTGACCACAATTTTTATGGATAAGATGAAAAAAAGCCTATTCGCGATATTCGGCTTCCTGCTGGCGGCGTCGGCCGGCGCGCAGGACGGTTCGCGCTCGTTCATGGTGCTGCGACTGCCCGTATCGTCGCACGTGGCGGCCCTGGGCGGCGAGAACGTGTCCGCTATTGAGGACACGCCGTGGGCCGGCTGGGCCAACCCGGCGCTCTACTCCTGCGTGAGCGACCGCAGTCTGGGCATCGACTTCATGACGTATGCCGACGGCGGCAGCTGGATGGGGGTGCAGTTTGTCAAGGCTTTCGGCGACCGGCATACGGGGGCTGTCACGGCACAGTATATGAACTACGGCTCAATGGACGAGACGGACGCCGCGGGCCAGGTGGTGGGCTCGTTCGCGCCTAAGGACATTGTCGTGGGGGCCGGTTACAGCTACCTGCTCTCCGACTTCTGGGCCGGCGGGGCTGCCCTCAAGGGCGTGTATTCCAGGATTGCGGACTTCTCGGCCTTTGCCTTTGCCGTGGACCTGGGGCTGAATTACTACGATGAGGAGCGCGACTTCTCCTTCTCGGCGGCGCTGCGCAACGTGGGGGCTCAGCTGAAGTCGTTCGACGGGCTGACGGAGCGCGTCCCCTTCAACCTCCAGCTGGGCATTACGAAGGGCATGGCCCATCTGCCGGTGCGCTTCTCGGTGACCCTGACGGATCTGACGCGCTGGTCGTCCGACGAATATTTTCATCCCGAGGGCGAGAAGGTGAGTTTCGGCAAGAAGGTGCTGAACCACTTTGTCGTGGGGATGGACATACTGCCCGCCTCCTACCTCTACTTGAGTGTGGGCTACAACTTCAGGCGGGCTTACGAGCTGAAGGCGGCCGGCTCGTCGCACATGGCGGGCTTCACCGCCGGCGGCGGGCTCCAGCTGAAGCGTTTCAAGGCCGGCATCTCCTATGCCAAGTATCACGTCTCGGCCTCGTCGCTGGCCTTCAACGTGGCCTATTGCCTGTGACGGCCGGGCCGGCGCGGCGCACGGAAGGCCGGGCCGCGCGGACATAACGATAAAAACTGTGGAATCATGAAGAAAATCATTGTAGCGATAGACGGGCACTCCTCGTGCGGCAAGAGCACGATGGCGAAGGACCTGGCCCGTTATGCCCATTACGTGTATGTAGACACCGGCGCCATGTACCGCGCCGTCACGCTCTACGCCTTGCGCCGCGGCCTCTTCGCCGCGGACGGTTCCGTGGACCGGGCGCGGCTGGAGGCCGCCCTGCCCGGCCTGCGCGTGGATTTCCTGACGGATGCCGTCACCGGGCTGCCGCAGGTATGCCTTGACGGAGAAAACGTGGAGCGGCAGATACGCGGGCTGGAGGTCTCCTCCCACGTGAGCCCGGTCGCCGCCCTGCCCGCCGTGCGCGAGGCCCTGACGCGGCAGCAGCAGCTCATGGGGCAGCGCAAAGGCATCGTGATGGACGGCCGCGACATCGGGACAGTGGTCTTCCCGGAGGCCGAGTTGAAGGTCTTCGTCACGGCGACTCCCGAGGTGAGGGCGCGCCGCCGCTACGAGGAACTGCTGGCCAAAGGGCAGCCCGCGGCCTATGAGGACATACTGCGCAACGTGCAGGAACGGGACTACATCGACTCCCACCGCGCCGTGGCCCCGCTGCGCCAGGCTCCGGACGCACTCGTGCTGGACAACAGCGCGCTCACCCTCGAGCAGCAGCGTCAGTGGCTTATCGACCGCTTTGAGGAGCGGGTAGCCGGGTCTTGAACCGTAGGAGGACAGAGATATGCTGACGATTGAGATTGACGAGCACTCCGGCTTTTGCTTCGGCGTTACGACAGCCATCGGCAAGGCCGAGGAGGAACTGGCCGTGGGACGGCCGCTCTACTGCCTGGGCGACATCGTGCACAACGGCAGCGAATGCGAGCGCCTGCACGCCCTGGGACTGGTCACGGTGGACCACGAGGCCTTTGCCCGTCTGCGCGGCGCGCGCGTGCTGCTCCGCGCCCACGGCGAGCCGCCCGCGACCTACGCTACGGCCCGCCGCAACGGCATCGAAATCATTGACGCTACGTGCCCCGTGGTCCTGCGCCTGCAGCAGCGCATCAAGCAGGTCTATTCCGAGCCCGGCCGTCCGCAGATTGTCATTTACGGCAAGCGGGGCCATGCCGAGGTGCTCGGGCTGGTGGGCCAGACGGACGGGCAGGCCATCGTCATCGAGGGACTGGAGGAGGCGGCCCGCCTGGACTTCTCGCGGGACACGTGCCTCTTCTCCCAGACCACGAAACCGCTGGGCGAGTTCCGCCGCATCGTGGACTACATCACGGCCCACATGCAGCCGCCCGCCACGTTCCGTTACTTCGACACCATCTGCCGCCAGGTAGCCAACCGATTGCCCAACATACGTGCCTTCGCCGCCCGCCACGACGTGGTGGTCTTCGTCTGCGGACTGAAGAGCAGCAACGGGCGCGTGCTCTACGAGGCCTGCCGCTCCGTGAATCCGCGCGCCTATCTGGTGGACACGCCGGCTGCCCTGCGCGCCGACTGGTTTGCCGGCGCGCGGAGCGTGGGCGTCTGCGGTGCCACGTCCACGCCGAAATGGCTCATGGAGGACTGCCGCGAAGCCATCGCGCGGCTGGCCGGCGACTGATAGACCGCAGTCTCCGGCGGCGGCATATATGCCCCTGCCGACGCGCCTAAGGCCCGTAGCGATGGGGCTAAGGCTCGTGGCGACGGGGCTTAGGCGTGTCGGCGCACTGACTGGCGCGGCAAAAAAGGCATCGGCGGACGCTCCCTGCGGGGAACGTCCGCCGATGCCGTCTGTGCGGTCCCGGCTGCGCCGTCAGCTGGCCACGAGGGCGGGCAGTTCGGCCAGGTGGCCGATGACGGCGTCGGGCAGCGTCTCGTCGTGCGCGGCGGGGGTCCATTCCTCACCCTTGAGCCATACGGTCTGGCAGCCAAGCGAGTGGGCGGGGACGATGTCCTTCGAGAAACTGTCGCCCACCACGAGGGCTTCGCCGGGAGCCACGCCCATGCGCTCCAGCGCCATGCGGTAAATGGCCGGGTCGGGCTTGCGGATACCGACCGCGGCGCTTTCCACTATGGTGCGGAAATAGCGGTCCAGGCCGTAGTCGCGCACCACGGCGCTGAGGTTGCCGTAGAAGTTGGAGACGAGGCAAAGGGGGCGGTCCTGCAGGGCTTCGAGCACGCGGCGCGTCTGGCGCAGGTTGTCCAGGACGTAGCCGTTGCAGCGGCGGGCTATGTCGGCCGTGACCTGGTGGCGCGTGGCCTCGTCGGCCGCCCAGCAGCCCTGCTCCGTGAGGTAGCGCGTCTCGATGTCGACCTTCTTGAGCAGGACGTCGGAGAACGTGTCGGTCGGGGCGATGACGGCCGACGAGCCGAGCGTGCGCTCACCGTGGACATAGGCTTCGCGGAATTGCGCCTCGCTCACGGGGACGGCGCATTCGCGGTATTTCTCGTAGAGCACGTGTGCCCAGTGGCGGGCGTCGGTGTCGAGCGTCCCGCCGTAGTCGAAGAAGATGGCGGAGGCGCGGAGCGGCAGTCGCGCGCCGCTGCTGCGGGGATGGGTTTCGGTCATGGCTGTCGTGTTTCGGCGGGCGCCGGGACGGGCCGGGCGCCGCGCGGTTATTTCATGATGTGCTTGTTGCCTACTTTCACAAGGCTTACGCCGATGAAAATCCAGACGAGTTCGCGGATGCGGGTGAAGAAGCTAGAGAAGAGGCCCACGCCCGCTCCTCCCGGGTAGCCCAGAATCTGGATGATGAGCGCCAGTCCGCCCTCGCGCGCGCCCATCTGCATGGGGAAGAAGAAAAGCAGATTGCCCATGAGCGAGGAGAAAGCCAGCACGAGCACGGCGTCGCAGAACGTGACGGGAGCGCCGAAGGCCTGGAGGATGAAGAAGAACTCGAAGGCGTTGATGACGCGGCCGGCATACTCCAGAGCCAGCGATCCGTAGAAGGCGCGCGGCTGCTGGTGCAGGTAGGCTATGTTGCGGTCTATCTGCACCATGTTCTCCAGGTTCTTCTCGTAAAACTTGCGGGCGGGCCGTTTGGCCACGGGGATATAGAGCAGAATCCTGAAGAGGCGGACAATGAGCCCGTTCTTGTATCCCTTGTAAAAGACGTAGAGGATGAAGGCCAGCAGCACGGCGCACAGGCCGAAGACGCTCCAGAGCCAGGGCGTCACGCGGTCGAAGTAGAAGGCGATGAAGAGCACGATGGCCGTGGTCCACAGGCAAATGTGGGAGAGGATGTGCATCATGGAGTAGAGGACAACGGACGACATGGCGCGGTTTGTCCCGATATGGGCCGCCAGCTCCATGACGCGGTACGGGCCCCCGCCGAAGCCGAAGGGCGTGGTGTAGCTGAAGGCAAAGCCCGAGACGGTCAGCTTGTAGGCGTGGCGGAAGGAGAGATGCTTGTCCTGCGTGCCGCTGTTGACAATCAGCTGGAAGGCGCCGGCGTTGCAGGCGTAGACGGCTATCCATACGCCGACGACCAGGGGCATGTAGGCCACGATGCGGGGCAGCTTGTCCTTGAGCTGCCCGTAGTCCACGTCGAACGTGCAGAGCATGACAATAATGGCGGCGATGCCGAAAAGCAGGAACAGATTCCTATACAGTGGCTTCATATTGGTCCAGATTATCGGTGAGCCGCCGGCAAAGGCCTTCGTGCCGTGCGCGCATATAGAAGAAAAGTACGTTCATAACGGTGACCTCGAACACCAGGTAGATCCAGGGCAGCCCGCAAAGCAGGCTGGCGTAGAGGACTATGGCCCGCGTGTTGAACGTCAGGATGTTGGCCCACTTCATCAAGGGCAGGCTGCCCCGGCGGAAGTCCTGGCGCAGGCTGGCGGGGAGGGCTGTGCCGAACCGCTGGCTCATGGCTTTACGGAAGCGCTGGAAGGCAGGCGTCAGCTGTTCCTGCGACCGCGTGTAGTTGCGGTAGAAGAAGAGAAACAGTTTCCATGCCCCGTCCTGCTTCCAGCTGAGCGAGCGGAACTCTTCGGAGAGCTTGGCGGCGTTGTCCAGCTCGCTGCCGCTCTCTCCCTTGAGGAAGTAGAGGTGGATGTTGCGGTAGTAATCCGCCAACTGGCACTGCTTGGCGTGGCAGATGAATCCCGAGAAGGCGGCGAGCAGCCAGATCCATACGCCCCACTGCGGCGTGAGCCGGAGCGCGATGGCCGCATAGATGGCGAAGAACCACACGTCGCCGGCAAAGCCGTCCAGAATGCGGCCCCAGCGCGTCTTCTTGCCGGTCATGCGGGCCAGCTGCCCGTCCGCGCTGTCGTAGAGATTGGCCCAGATGAGGAGCAGAATACCCGCCACGTTCAGCGCAAGCGAGTCGAAGTAGAACAGAACGCCCGCCGCCGCGCCGAGGATAATGGAAAGGACGGTGACGACGTTGGGGTGGACGCCGAAGCGGTTGAAGAAGTTGGCCCACACGAGGCCCAGGGGCCGCGTGAAGTGGATGTCGAGCCACTCCTCGGTGTCCTGCGACTTGAAGGTCGCAGCCAGTTTTTTGTTTTCAGCCATGAAGTGGTGGATGCTTATAGGTATGATGAGACGGAAAAGAGGGCCGGCTGGCGGCGCGCATCGTCCAGGCTGTCCACGCGGGCGGCAATGGCGCGCGCGGCCTCGGCGCAGCAGCGCGAGAAACTGGGCCAGTCGTTGAAGTCAATAAGCCTGAAGCTGCCGTCGGGCAGGACGATGGCGTCGCCGCCGTAGACGATGAAGCCGCTCAGGCGGGCCGCTCTGTCGGCGCAGGTTTTCAGCTGCCCGGAGCGGAAGGCAAAGCCCGTCGGGGCACCGTTGATTTTCTCCAGACCGAATTTGCTGAAGTTCTTCCCCTCGGTCGGGTAGTACAGATAGAAGAAGTCGGTGCCCTCCACGCCGTAGAATTTCACGAGGTCGCCACAGAGATGCGCGCAGACTACGGCCTCGCTTATGCCGCGGCGGGCGAAGTCGCGGATCGCGTCGTCGAGCGCCGCGCCGGAGTGGAGGTAGCGCACGTCGCTGGCGGACTGTGCGCAGGCGTCGCCGCGCTTGAGCCACACGCCGTCGGGGCAGGCTTCTGCAAACGGGCGCAGGGCGGCGGCTGACGTTTCGCCTACGCGGAAGGCGCGGCTCTCGGGGATGGGGATGCCCTCTTCGGCGAAGCAGCGCGTCAGGGCCGAGCGCGTGGCCCGGAGCAGCGCGACGGGCGGATTGACGGCCGGGACGCGCAACCCGGCGGCCAGGGCCGCGAGAAAGGCCCCGTCGCGCCCCATGTTATAGACGGCGTCCGCGCGGCCTATGTCGCGAAAATCGTCTTCGCAGACCGTGCGCACGTCGTGACCGAGGCGGCGCAGTTCGCCCGCGACGGCTGTGAAGATAGCCCTGTCGCGGGCGACGGAATTAGGCGAAAAGCGCGGTGAGCGGCTGATGCCGAGTATGTTCATACGGATTCCGTTTCGTTGAGAAATTGTTCGGCTTTGGCGATGTCGCCTGCGTGGTCCACGTCCAGGACTTTGCTGAAGGGCCAGGCTTGCAGGCGCAGGCCGTCCTGGACCAGGGCGCGCTGGAAGTTGCGCATGCGGCTCTGTCCCTGGGCCATGCAGCGGCGGAGCGTGGCGAGCGCCGCGGGGTGCAGGGCGTAGATGCCGCCCGATACGTAGCGGTCGCCCTCGTTCTGGTCGTGGAAGCCGGTGATGCGGAGTGCGCTGTCGGCGGCTACGTAGAGGGGCTTCTCGTCGTCGACGTAGTCCGTCACGCCCATGAGCCCGTCCGCGTCGTTCTGGCGGAAGGCCTCGATGAAGCGGGCGAACTCGTCCTCGCGGAAGATGGTGTCGACCGTTGTCAGGCAGAAGGGCGCGTCCGCCAGCCACGGGCTCAGCTCGTAGAAGCTGTGCATGGAGCTGGGCGTAGTCCTGACGGCGAGGCGAATGGGGGCGCCTTCGCCGCGTGCGGCCAGCTGGCGCACGTGTGCTTCCGTCTGCGGGTGGAGCCTGTTGACGATGATGCAGATCTCCTCTGCGCCGTTCTCGTTGAATATGCGGACCAGGCGGTCCACCATCGGCTCGCCGCCGATGCGTACGAGCGGTTTCGGCAGCGCTATGCCTTCCTGGCTGAGGCGTGAGCCTTCGCCGGCTGCGATTATGGCGAATTTCATTCGGTCTTGTCTGCTTGGATGTGCCGCTGGCGGTCGCTGTCCTCGCGGTGTTCGTGGTAAAGTTTCTGCAAGGGGTCGCGGTGCGCCTCGTCGTCCGCCTTGCGGTGGCGGTAGACGTCGATGGCCGTGAATATGGCCTGCCTGAAGGAGTCGGGCGAGGCCAGTCCTTTCCCGGCGATGTCGAAGGCCGTCCCGTGGTCCGGCGAAGTGCGGACGAAGGGAAGGCCGGCCGTGAAGTTCACGCCGTCGTCCATCGACAGGGCCTTGAAGGGGGCCAGTCCTTGGTCGTGGTACATGGCCAGGACGGCGTCGAAGTGGCGGTAGAGTCCGGCGCCGAAGAAGCCGTCGGCGGGGTAGGGGCCGAAGCACTGTATCTCCTCGGCTACGGCGGCCTCAATGGCGGGGCGTATCGTGTTCTGCTCCTCGGAGCCCAGCACGCCGCCGTCGCCGTTGTGCGGGTTGAGTCCCAGGACGGCGATGCGCGGCGCCGGGAGCAGGAAGTCGCGGCGCAGGCTTTGGTGGAGCAGGTGTATTTTCTGTAGGATGACGTCCTGGGAAAGGCTGCCCGGGACCTTTTGCAGCGGGAGGTGGGTCGTGACGAGAGCCACGCGCATCAGGCTGTTGGACAGGATCATCAGCGCCTCGGCGCCGTTGCCCAGGCGGTCTTGCAGGTATTCCGTGTGGCCGGCGAAGCGGAAGGCGTCGCTTTGGATGGAAGCCTTGCAGATGGGGGCCGTGACGAGGACGTCCGCCAGCCCGGCCTGGAGGTCGGCCGTGGCCTGCTCGAGGGCTTTGAAGGCGGCCAGTCCCGCTTCGGGCGTGGGCGTGCCCAGCTCCACTTTCACCTCTTCTTCGATGCAGTTCACCAGGTTCAGGCGTCCCGGCACGGCTTCCTCGGCCGAGCGGATGATGTGGAAATTCATCTCCATGCCCAGCGTCTTGCGGTGGTAAGTGGCCACCTTGGCCGAACCGTAGACCACCGGGATGCAGAGCTCGAACATGCCGTTGTCCGCGAAAGTCTTGAGGATAAGCTCGTAGCCTATGCCGTTCGTGTCGCCTTGCGTGATGGCCACGCGCAGTAGCGTCCCGCCGGCTGGCGTGGCTGGAGCCTCCTCGGGGGACGGCTTGTGGTTATGGTTGTTAAGGATCATAGGATTTATGGATTGTGGGCGCGTGTCTTCTCCCGGTCCGCCGCCTGTCTCTCCGCTTCCTGCCGGGCCGTGGAGAGCAGGCCGCAAGCCGCCATTATGTCCTCGCCGCGCGAGGCCCTGATGGTGGTGAAGATGCCGTGCCCCGTCAGATAGTCGCGAAATTGCACCATGCGCCCTTCCGTTATGCCGCGCAGCGGTGTGCCGGGTATGCCGTGGAAGCGTATCAGGTTGACGCGACAGTCGAGGCCGCGCAGCAGGTCCACGACGGCGCGTGCGTGGCGCGGCGAGTCGTTCACGCCCTCGAAGGGGATGTATTCGAACGAGAGCCGCCGCTGGTGCGGGCTTCCGGCGCGTTCCGGCCCTTTGCTGAAGAGTCCGCTGCGGCGCAGCGTAGCGGCCACGTCGCTGATGGGGAAGGCGCGCTCGGCCGGCATCAGGGCCGCGCGCCCCTCGTGAAGGGGATGGTGCAGGCTGATGGCCAGGTGGCATTCGCTCTCTGCCAGGAAGCGCTCCAGCCCCTTGGCCAGCCCTACGCTCGACACCGTGATGCGCCGCGGGCTCCAGGCGTAGCCCCAGTCGGCGGTGAGCGCCTTCGTGGCGCGCAACACGTTGTCCAGGTTGTCGAAGGGCTCGCCCTGTCCCATAAAGACGATGTTGGTGAGCCGTCCGCGCTCGGGCAGCGAGTAAACCTGGTTGAGGATGTCGGCCGCGGAGAGCGAGGCAGCGAAGCCCTGCCGGCCCGTCATGCAAAAGGCGCAGCCCATCTTGCATCCCACCTGGCTCGACACACAGAGCGTGGCGCGCTCGCCGTCGGGGATGTAGACCGTCTCGACATAGTGCCCCCCGTCCGTGCGGTACAGGTACTTCACCGTCCCGTCCGCCGAGCGCTGGCTGGCGGCCGGGGCGGAGCAGCCCACGCGGTAGTGCGCGGCAAGGGCCTCGCGCGCAGCCTTCGGCAGGTTGGTCATCTGCGCGAAGTCCGTGGCCTGCTTCTTGTAGAGCCAGTCGGCCAGCTGGCGGCCCGCGTAGCGCTGCAGACCGGCCTGTTCGGCCACGGCCTGCAGCTCCTGTAGCGTCATGCCGAGCAGGGCCGCGCGGGATGCCCCGGGAGGTAGCGTGCGTTCCGTCATTGAGCTTGATGAATTTGGTGCAAAATTACATGAAAAAATCCGAACGGGGCCTGCCTCTTCCGAAAAAGTGGGCCGGTCCGCGCGGCGGCATTGTCGGCCGGGGGCGGCGGGCGGCGCTCGCGGCGTGCCGCCCGCCGGGCAGGATGCGCCGTCCGGACGCACACTGGGCCTATTCCTGTCGCGACGGGAATAGGCCCAGTCCTTACGGGGCTAAGCCCCGTGTGCGGCGTGCCGGTCCGCGTGTGCGGCCGGCGGAGTCTACGGCCGGCTCACTCGCTGATGGTGCCCACGCCGTTGATGGCGCGTTGCGCCTTGTGCGCGCACTGCAGCCGCGTCACGTCGATGTGGCCCGCGCCGTTGAGTTCGAGATAGGCGTCGGTGCAGCGGCCTTGCAGGTTGATGGAGCCCGCGCCGTCCAGTTCGGCGGAGAGGCGTTGCGTGCTGATGCCCTGCAGGTCGATGGAGCCCGCGCCGTTGAGCGACACGTTGATTTCATGGGCCTCGAGCACTTCGGACGTCAGCGCGCCTACGCCGTCGAGCGAGAGGGTGAGGGGACTGGAAATCTTCATCCGGCCCAGCCGCAGGCATTTGCCGCCGCGCAGGCTGAAGCTGCTGACGAAGGGGGCGTAGACACTGACCACGACGACGGCGCGCTCCGGCATGCGGTAGCGGCGGTCCACGCGGAGGCTCAGCACGTTGTCGTCCGTCATGACGGAGATATGGTCCAGCACCTCGGCCGGAGCCTTCAGGACCACGCGGGGCGGCGTCCCGGCCGCTGTCTGGTGATAGGCAATGTCGGCGAAGCAGTCCGCCTCGACGGCGGTGAAGGCGTTGGTCTGCACCGTGTGGCTGTCGAAGCCCGTGGTGTCTACCTCGGCTATGGCTACGGCTTTCACCGTTTCGTAGATGTTCGTCCGCTTGCAGGAGCTGAGGGCGCAGAGGAGCAGGCCCAGGGCGGCGAGGGAAAAGAGCGTATGTTTCATGTCTTCAGCTTTTGGCCCGGGCGGTGCGGCGTGCGGCGCCGTGGCGCGGCGGCCGGAGCGGTCCGGGCGGTGGTTTACAGGTAGTCGTCGATGGTGTCGTTCACGAAGTCGAGGAAGGGCTTCATCTCGCGGAAGAGCGCGGCCGCGCGGTCTTCCCATCCGGTGCTGAGGAGGAAGGCGTCGGGCAGGTCGTGCCACACGCTGTAGTCCTTCGGCCGCAGGTATTGTGGGAAGGGGAAGTCGCGGGGAAAGCCGGCGGGGACCGTCTTGAGCCGCTCCATGCCTATGGTAGGGAAGAGGCTGGCAAAGCGCGGTGCCTCGACGATGGCGCGGAACTCGTCGGTGCGGTCGGCCACGGTGCGGCGCACGGCGCGCAGGATGGCCGGCGGCAGGCAGTAGGCTCCGCAGGCCACAAGCGAGTGGCCCGGCTCGATGTGGAGGTAGTAGCCGCCGTGGGGCGACTTCTTGCCGCGCGGATTGATGTAGCAGCCGAAGTGCCGCTTGTAGGGCGACTTGTCCGGGCTGAAGCGCGTGTCACGGTAGAAGCGGTAGAGCGTCGTCTTGACGGGCAGTCCGGCCACGGCAGGGTCGAAGCGCCCGATGCGGGCTATCATGTCGGTCGCGACGGCGGTGAAGCGGGCGTAGGCGGCGTCGAACCGGTCGCGGTGGGCGTGGAACCACTCGCGGTCGTTGTGGGCGGCAATGTCCTTGAGAAAGTCGAGAATGTCTTTCATGGGGCGGATGTGGGGATGGGGCCTGTCAGTTGTCCCGCCAGAAGGAGACGGTGAACGGCAGGAGCAGGGAAAAGATTTCCAGACGGCCGGCGAGCATGAGCATGGCGTTGAGCCAGAGCGCGCCGTCGGGCAGGATGCTCCACGCGTCGAGCGGGCCGAGCACGTGGCCGAAGGCGGGGCCGGCGTTGCTGAACGATGTGACGCAGGCGCTCAGACTGTCCAGCACGGGGAGGCCCATGGCCGCCATGAGGATGGTCCCGACGAAAATGAGGAGGAAGTAGGCTACGAAGAAGGAGAAAATGGTGTGACCCACGTTCTCGGAGACGATGTTGCCGTTGATGCGCACCGGGAGCATGGCCCGGGGATGGAGGATGTGGCGCAGCTCGTTGGCCATGGTCTTGTAGGCCGTGGCCACCCGCACGCACTTGATGCCGCCCGCCGTGGAGCCGGCGCAGGCGCCCACGGCCGTGACGAAGAGGAGCATCATCCAGGCCGTGGGGTGCCACAGGGTGAAGTCGCTCACGGTGATGCCCGTCGTGGACTGTAGCGAGACGGTGTTGAAGGCGGCATAGCGGAACGACGTTTCCAGGGGCAGGCCTTCGTGGAAGTGGAGCACGAGGGTGATGAATACGATGGAGACGGCCGCCAGGCAGACAAAGCAGCGCAGCTCGCTGTCGCGGAACACGTCGCGCCAGCGCCGCTTGATGAGAAACAGGTAGAGCAGCGTGAAGTTGATGCCCGAGATGAACATGAACAGTGTGGCGACGTACTCCAGCGTGGGCGAGTGGAACCAGGCAAAGCTGTCCTGGTGCGTGGAGAATCCGCCCGTCGCGATGGTCGAGAGGCTGTGGTTGACGGCGTCGAAGAGGTTCATGCCGCCCAGGTAGTAGGCCGCGCAGCAGGTGCCCGTCAGCAGCAGATAGACGCTCCAGAGCCAGCGGGCCGTCGTGCTGATGCGCGGGTGGAGTTTCTCCGTCTTCAGGCCCGTGGCTTCGGCCGAGAAGAGCTTCTGGTCGCCCGCTCCCATGGTGGGGAGGACGGCGATGGTGAAGAACACGATGCCCATGCCGCCGAACCAGTGCATCAGGCTGCGCCAGAAGAGGATGGAGCGCGGCAGGGAGTCGATGCCCGTCAGCACGGACGAGCCCGTGGTGGTGAACCCGGACATGGCCTCGAAGAAGGCGGCTGCCACGCGCGTCTCGACGCCGCTCACCAGGAAGGGCAGCATGCCGATGAACGTGTAGGCGAGCCACGTGAGCGATACGACCAGGTAGCCGTCGCGGCGGCTCATGCGGTTTTCGGCCTTGTGTCCGGCCAGCTTGAGGGCGATGCCGAGCAGGGCGGCCGCCAGGGCGGGGATGCCGAACGGGGCGGGATTGCGTTCGTCATAGAGCAGGCCTACGCCGTAGCAGAGCAGCAGCAGCAGGGCCTCAAGGAATAGCAGCGAACCCAGGATGCGGGCTATGAGTTTCGTATTGAGCATAGAGCGGGAATGGACCTGAGGGTTAGTTGAAGTATTTCTCTATGCGCTTCACGGCGTTCTCCAGGCAGAAGGCCACGACCGTGTCGCCGCCCTGTATTTGTGTCAGACCGTTGACAAGGTATCCTTTCCCGTCGCGCACCAGTCCGCCGAGCGTGACGGTAGGCGGGAGGTCGAGGTCCTTGACGGGCTTGCGCGTGATGCGGGCCCCCTCGCGCACGACAAACTCGGCCACGTCGGCGTTGGCCACGGTGAGCGTCTTGATGGTAGTGACGTCGGCCTTGAGCGTCATCTGGTAGATGTGGCTCGCGGCGAAAGTCTTCTTATTAATAATGGTGCCGATGTCGAGGCTTTCGGCCATGCCGATGTAGTCGAGGTTCTCGACCATGGCGACCGTCTTGCGGACGCCCAGGCGCTTGGCCGACAGGCAGGCCAGAATGTTGGCTTCTGCGTTGTTGGTGACGGCGACGAAGGCCTGAGCGTTGCGGATGCCTTCGTCTACGAGCAAGTCCGGGTCGCGCCCGTCTCCGTGTAGGATCATGGCATTGTTTCGCTTCACGCACTCGTTCAGCTGCTCGCAGCGGTGGGCGTCTGCCTCGAACACCTTGGCGTGCATGGAGTCGGGCATGTTTTGCAGCGCCTGTTCGGCGGTGTGCCCGCCGCCCATCATGAAGAGCTGCTTCACTTCGGGGTAGTCTTCCTTGCCGGCTATCTCGCGGATGAAGGGGACGTAGGGCGGCGTGGTCATGAAGTAGACGATGTCGCCGCTGTAAAGGATGTCGTTGCCGTGGGGAATGATGGTCTCCGCGTGGCGCTTGATGGCGACGATGTGGTAAGGTGCCTCGGGGCCGCAGAGAATGCGCAGCGGGATGTTGAGCACCTGGGCCGAGGCGCGGAGCTTGATGCCCAGCATGATGAGCGAGCCGCCCTGGAACTCCAGCCACTGGCGCACCCAGCTGTGCTTCAGGTTGTGCATGATTTCCTTGCCCGCCAGCATTTCGGGATATACGATGGAGTCGATGCCGACAGTCTTGAAAAAATCGCGGTTGGCAGGCAGCGTGTATTCGTAGTTGTCGACACGCGCCACGGTCTTTTTCGCGCCGAGCTTCGAGGCAAGCATGCAGCAGGTCATGTTGTGCGCTTCATCGGGGGTTACGCCGATGAAGAGGTCGGCGTGGTCCACTTCCGCGCTTTTCAGCAGACTGATGGAAGAGGGCTGGCCGCAGATGGTGAGGAGTTCCAGGTTGCTGTTGGGTGCCTCTAAGCGTTCGGGCGATTCGTCTATGAGAGTGATGTCGTGGTGCTCTTTGGAGAAGAGCTTGGCCAGGTGGGTACCTACCGCGCCTGCGCCGGCTATGATGATTCTCATACAGAGATGAATTGTTCTTTAGGAAAATTGCTTGCCGGCGTGCCCGCCGGGTTCAGGGGCCTGTGGCGCCGCCTCGCCGCGCAGGGCACGTGCTATGGCGGCCTGGTCCAGGCCGACGATGTGGTAAAGCTGTTCGACCGTGCCGTGTTCTACGAACGAGTCCGGCAGGCCCAGCCGCGTCACGGCCGGTGACAGGCCGTGGTCGCTGAACCACTCGAGGACCGCGCTGCCCATGCCGCCGGCGCGGACCCCATCCTCGACGGTGACTATGCGGCGGAAGCGCGTCCCGACCTCGCGCAGCAGCTCCTCGTCGAGCGGCTTGAGGAAGCGCAGGTCGTAGTGCGCCACGCTCAGTCCGTCCTCGCGTTCCACCCCGGCTATGGCGTCGGCCGCCAGGTTGCCGATGGGGCCGATGGAGATGAGGGCCACGTCGGTCCCGTCCTTGAGGCGTCGGCCCTTGCCTACGGGGATTTCCTCCAGTGGGCAGCGCCAGTCCGTCAGCCGGCCGCGGCCGCGGGGGTAGCGTATGACGAAGGTCCCCTTGCCGGGCAACTGTGCCGTGTACATCAGGCGGCGCAGCTCGCAGGCGTCATAGGGCGAGGCGATGGTCAGGTTGGGGATGGGGCGCAAGGCTGCCATGTCGAAGGCGCCGTGGTGCGTGGGCCCGTCCTCGCCGACGAGGCCGGCCCGGTCCAGACACAGCACGACGGGCAGGTTGAGCAGTGCCGTGTCGTGTATGATGTTGTCGTAGGCGCGCTGGGCGAAGGACGAGTAGATGTTGCAGAAGGGTTGCAGGCCCTCTTTGGCCATACCCGCGGAGAAGGTCACGGCGTGTCCCTCGGCGATGCCTACGTCGAAGGCCCGGTCCGGCATTTCCTTCATCAGGATGGTCATGGAGCAGCCCGTGGGCATGGCCGGCGTGATGCCTACGATGCGCGGGTTGCGCCGGGCCAGCTCGAGCAGTGTCTCGCCGAATACGTCCTGGAACTTGGGCGGGCGGTCCGGCTCTTCCTTTACGAGGCAGACGCCGTGCTCCTTGTCGAACCGTCCCGGGGCGTGCCATTCCGTGGGCGCTTCCTCGGCCGCCTTGAAGCCTTTCCCTTTCACCGTGTGTACGTGGAAGAGCTTCGGGCCCTTCATGTCCTTAATCTCGCGCAGTACGCGCACCAGTTCCACTACGTCGTGTCCGTTGTTCGGCCCGAAGTAGCGGATGTTCATCCCTTCGAAGATGTTCTGCTGGTTGGTCAGGAGCGCTTTCAACGAATTGTTGAACCGCAGGATGCTTCGCCGCCGGTCCTCGTTGAGCCAGCCCCAGGCCGAGAGCTTTTGCGAGATAGCGAAGCGCAGGCGGTTGTACGCCGAGCTGGTGTGCAGGTGGAGTAGGTACTCTTTCATTCCGCCCACGGACCGGTCTATGCTCATGTTGTTGTCGTTCAGTATGATGAGCATGTTGTTCGGCGTGTCTGAGGCGTTGTTCAGTCCCTCGAAGGCCAGTCCGCCGCTCATGGCGCCGTCGCCGATGATGGCCACCACGTGGCGGTCGTCCTCGCCCTTTTTGAGCGCGGCGAGCGACATGCCCAGCGCCGCCGAGATGGAGTTGCTGGCGTGGCCGCAGGCAAACGTGTCGTACTCGCTTTCCAGCGGTGAGGGGAAGGGGCGTATGCCGTGAAGCTTCCGGTTGGTGGAGAAGCTGTCGCGCCGCCCGGTCAGGATTTTATGCCCGTAGGCCTGGTGTCCCACGTCCCAGACCAGACGGTCGTAGGGCGTATTGAACACGTAGTGCAGGGCTACGGTCAGCTCCACTGTGCCCAGGCTCGAGGCGAAGTGTCCCGGGTTGTCGGCCAGTTCATCGATAATGTCGCGGCGCAGCTCGTCGCACACGGCGGGCAGCGCCTCTATCGGCAGTTTTCGCAGGTCGGCCGGAGAATCTATGTGGGATAAGTATCTGAATTGCTTCGCTTTTTCCATCTTCTCGTCTGCTGTCTTCCTGGCGCGCAGGCCAGGGTCGGACACGCAAAAGTAGTATAATTCCCGCTAATTTATCCGTTTTTCCGAAAAAACTTGCGGGCCGTTCCGCTCTCCCTCCTGATTTCCAGACCCATAGTGCTGGGGAAGACGCACGGGGGCCGGACGTGCGGCGTCCGGCCCCCGTGTCCGCGCGTTGGCGGGCGGCAGTGTCAGCTCTTCCCCTTGGGTTTCTTGGAAAAGCGGTAGATGACGTGCAGCATGGCGAAACGGCCCACGGTGCGTGCGAACCATTCTTCGTTGCCCGTGCTGCTCATGCTGAAGCCGCGCTGCGACCGCTGGTTGAGCAGGTCCGAGCCCTCGAGCATCAGGGTCAGCGACTTGTCGCGCAGGAAGGACTTGGCCAGCGACGCGTTCCATATCCACTGCCACGGGTCGAAGTTTTCCGCCACGTCGCCCATGTACTGCGTCACGCGGAGCGCCGACTTCAGCTCCATGTCCCAAGGCATCTTCCACTCCACGTTCCAGTTGTAGTAGCCGCTACACAGGTTCAGGTTGTTGGCCGAGGCGTAGTTGCTCCGCAGCTTGATGTAGTTCCACGTGCCGCCCAGCTGGACGAAGAGGCGGTCCAGGCGGTAGCTCAGCGTGGCCTGGGCGTAGAGGCTGTGGTTCTTCGTGGTGTAGCGCAGGGGCAGACCGTCCGTGGCCAGGGCGTAACCGACGACGCGGTTCAGGTTGTAGGTGAGGGCCGACGTGAGGCTGAGGCGCTGCTTCTTGTCGAGCGGCGTGTTGAAGTTCAGGGAGGAGTGGAAGTGCCAGTTGCCGTCCACGTTGACCGTCTGCTGCGTCGTGACGCCCGTCTCAGGGTCGTACGTGCTGCGCTGGGTGGTGGCGTCCTTCGTGGTGAGCCAGTAGAGGGACCAGGCCACGTAGCGCATCTTCGGCAAGCTGATGTCGTACTGGAACTGGACGGTATGGCTGTGAGACTGCTTCAGGTCCGGGTTGCCCAGGACGATGTTGAGCGGGTCCTCGGTGTTGGGGATGGTCACCATGCTCAGCATGCCCGGCGTGCCGGTGTCGTAGTTGTACTGCAGGTTGAAGCGCCCGATGCTGTCGGTCTCGTAGCGCACTTGCGAGTTGATGAAAAACTCGCGGAAGTCGCGGCGCATGGGCAGCGGCGTGTCCAGTCCGCGCATGTAGTCCATCCGTTCGTTGGCAAAGCGCAGCGTGCTCTGCAGGTGGGCGTAGAGTCCTTTCTTGTTGTTGAACTGGAAGCGGATTTCGGCCCAGTGTTTCTGTACGTGGTCGTCGCTGTAGAGCGTGCTGGCCGCTTCGTGCACGGCGGCGCGCCAGTCGGCCTCCGTCGGCAGCCGGCCGAACTCCAGCAGGTAGTCCGCATAGTTGGCATAGACGCCGCCGAGCGAGTCCAGCCGGTAGCCGTCTACGTCCCTGAAGCTGTCGTTGGTCGTGTTACCGTAGGTGGCCCGTCCGGTAAGGTATTTGCCGATGGGGACAAAGTAGTCGAGAAAGGTCATTTGGCTGAACGAGTGGCTGCGCCCTTCGCTGCGGCGGTTGATGAGGGGCTCCTGCGAGCCGGGTTGGGTCAGGAAGTAGCGGTACTCTGTCAGGCTGTTCTCCCATTCGCTTCCTTTATGGTAGCTCAGCTGCTGCCGCAGGCTCAGGCGCATGTTGTCCGCCGTGAGCTTATGGGTCAGGTAGAACCAGTGGCTGTAGCCCGTGCTCTGGTCGTGGTCCGTGCTGTGCCGGCGGGTGGTGTAGACCGTGCTGCCGTCCGCCGGCCAGGGCTGCGGGTCGCCCGTGGCGAAGAGCGAGTCGAGGGGCGAGGCACCGAAGGCGAAGGGGTCCGCGTTCCACTGCCCCGAGACGCCGTCGCGGATGGCGTCCCACGAGCGGAAGTTCAAGCTCGGACGGTACTGCAGGTAGGTGCTGTCCGTCAGGTTCCACTCCAGGGCAAGGTTAATCCACCAGATTTTTTCCCAGTTGTCGTTGTCGCTGCGGCTGGCGTTGAAGGTGCTCCCGTTTTCCAGGAAGGTCTCCTGATTGTTGGCGTAGAAATCGTTGTGGCGGCGGTAGTCCCAGTCCACCGAGCCGTCCAGCTTCACCCAGCCGGCCTTTTTCGTCTCCCCGTGGTTCTGCCAGAAGAAGCTCGCTCCCGGGGCTTTGTACGTCGTGAAGCCCGAGCTGGCCCCGGCTCCGTTGTTGTTCCACTGCCCCGAGCCCGACGAGACGCTCTGGTACTCGCCCGTGTTCGTCATGCCGAGGTAGGCCGACACGCGCCAGTTGTCCGTGAACGTGTTGGCGAAGCCGCGCAGCCGCCAGTAGCGGTCCGTGCCGTAGCCCGCGTCGGCGTTGCCCGTCCACGTGCCCATGTATTCCCGCCGCAGGATGACGTCCACCACCTGCTCCCGCACGCCGTCGTCAATGCCCGTGCGCATGGCCTCGTCGCTCTTGCGGCGGTAGGCCTTGACGTGCTTGATGATGTAGGCGGGCAGGTTGTCGAGTGCTTTCGAGAGGTCGCCGCGCGAGAAATCCGTGCCGTTCACCATGAGGCGGCTCACCGGCTCGCCCTTGAAGTAGAGCGTCCCGTCGCGCAGTTCCAGGCCCGGCATCTTGCGGATGATGTCGCCCAGCATGTCGCCCTTCGTGGTGACCAGGGCGTCGAGGTCGTAGACCACGGTGTCCTTCTTCGTGACGAAAAGCAGGCGCGTGGCGGTCACCGTGGCTTCGCCCAGGCGGGTGCCCACAGTGTCCTCGCGCTCGGCGGGGATGGTGTCGGCCACAAGGACATCCGTGCGGGCCGCTCGGAGCGGGACGGAGAAGAGCGGCAGCATCGCTGTCACAAGCAGGAGAGTAAGGTCTTTGTTTGTTTTCATGATTCCGATTTTAGGTGAATAGGTGGAAATACCAAGGGCAAATGTAGCGGAAAAAAATAAACTGGAAAAACAAAGGTTAAAAAATCTCCCCCCCCCCTGAATTTTTTGTAATTTCGCCCGGAAAAACAGTGACACAAAGCCAATGTATAACGAAAACAACAAGATCGCGGCGCCCACGTTGGCGGCCCGCGTGCGCGAGGTGAAGCAGAGCCTGCGCGGCATGATGAACGGTCCCGTCAGTCAGTCGATGCGCGAGAAGGGACTGGCGTACAAGGTGAATTTCGGCGTGGAGCTGCCGCGCCTGCGCGAGCTGGCCGCCGGCCTGCCGCACGATTTCGCCCTGGCCTCCGCCCTGTGGCAGGAGGACATCCGCGAGTGCCGGCTGCTGGCTCCGATGCTCATGCCGCCCGGCGAGTTCGACGTGGCGATGGCCGACATGTGGGCCGACGGCATGCGCTATCCCGAGGAGGCGGAGGTGGCCGTGTTCAGCCTCTTCTGCCGTCTGCCCTTTGCCTCGTCGGCGGCGTTCGGCTGGATAGCGGACGAGCGCCCCATGCGCCAGCTTTGCGGCTGGCTCCTGCTGGGCCGCTTGTTCCAGCAAGGTATGCGCCCCGGCCTGCGCGATACCGACGAACTGCTCGACCAGCTGGAGAGCGCCCTCCGCTGCGGCAGCGCTCCCGTGCGCACCGCCGCCGGCAAGACGCTCCTGCGCTACATGGACTTCGGCGTGGCTGAGGAGGAGCGCGGCGAGGCGCTGCTCCGCCGCGTCCAGGAAGGGTAGGCGCACCGGCACGCCCCGCGCCGACGGTCCTTAGGCCCGTAAAAACTGGGCTTAGGCGAGAAAAAACTCGCCTAAGCCCAGTTCCGTTTTCCCCTAAGCCCCTCCGGCGCGGGGCGGGGACGCGCGTCAGAGTTGCAGGCCGAAGGTGGCCAGGAAGCCGCAGCCCGGCTGCTCCACGTTGCCTATGTCATAGTAGCGGTGTCCCGTCAGGTTCGTCACGTCGGCCCGCAGGCTCCAGCGGCGGGCCTGCCACGTCAGCCGGCAGTCCAGCACGGCGTGGGCGCCGTAGGGGCGCACCTCTCCCGTGGACTGTCCGCCCTCGTAGGCAAGGTAGCCGCCCTCGCGGTCCTCCACGCGCAGCGACCAGCGCGCAGAGAGCGGGCCGAAGATGCGGTGGGAGAGCGAGGCCGTGAACTTGTGGCGCAGATACTCCAGCGCGTAGTTCGACTTGAAGACGGGTGTCGCGTCGCGGCGGTTCTGGTGGATGTAGGCGTAGGCCACGGAGACGCGCGTCAGAGGCTGGCGGCTGCCCAGCCAGCGCGCCGCGTCGAGCCCGGCCGCCAGGTTGAAGCCCATGTTGTCCAGCTGAAAGTTGGTGGCGTGGTAGACGTCGTCCGCCGTGTACATGACCCAGTCTATCATGTTCGTACCGTGGTTGTAGTAGGCCTTGGCCGAGGCGGAGAAGGGTCCGCGCTGCCAGTCCGCCCCCAGGCGGAAGGCCGAGTTCTTCTCCGGCCGCAGGCCCGTGTTGCCCTCCTGCGTGGGACTCTTGTACCACAGGTCGGTAAAGGTGGGCAGGCGCATGGAGCGGTTCCACGAGGCATAGAGCTTCCATCCGCCGCCCGGGCGGAAGCTGACGTCGATGCCCGGATAGAAGCCGTAGCCCCGGCCCAGCGCCGTATTGCGCATGGCCATGACGCCGGCCGAGAATGTCCAGGCGCGCAGCACCACGGAGTGCTCCAGAAAGAAGCTGACGTTGGTGCGTCCGTCGCGCCGGGTGTAGCGCGCGCTGTCCTGTCCGCGGACGGGGAACGTCAGGCCTTCGTCCAGCTCGCGGCCCAGGTTGCCGCTGAAGAGTTCCTCCTCGCGCAGTTCGGCGCCGAAGGCGGTGCGGCCCAGCGCCCAGCGGGTCCATGCGTTGAGCCCCAGGGTGTAGACATCGCTGCGGTTGAAGTTCTCGCCGGCGGCCGAGTGGCGCGTCAGCTGGTAGTGGTCCACATTGCGCAGCCACGAGACCTGGGGCGACAGGTGCAGCCGGCCCCGCGTTTCGGCCCGGACGGAGAGCAGGTAGCGGCGGGTGGCTTCCCACTGGTCGGGGTAGGCGGCGGAGTAGAAGGTGTTGGCGCCGAAGTCGTTGGCGGAGAGCGCGGCCTGGGCGTCGACGCGCACGGCGGGCGCGTCGTAGCGTCCCTGCCAGAAGAGCTTGCCGCCCTGGAAGGCGCTGTTGCGCACGGCGCCGTCGGACCGCTGCCAGCTGCCGCTCAGGCTCGTGGCGAAGAGGGCAGCGGGCGTCCATGCCGTGCGGGCGGAGGCGAGGACGGTGCCGTCCGTTCCGCCGGCGGCGCTGACGGACAGGCGGCTGCCCGAGGGGCGCGTCACGATGTTGACCGCGCCGCTGAAGGCCTGCGTGCCGAAGAGGCGTGCGGCCGCACCGTCGAGAATCTCGATGCGCAGGATGTCGGAGAGGTTTACGGGGAAGTCGGCCGCGTTGTGGCCGGTCTGTGGATTGTTGACGGGGATGCCGTTGACGAGCAAGGTGATCTGGTCAAAGGTGCCGCCGTCGATGCTGATGTCCGTCTGCATGCCGAAGGCGCCGCGCTGACGGACGTCTACGCTGGCAGCCAGTTTGAGAGCGTCGTTGATGGTGGTGACGCCGGCAGCGTCCAGGTCGGACGGTGTGAGGACCGTCACCTGGCGCGCGCTGACCGCCGCTTCGAGCGGCGCGCGCGAGGCGGAGACGACGGCCTCGCTGAGCGAAGTGGCGGCCTCGGCGGCCACGGAGGTGCTGTCCGCGCCCTGGGCGGTGCGCAGCGTCTGGCCGGTGAGGCGCGGCGTGGCGCAGGCCAGGGTTGCTGCCGTGAGCACGCCGATGCGTACCTCGCGGCCCAGACAGGCGAAGAGGGCGTAGCCTTTCCGCTTGAAGCGGCGGAAAGTGAGCACTTCGCTCGGGTTCGGTTGATTGTTGTGCATGGTGCTTGAATGTATTGAATTGTTGAAACGTAAGGCGGGCCGCGCCGGCGGTCCCGCACTGTATTTTCCGGTTCTTGCTCAGCTTCTGGCGGGGCGGTGCCTGCCGGGCCGGAGCCTTGTGCCGCGGCGGCGGAGCATGGTCCGCGGGCGTGGCGGCCGGGCCGAGGCACAAAAAAATCCCGCGGCGGGGCTGTGGGTCCTGCCGCGGACGGGGCTGCGGGTGAGGAGCGGGATTTATTTTTTCCGCTTGAAGAAGCCGCGATAGTGGCGGAAGAGCTTGTAGCCGCTCATGAGTCCGTCGTAAATGGAGTAGGCGGCCTGGGCCCTGTTCACCCAGAGCTGCACGGGGTTGTCCACGACGGGGGGCGCGGTCAGCTCGTTCCACTGGTCGCGGATGGAGGCTTCGCTCCTTGCCACGCGTTCGGCCAGCTCCTTGTGGCGGGCCTTGATCTCGGCGAGGGTGTAGACGTGCTTTATCATGGCTGATCCTCCTCTTTTTTGATGTCGTCGAGAAACAGGTGGCCGAGCAGGTTGGTGATGGGCTGCACGATGATGCGGCGGCGCAGGGCGTAGAGCACGATGGCCACGAGTACGTAGAAAGCGGCGATGAGGGCGCAGGCTACGCTGAGTCCGCCCACGCTGTCGGCCACGGCAAGCGCTACGGCGTAGGACAGGAAGAAAAGAATGACGATGGCGGCGGCCAGCAGGAGGACGCCCAGCGCCAATACGGAGACGAGGACGGCGAGCTTGCCGACCAAGTCGTATTTCCCGCACTCGATGCGCAGGGATAGGTAGTCGCGGATGTCGGCTATGAGCCGGCGTACGGATTCGATGTTGCGGTCGTCTGAAAACACGGGAGTCGGTTTTTGGAAGAGGGGAAGAGGCTGCCCGGAGTGTGGCGCGGGCCGCAGGGGCAGCCGTTGAAAACGGACGCCGGCAGGCAGCCTCTCACAATGGAGAGTGCCGCCTGCCGGCGTCGGTGGGGATCAGGCTCTGGCCTCGTCGAGTTCGTCGGCGATGTCGTCAACGTCCTGACGGCTCAGCTTGATGCCTTTCTTGCGAAGAGCTTCGGCGATTTTGTAACGGGTGTCCGTTCCCTTTTCCGGGGCAAACAGAATGCCACACGCGGCGCCGACCAGCGCGCCGCCCAAGAATGCTGCTACAAGATTAAGACCTTTCATGATACTAATATTTATAGGGTTTGACTTATGTAGGCCGGCAGTGTTGCGGGAAAGCCTGCTTCTTTGCCCGGCTTATGAAGCAAAAGTAATCATTTACTTCCGAATTACCTAACCTTTTTCCTGCTTTTTTCGCCCCGGTGCAGTGATTTCTGCGCCTGTTTAATGTAGTTTAACGCAGAGGCGGAAAAACTACTGAAATAGAATTGTACTTTTGCAAACAAGTCAAGGCAGGAGGCCGGCCAGAGACCGTGCCGCCCGCCCGAATCATGCGTACTACTACAATTAATCCACAAACCGCTATCACATGAAGAATTACCTCTTATTCGGCATGGCACTCTGTTCCGCCGTAGTCTTGAGCAGCTGCAAATCCCAGGAGAGCGCCTATCGCCAGGCTTACGAAAAAGCAAAAGCCCAGGAGCGGGAACAGTCCGCGCAGAACAACGGGGAGGCCGTAGCCGTTACCCCGGTGAACGGAGGCAGCGAGCAGACGGTATCCGTCACCCCTGTGACAACCGTACCCGCACAGGATACGGACAATAGCGATGTGCGTACCATCCCCGGCGGCGTGACGGTGGTCAACGGAGAAGGTCTCCGCACGTACAGCGTCGTTGTAGGCAGCTTCGTCACCCAGGCCAATGCCGAAGGGCTGATGAGCACGCTCAAGCAGAAAGGTTATGCCGCCCGTGTGGTCAAGACGAACGAGACCATCAACAACCATACCGGCTGGTATCGCGTCATCGCCTCTTCCTATGACGACAAGGCCTCGGCCATTCAGTCCAGGGACGAATTGAAGAATACTTACGCCGGCGCCTGGTTGCTGTATAATAAATAAGGTGTCAGGCCATGCGTCCGCGTGCCGCAGACCTTGCATGCCAAAGGCCGCATCCGTTCCGCGTGTGGGGCCTTTGGCATTCTTGTATTCCCGCGCTGCGGGCTGCGGCCCTCGCTTTTGCGGTCCTGGCTGCCGCCTGCGCGGCCAGGGGGCAGGAGCGGCTGTCCGTCGACTCCGTCATGGCCCGCGTATATTCCTACACGGCGCGCACGGGCTTGAAAATAGAGGACTTCACCTCGGAGATTTATGCCCGCCACTACTTGTGGACGCGCCGCCGCGGCTTCTGGCAGCGCTACATCCCCGGCATGTTCCGCATGGAGCGCGGCACGAACAGTTACTTCGGCGAGAGCCTGGCCCGCTATCAGTTCAGTCCCTCCGGACGCATAGACAAAAAGAACATAGCGGCCTATTCCACCATGCCCTATCTCTCGCCGACCTATGACCGGTGGGTGGGGCGCTACACGCTTTCCATCTACGAGCCCAACCTGTTCACGGACCGCATCCTCTCTCCCCTGAACCGCCGCAACCGGCGCTTCTACCGCTACCACTACCTTTACACCTATGTCAGCGGGGGGCGGCCCGTCGTGCATATCCGCGTGCAGCCGCGCATCTCGAACACGCAGCTCGTCGAAGGCACCATCGACGTGGAGGCCGCCACCGGGCGCGTCTGCCTCTTCGCCTTCCAGTTCGCCTATGGCTGGGGGCGCTTCGCCGTCAGCGGCGAAATGGGCCGGGAAGGCAGGATGTCGCTCCTGCCCGGCAAGATTACGCTCCTTTCCCGCCTCAACGTGCTGGGCAACCGCCTGGAAGAACGCTTCGAGGCTACGGCCAGCTACCGCTTCACGCCGCCGGCCGCCCCCGACACCGCCGTGCCGCGCTCCGCCCGCTACGACCTGACGGAGGAAAGCCTGCTGCGCACCGACACCACCCGGATGCGCTACGACCGCGCCTTCTTCGACAGCCTGCGGCCCTATCCCCTCATGCCCTACGAGCAGGAAGTCTACCGCCGCCGCGAGGTGGCCGACAGCCTGTCCGCCGCCGCGCCACCCGCCGCCCCGTCCCGCCGCTTCTTTTCCCCCCATGCCGAGGACATTCTCTTCGACAGCCACAGCCTGGCCCTGGGCGCGCAGGGCTCGGTAGAGCTGCCGCCCATCCTCACCCCGTCCATGGTGCAATGGTCCGGCAGCAAGGGCATCTCGCTACAGACGCGCTTCGTGTTCAACTTCCGCCTGGCGCGGCAGGGCCGGCTGGACTTTGCTCCCCGTGTAGGCTACAATTTCAAGCAAAAGCAGGTGTACTGGCGGCTTCCGTTCTACGTCACCATTCTTCCGGCCTACGACGGTTCCATCGGCTTCGAGGCGGCAGGCGGCGACCACATGTACAGCAGCCGTCAGGCCGACGAAGTGCGCCGCCAGCTGGCCGGCGTCTCGGGATACGACTCGCTTGTCAACGTCTTCGACCGATACGATTTCCACTACTACCGCGACAATCACTTCCTCTTCCACTTCACCCTGCAGCCCGTTGTCGGGCTGCGCGTCAGTGCGGGCATGCGTTTCCACCGACGTTCCCTCATCCACTGGAACGAGGTCGCGGCGCAGAACGGCATGGACCGCACGCTCACCAGCCTGGCCCCGCGCTTCCATGTGGAGTGGACGCCCGCGCAGTACTATTACCGGCAAAACGGACGCCCCGTCCTGCTGCATTCGCGCTGGCCCACGTTCATGCTCGACTATGAGCGAGGCATCCGCGCCTTCAACCGCGACACCTACTACGAGCGCGTGGAGTTCGATGCCCGGTACACGCTCCCCCTCTACGCGCTCCGCTCGCTCTACTTCAGGGCCGGCGCCGGTTTCTATACGCGGCGTGGTGCCGACTGCTTTCTGGACTACGACTATTTCCGCAACAACAATCTGCCCGAAGGCTGGCAGGACGAAATGTCCGGCCAGTTCCAGCTGCTCGACAGCCGTTTCTACAACGAGTCCCGCTACTACGCCCGGTTGTCGGCCTCCTACGAGAGCCCGATGCTCCTCTTCTCGCGCGTCCGTTTCCTCACGCGGTTCGTGCAAAAGGAGCGCATCTACTGCAACCTGTTGAGCGTCCGCCGCCTCGGTTTCTACAGCGAATGGGGCTACGGCCTGTCCACCCCGTTCATCGACGTGGCGGGCTTCCTGGCACTCGCCGGTCACCGTCAGACCAGCGTCGGCTGCAAGGTGGCTTTCCGCCTGTTCTGACGCCCGCGCCGCGTCCCTTCTCGCACCGTCATTCCGCCCGCGGGCCGTAATTTTTACGGTCCGCGGGCGGCTTTTTCTCGGGGAAAATGCTACTTTTGCCGTTCGCCGGCCTGCCCGCCGCGCCGCTCCACCGGCCCCGCCGGGAGCGCCCCGCGGCGGAGTGCCCTTTCATTGTATTCCACAAAACCCTTATCCATATGAAATCGAAAATCCTCCAGATGGTCCTGGCCGCCAGCGCCGTGACCACTGCGGCCGCTGCCGGCCAGGACGACTTCAAGTACGCCGACGAGCAGTTTGCCGACATTCAGATGCTCCGTTACAAGGTGGAAGGCTTCGACCGCCTCACCCTGCGGCAGAAGACCTATATCTACTACCTGCAGGAAGCCGCCCTCCTGGGCCGCGACATACTCTTCGACCAGAACGGACGCTACAACCTGCGCATCCGCCGCATGCTCGAGTCCGTCTACACCGGTTACGCAGGCGACCGCGGTTGCGCGGACTTCCAGGCCCTGACGACGTACCTTAAGCGCGTGTGGTTCTCCAATGGCATCCACCATCACTACGGCTGCGAGAAGTTCGTGCCCGGATTCTCCCCAGAGTTCTTTCGCGCCGCCCTGCGCCAGGCCGACCCCGCCAGCCTGCCGCTGGCACAGGGCCAGACGGTGGACCAGCTGTGCGACGAGGTGTTTCCCGTCATCTTCGACCCCGCGGTCATGCCCATGCGGGTCAATCAGCGCGACGGCGAGGACCTTGTGCTCACCTCGGCATGCAACTACTACGCCCCCGGCATCACGCAGGCCGAGGCCGAGGAGTTCTATCTGCAGCGGAAGGCCCCGCTCGATCCGCGCCCCGTCATGACGGGACTCAACAGCCGCCTGGTGCGCGGCGCCGACGGGCAGCTGGAGGAGCGCGTATGGCGCGTGGGCGGCCTCTACGGCCCGGCCATCGAGCGTATCGTGGAGCGGCTGCTTCAGGCACGCCCCTTCGCCGACAACGCGGCGCAGCAGGAAGTCATAGACCGCCTCGTGGAATACTACCGCACGGGCGACCTGCGCACCTTCGACGCCTACTCCATCCTCTGGCTCAAGGAGACGGAGGGCCTTGTGGACTTTGTCAACGGCTTCATCGAGAACTACGGCGACCCCCTCGGCATGAAGGCTTCCTGGGAGTCCATCGTCAATTTCAAGGACGTAGCCGCCACGGAGCGTACCCGCAAGCTGAGCGAGAACGCGCAGTGGTTCGAGGACCACTCGCCCGTCGACCCCCGCTTCCGCAAGGAGAAGGTGCGCGGCGTGTCGGCCAAGGTCATCACAGCGGCCATCCTGGGCGGCGACCTTTATCCCTCGACCGCCATCGGCATCAACCTGCCCAACTCCGACTGGGTGCGCCGCGACTACGGCTCGAAGAGCGTCACCATCGGCAACCTGACGGACGCTTACAACAAGGCCGCCCACGGCAGCGGCATGGACCGCGAGTTTGTCATCGACGACGCCACGCGCAGCCTCATCGAGCAGTACGGCGACGCCTGCGACGACCTCCACACCGACCTGCACGAATGCCTGGGACACGGCAGCGGCCAGCTCCTGCCCGGGACGGACCCCGACACCCTGAAGTCCTACGGCTCCACCATCGAGGAGGCCCGTGCCGACCTCTTCGGCCTCTACTACGTGGCGGATGCAAAGCTGGTAGAACTGGGACTCACCCCCAACGCCGAGGCCTACAAGAGCCAGTATTACACGTACATGATGAACGGACTGCTCACGCAGCTGGTCCGCATACAGCCGGGCAACACCATCGAGGAGGCCCACATGCGCAACCGCGCCCTCATCGCCCGCTGGGCCTTGGAGCAGGGCCGCGAAGGCAATGTCGTGGAGCTCGTGAAGCGCGACGGGAAAACGTATGTGCGCATCAATGACTATGCCGCCCTCCGCCAGCTCTTCGGCCGCCTGCTGGCCGAGGTGCAGCGCATCAAGAGCGAGGGCGACTACGAGGCGGCGCGCCAGCTGGTAGAACGCTACGGCGTGCAGGTGGACCCCGCGCTGCACAGCGAGGTGCTGGAACGCTACGCCAGCCTGCACCTGTCGCCCTACAAGGGCTTCATCAATCCCGTCTACACCGCCGAGCGCGATGCCGAGGGCCGCATCGTGGACGTCCGCGTGGACTACACCGAGGCCTATGATGCGCAGATGCTGCGCTACAGCCGCGATTATGCCACGCTGCCTCCCGTCAACGACTGACGCTCCGCCGGCCGTCTTCCCTTGCGCCCGCCGCCCCTTCTCCCGGGGGACGGCGGGCGCGTCGTTTGTGGCGCGCCGTGTGGCTCAGGGAAGAATTTTACGGGCTTAGGGCGCGCCGAAACGGGGCTAAGGCAAATTTTTACGGGGCTAAGGCGAGTGTTTACGGGGATAGGGCCCGTGGGGCCGGACCTTCGCCGGCGGGACCTGCCAATACGGCGGCTGCGGACTGACATATTTGTAGATTCCTGCGGCTATTATGTCATGTGGCGCGTTGCAAGGTTTAAGGAGGTTGAAAATAGTAGTCTGGAACGAAAACGAAGTACAAATCACAGAGTCCGCAGGCTTGCGTACCCCCGGAGGCACGGTCGGCTGGTACGGCCTTTGCAGGTAATGGGATGAACCGCGGAAGCCGCTCGGCGGAGGCGGTCCAACCACTTTAGAACGTAGAACTAAAAGAATAGGAGGATTGATTATGCTACCTGTTAAGAACATTGCACAGAGTTGGTTTCCCAGTGCTTTCAACGATTTCTTTGATACTGACTGGTTGGCCAAGGTAAATCCCACCGCCCCTTCGATCAACGTCCTTGAGGACGAGAAGAGCTACAAGGTGGAGGTGGCTGCTCCGGGCCTGACCAAGGACGATTTCAAGCTCCATATTGACGAAGACAACAACTTGGTCATCAACATGGAGAAGCAGACGAAGGATGAGGAGAAGGACAAGGAAGGCAAGAAGTACATCCGCCGCGAGTTCTCGTATGCCAAGTTCGAGCAGTCGCTGGCCTTGCCGGACAACGTGGATCGTGAGAAGATTGGCGCCGAGGTCAAGGACGGTGTCCTGACCATCGACCTGCCGAAGAAGGCCGTCGAGGCCAAACCGGCCGGTCACGCCATCGAGATTCACTGAAGGTGAATAAATAGGGGCGGTCTCCCGTCGTGAAAGCGGCGGGAGACCGTTTTTTTTTCTGTTAAAAACGAAAATCGATGGAGAAGCAGATGCGGGGGAAAATCGTGCTGATGAACTTTACCGGCGTCTACGACTATGAGGCGTTTGCCCGTAAGCGCGGCATGGTCCACCTGGACTGTACGCACCTGCGCGGCACGGACTGTTACTGCGATGCCGGGGGAGCGGCGGCCCTGCGCCGCCTCATGGCTCCCTTCCCGCCGGAGGGCATCCATTTCATTGACTCCGGCGACTACCATTACCTGACCAAGTTCTGGACGGACAAGGTGGAGCGGCCCTTTTCGCTTCTCGTGTTCGACCATCATCCCGACATGCAGGCGCCGCGCTATGGCGGCGTCATCTCGTGCGGCGGATGGGTGGCCGACGTCGTGCGCCAGAATCCCTGGGTGCGGCAGGTGTGCATAGTGGGCGCGGACGGCCGTCTGGTGGATGAGGTGCCGGCCACTCTGCGCGCGCGGGTCAACTTCTTCTGCGGCGACGAGGGCGGCTTCGAGGCGGCGCGGCGCAACTTTGCCGCCGGTTGGCTCAAGGGGCCGGTCTACCTCTCGATTGACAAGGACGTCCTCTTGCCGCGCGATGTGCGGACCGACTGGGACCAGGGTGCCCTGCCGCTCGTGGCCATGGAGGACGTGCTGCGCACCGTGCTGGAACGCACGGAACTCCTTGGCGCGGACATCTGCGGCGAGTGCTCGGCTGCGCTGGACTATTTCGAGGAGCGGCGCGAGGCGGCGCAGAGCAGCCGTGTCAACGGGGATCTGCTGGACCTGCTGCTCCGCGCGGGCAGCGGCAGGTCGGCGGCGGACTATTGCAGGTAGGGGTTGGCGCGCCGCTCCTCGCCCACGGTGGTGCAGTCGCCGTGGCCGGGGCAGACGGTGACGGCGTCGGGGAGCGTCAGTACACGCTGTTTCAGGCTGTCCATCAGGCTCGTCTCGTCGCCGCCGGGCAGGTCGCAGCGGCCTATGGCGCGGTGGAACAGGCTGTCGCCGCTGAAGAGGACGGCCTCGTCGGCTTCGTAGAAGCATACGCCGCCCGGCGTGTGGCCCGGCGTGTGGATCACGCGCAGGACGTGGTGGCCGAAGGCCAGGTCGTCGCCGTCGTCGAAGTATGGGCCGACGGGCGGCAGCGTCAGTGGCAGCACGCGGTGCATGAAGATGCGGCTCTGTTCGGCCGCGGCGGCGTAGGTGTCCGCCTCGGCGCGGTGCATCTCGGGCCGCACGCCGTAGGTGCGGCAGATGAAGTCCGCCCCGAAGAGATGGTCGAAGTGGGCATGAGTCTGTAGCAGCCGTTTCACGAGCAGCCCGTTGTCGGCAATGAAGTCCGCGATGGCCTTCCGTTCTTCGGGATAGAAGGCGCCGCAGTCTACGACGACGGCCTCGTGACTGTCGTCCCAGAGAACGTAGCAGTTCTCCTCAATCATGTTGACGACGAATCGTTGGATGTGAAGCATGGGGTATGGTGCGTTAAAGCAGGGCGGCAGCCCCGTTGCCGGGGCGGGCGGCCGCTGCGGGCATCAGAGGCTGACGAAGGCCAGCTTCTTGCCTTTGAAATAGTCTTCCTTGAAATAGCCGGAGAGGTCCCACGACTCGGAGCAGTGCTTGAAGGGGAGCAGCTCCTGGCTCAGGTCGCCGCCCTTGAGGGCGAGGACGCCGTTGGGCAGGGAGTTCTTCTGCCGGTGGTGAATGTTTTTCCGCACCAGCCGGACCAGTTCGGGCATGGGCATGACGGCGCGCGACACGACGAAGTCGAACTGCCCCTTCTCCTCGGCCACGTTGCGGTGGACCAGGCTGACGTTCTGCAGACCGATGGCCCGGGCCACCTCCGTGGCGACGCGTATCTTCTTGCCGATGCTGTCGACCAGGTGGAAGCGGACTTCGGGGAAGAGTATGGCCAGCGGGATGCCGGGGAAGCCGCCGCCCGTGCCCACGTCCATTACCGCCGTTTCCGGGCGGAAGCGGATCACACGGGCAATGCCTAGGGAGTGGAGCACGTGGTGCAGGTAGAGGTTGTCGATGTCCTTGCGGGAGATGACGTTGATTTTGGCGTTCCAGTCGCGGTAGAGGGCGTCGAGCCGGGCGAATTGGTCGCGCTGCTCTGCCGTGAGGTCGGGGAAGTAGTCGAAGAGGATTTGTACGGTGGGATTTTCCATGAACTGATGTTTTGTTTAGCGGGATGGTGTGTACCGCCGGTCGCGGGGACGGTCAGAGGCGGAGGGAGAGGTAGGCGCGGTCGTCGAACGAGACGTTGCCGTCGGCCCAGCACTTGGTGCCGGCGTTGGGGCCGATGCAGAGCGGGTCTGCCTGGAGCAGGCGGCGCAGGGCCTGCTCCGTCTCCGCCAGCGTGTCGCACAGGACGGGGTAGCCGTCCGAGGCGAGGACTATCTGTCCGCAGCCGCGCACGGACAGGGCCGGCACGGCGGCTGGGTCGACGGGAAATCCGTCGAGCACGGGGTAGCGAAACGGATTGGAAGGGTTCGGGTCGTTTTGGAAATTCGTCTGCTCGCGCAGGGCGTCCGCGATGACGGCGCGGCCCAGGTCGTTGCGGCGCAGTCCGTCGGCCGTCGCCCCGTGGCGCAGCAGGTAGCGCACGGCGTCGCACCGGGCCTCTGTCAGGATGCGGTCCACGAGCTTGGGGTGCGTGTGCGTCCGTCCCGCCGCGCGGCATTGGCAGTCGCCGATGAACCAGACGGTTTCCCGGTGGCGGCTGTAAAGGACTGCGCTGCACGTGAGGCGGTAGGCGGCCTGCGCGGCGGCCTGCGGCGGATTGTGGGGAGCGATGGCGGCCGTCAGGCGGCGGAGCGTTTCCTCCTTGTCCGCATCGGGGGGCAGCGAGCGGATGGCCTGGAGCGTGAGACGCATGGCTTCGCGGCCGCCGTGAGCGCCCACCTTCGAGGTGCTGCCGTCCACGACGGCGGCGAAGTGGTCCGTCACGACAAGGCCGTCCTCGCACAGTTCGGGAACGCCCCGCTTGCCTTGTACGTAGCTTTCTATGATTTCCATCGGCGTGCTGTCTGTCCGTCCGTGGGCGTGATTTTCCGGCAAAGGTAGAAACTTATTTTCAAAAATACCGGGCGCATGGCGGCGAAGCGTGTCTCAAGACCGTCCCGTTGCGTCGTCAGTGCATAAAGGCTCTCCCCAAGTCCGGCTGGCGGGCGTGATTGATGGCGGGCGGCGTCAGTCAATGCCAAAGCACGAGACGATGGTGTTCTTCTCGTCCTCCGTATTGGGATTGAGCACGATGATGCCGTATTCGCCCGGACCAACGCCTGTGAGGGTGAGGAGATAGGAGCTTTCGCCATACTTCGCGGCGGTGTAGGGGAGGTAGTCCAGATTGTTGTCGGAGTCGCCGCTGAAGGAACCGCTGGAGGAAACTTCAGCCTTGCGTGATTTCGAGGAGGCCTTGAACCGGAATACTTGGACGATAGTCATGGGGTCTGAGGCGTTGTCGACCGCCTTTACGACAAGCCGGAGCGTGTCTGCGGCGGGGAAGCGGGTAGAGGACCGTCCGTTTTTGACGTTGATCTTGGTCTTTACCTTTCCGATTCCGAAAAGGTAGAGCGAGGCGCCGGCCTTTGTCTTCATGACGGCGTGTTGCTTTTCGAGGAGGGTGGCGTGACCGGCGGCGTCCATGTGATAGACTTCGCCGATGAAATCCGGTTCTTGAGTCTGGGCGTAGAGACTGCCCGAAAGGAGGAGGCAGGCTGAAAGGAGTAAAATCTTGAAGCGCATAGGCCATTAATTTTTTATGATAAATGCTATTGAAGCCCGCCCCGATCCGCAGTTTCGTTTGGAAAAGGGGACGGATTTCTGGAATAGACAAGATTCCGTGTACAAATGTATGATTTTTTGGCGAGCCAAGGGTGTTTTTGTCTGAATATTTGTACGCAGTTCCGCTCCCCGTCGGGCGGGGTAGCGGAGCCGCGGGCCGTACATCGCCGCGCAGTCCGCACGGTCACTCTCAAGCATGAGAAATCCCGCCACGCGCGGGCTGTGGCGGGATGGGATATGGTTTCTCGGAATGCACCTTATGCGGAAGCGCACGGCGCAGCATCTTATATTCAGAAGGACCGGCGAGGAGGCTTTCCCCCCCTGCCGCACCGCGCCGGGGCCTGCTGTCGCGCCGGGAGCGTCGGGGCGGCAGAGCGGCGGCGTGGCTCTGCTCCGTAGAGGCGTGCTACGAGATCCTCGCGCCCCATGCGGCGCAGTTCGGCCATGATGCGGCCCCGCTCCTCGGGCTTGTACCAGAAGAAGAACATGCGCTGGCGCAGCTTCTCCTGTGGCGTCCGGGCGGAGAACACCGGTTGGAGCGTGTAGGGGTGGAAGCCCGAGTACCAGGTCTCCGTGCTTACGGTCATCGGGGTGGGAGTGAAGTCCTGCACCTGCTCCAGGTGGAAGTCCATGTCCTTGGTGAGTGCGGCCAGTTCGGCCATGTCCTCCTCCGTGCAGCCGGGGTGGCTGCTGATGAAGTATGGGATGATTTGCTGGTTCAGTCCGGCTTCGCGGTTGATGCGGTCGAAGATGGCCTTGAACTCGTGGAACAGCTTGAACGACGGCTTTCGCATGAGGCGCAGCACGCGGTCGCTGGTATGCTCCGGGGCTACCTTGAGGCGGCCCGAGACGTGGCGCGTGATGAGTTCGCGGGTATAGTCGCGGGCGGCCTGGTTCAGCCGCTCTTCGGCGTAGTGGTGGAGCAGGAGGTCGTAGCGCACGCCGCTGCCGATGAAGCTCCGCTTGATGCCGGGCAGGGCGTCGACGGCGCGGTAGATGTCGAGCAGCGGCTGATGGTCGGCCTGGAGATTGGGACAGACGGCGGGGTGAATGCACGAGGGGCGCCTGCACCGCTCGCACAGGCTGCGGTCGCGGCCGGACATGCCGTACATGTTGGCTGACGGGCCGCCCAGGTCGGAGAGGTAGCCCTTGAAGTCGGGCATACGGGTGATTTGCTTTACCTCGCGGAGGATGCTTTCGCGCGAGCGGCTCATGATGAACTTGCCCTGATGGGCGGAGATGGTGCAGAAGGCGCAGCCGCCGAAGCAGCCGCGGTGGACCGTCACGGAGAACTTGATCATCTCGTAGGCCGGGATGCGCTTGCCGCGGTACTTGGGATGGGGCTGGCGGGTGTAGGGAAGGTCGAATGAACGGTCTATCTGCGCCGTGGTCATCGGGGGATAGGGCGGCTGGACCACGACATACAGCCCGTCGACTTCCTGGACGATGCGCTGCGGGTGGAGCCGGTTGCTTTCTTCTTCAATGTGGCGGAAGTTCTCGGCGTAGGCTTTTTTGTCCCTGAGACAGACTTCGTGGGAATGGAGCAGGACGTCGTCATCGCGCAGGCCGCCGGCTATGTCCTCGCGGCGTACGAGCACGGCCGTTTGGTGGACAGGGTAGTGGCGCAGGAGCTGGCGGAAGCCGGAAACGGAGACTTGACGTACCGGGTCGCGGTGGAGCAGCTTTTCCTCGAGCAGGCGGCAGAGCTCCAGCGTGGGCAGTTCGCCCATGCCGTATATGAGCAGGTCTGCGCCGCTGTCGCACAGGATGGACTTGCGCAGGCGGTCCTGCCAGTAATCGTAGTGCGTCAGTCGGCGGAGCGAGCCTTCGATGCCGCCGAGGACCACGGGGACATCCGGGAAGAGCTGTTTTAGGATGTGCGTGTAGACTATCGTGGGATACTCCGGGCGCATGTCGTGTCGGCCGTCCGGGCTGTAGGCATCCTCGGAGCGCAGCCGCTTGTTGGCGGTGTACTTGTTGACCATGGAATCCATGCAGCCTGGCGCCACGGTGAAAAACAGGCGCGGGCGGCCCAGCTTCTTGAAGTCGCGGAAGTCGCCGTGCCAGTCCGGCTGCGGGACGATGGCTACGCGGTAGCCTTCCGCCTCGAGCAGGCGGCCGATGACCGCCACGCCAAACGAGGGGTGGTCCACGTAGGCGTCCGCGCTGAAGAGTATGACATCGGCCTGCTCCCAGCCGCGCAAGTCCATTTCCTTACGGGTCGTGGGAAGCCAGTCCGTCAGCAAAGGCTGGCGGGCAGCGGCCGGATGGTTAGGGGATGAGGTCATGATGGGATGTGGATAAGGCAGTACGCCGGGCGGACTGTACGTCGCTCGTCGCCCCTCGCTTGTTGGGGAAAAGACAAAGGAGCAGCCGACCTTGGGATACGTTACCTGTCCGCCGGCCGCGGAAGGGCGGTCACTCTGCCGGTTCGGGATGGGCGGCGACCCACTGCTCGTAGAGCTGGACCAGGTTGCGCAGCCCGTAGGCCTTCATCTTGTCGTGATAGATTACGTCGATGCAGAGGTCGAGCAAATCTTTCGTATTCTCGGAACTGTGGGCAATCAGCGAGCGGATATTGAGACGAAGTTTGTCGAGTACGGCCTCGTTGATGTAGCCTGTGCTGTCGATGAGCCCGTTTAGCAGGGAGTATTTGCGGATAGTCTGCAGATTTTCGTCCGTAATTTCGAGGTGGCGCGTACCGCTTTCGTTGAGTTGTATGTCGTACATGTCGCGGGGGGTTTATAGGTTAGTACAGCGCAAATATAGCGAGAATAAGCGAGAGCGGCAACTTTCGGCTGGCAGAAAGTTAAGGCGGCGTCATTCTGCGAGGAAGCGTATGATGGCGCCCATGGCCTGGTCGCGGACCGAGGGTTCGGCAATGCATTCGAAGGGGAAACCCATGGACAGAACGCGGTAGCGCGGACCTTTGTAGGCACATCCGGCACTCTGTCCGCCGTCGTAGGCGAAAGCCGTGAAGGCATCGTCCGAGGTGGGCTCCAGCACGTCGGGCGCGGGAACGCCGTAGCGGCTGGCTGTCGTTTGCCGCTGGATGCGGAACCGTAGGTTCAGGCCGCGGACATAGCTGCACGTGTCGCCGCGTGCTGTCCCGGCGTAATCGTAGTGGAGCACGTCGCGGATGAATTTGCGTTCGTCGGGCTGCTGCATATCCGAGCCGATGAAGGCGCCGCTCACGAGCAGGTTTCCGCCTTGCTCTAAGTATCCGGTCAGGCAGCGGCGCGTGTCGGTGTCAAAGGTCTTGTATGCGTGCAAGTTATAGGGGACGTCGCGTTGCAGGCCTGTGATGTAGTCTATCATGGCGAAGGGCGACAGGTCCACGCCTCCTGCGCGGAAGGCCTCGCCGCTGCACGAGGAGTAGGAGTAGCCGCCCGTCGCGGCTATGGAGCGGCCGTGAAGGGCGGGATAGTCGAAACTGTTGCCGGCGAATGTGCGCCCCGCCAGTTCGTCGCCGCTGTATCCCCAGCCGTCAGCTCCGTCGTCGGCCGTGGCTTGCCGGTCGAAGTTAACTTGCTCGCCGGAGAAGGCCGAAGTCTGCATGTAGGCCACGCCGAGGTCTTCCGCCAGGTCGAATCCGCCCGCCGTGGACGTCTCGCGCCAGGCCGGTCCGCTCAGTCGGTCGAAACCGTTGACTATGAGAATTTGGCCGCGCGAGTTCGGCGCGTTGTACACGCTCAGTATCTCCGACGGGAAACTTTCGCCGCCGGCGTTGACCGCTGCGATCTTGAAGCTGTAGCGGCGGCCCGGGCGGATGGAGACCCGTATGCGGGTGTGGTTGCCTACGAGCTGCCCGTTGTCGAATCCGCCGTCGTCCACGCGGGTGTAGAGCAGATAGTCCGTCGGTACGGCACTTTCTTCCAGCGGGTCGGGCGTGGGCTCCCAGGCCAGTTCCGCTTCGTCGCCGGCTGCAGTGAGCGAGGCGGAGAAGGCATGGACCGGCAGCGGCTGTACGACGCAGTCCGCCCGCCCGTGCTGCCCGTTGACATAGCGCAGCACTCCTTTATAAATAGCTCTTGCCAGGGCGAATTTGAAAGTCGGATCGTGGGCAAACTTCATGTCGGTGAAGTTCTGATGGGAAAGCGTCTCGAGAATGATAGCCGGGACGTCCGGGACGCGCGTCTCGCCGTAGTTGCGGTCCCAGCGCTCGCGACGCGTCCATCTGACATTGAACGTGCGGGAAAGGTCCCTCGCTACACTGGCCTGTACCAGCGTGGCGAGGTCTGTGGAAGCGTGGCGCGAGAGACCGCTCACATAGTCGCGGTTGCCGAATCCGTCTTGGGTCGTGCAGATGCTCATTGTCCCGTAGACCCTTTCGTCGGAGCGGCGGCCTGCATCCGTGTGTACGGCTAATGCAAGTTCTAACGGCACGCCGAGGCCTTGCAGTCCGGGCATGTAGCAACTGCCCCCGCCGAGGTAGTTGAGCAGGTAGGAGCGGCAGCGGATGTCATCGTTGTAGTCGTTTTCGCCGCCGTCCTTGTTGAAGAGCGTGTCCGGCAGGCCGCACCATTGAGCGTAGTAGCGTGACCCTTCGAGGAATCTGGGGACTCCGCTCGTGCCGGCCTCGCTGCGCTGGTTCTGGCCTACGCCTCCGCCGAAGCGCACGCCGTCCGCGGTGACCACGCCGCGGTAGTCGCTCTCGTTCGTCAGCACCACGCGCCCATCGCGCTGGCTGCCGGTGTCGAAGTCGAAGGTGCCGAGGTAGACCCATGTTCCGCCGCCCATCCGCTGGTTGACGCGGAATTGCGTGCGGCCGCCTTTGTGGTAGACGGTGTAGTGCGCGTCCGCTACGCTGTTGGGCCGCGTGACGTAGGAAACGTAGACCGCATAGCGGCCGGCCTGGGGAATGTCGGGGATCCAGGTGGCGGAGGCCAGGCGCGAGCGGCGCGGCGTGGCGGCTACTTCGCGGGCCGTTCCGCTGAGGAAGGGCGCCGACGCATCGTCAAGCAGACCTTCGGGCGCGGCGAATCCCGGCTGCCCCGTTACGGTGCGCCACTGGCAGTCGCTCTGTTGCGATTCGCTGTAACTGCCCTGGCGGCCCGGGGAGTCGTTGTCTACGACCGCTTCATGATTCTGCGTGTCCCGTTCTCTTGCGCAGCCTACCACGGCCCCGGCATTTTCGAGCATCGGAATGAGGTAGGGCAGGACGATGGACTGGGTCAGCAGATCCTCGCGGGTACAGAAAAGGGCCGGCCTCTGCCATGCCCATTCGCCGTTGCGGTAGTAGCGGCCGTGGCTCGGGGTCACCATGAGGTGGCGGCCGGCGAGCCCGTCCGCAGCAGTGTAGGGGCGCGATGCGTTCTTTACCCAGGGTTGTCCCGTGTAGTCCGTCTTGCCCCAGAGGCGGCTACGGTCGGTGTGGCCGTTGCGCCACAGGTTGGGCACGAGTTGCTCGATGGGTGTACCGTGTTTGCCGTAGACCACGATCTTATACTTGCGGTAGGGGGCTGGAATCTGGCGCGACAGGGCATCGTAGATGCCTTTCACGCTTTCAGACGTGAAAGGCTGGCCGTAGAAGGGTTCGTTGGGATAGATGTGGAGTTGCTTCTTCCGCGAGTCGAGGCGGAAGCTGTCCAGGCGTACCGGGTCGTGCGGTACGTAGTTTTCAAGGCTGTACTGTCGGAAATAGCTTTGCAGGGCGCTGCGCAGTGCCGTGGCGTCTTGGCCGGAAGCGAGGGCGCTGCATGTGGCGAGGAGGGCGAGGGTCAGGATGCGTTTCATGTATGTGGCGTGTGTGGAGGACAATCCTGCGCCCGGCCGGCAGTGCGCGCCGGGCGGCGTGGCTCCATGCCGGGTGTGGCATCTTTATTCGCTCCCCTCGACGGCGAACCGTTCGGGATGCAGTCCGTGGTACGGGCGGTAGTAGTCCATGATAGCTTCCATGTCGGCCTCTACGTCGCCGCCGGGTATGAGGACTTTGTGGCAGACGATGGTCTTCCGCGGATAGTCGATGGCGTAGAGCATCACGGGCAGGGAAGCCTTGAGTGCGATGAAGTAGAATCCTCTTTTCCAGGTGGTCACCCGTGAGCGCGTACCTTCGGGCGTCACGGCCAGCTCGAAGCGCAGGGCGGAGCGGGCGCGTTCGGCCAGCTGGTCGGTCAGGTGAGTGCGGCGGTCCCGCTCGACGGGGATGCCCCCCATGCGGCGGAAGAGCCAGCCCACGGGGCCTACGAACCACTCCTTTTTCATCAGGAATCCCGCCGAGCGGCCAATGGCCCAGTAGTAGAGTTTCGCAATGAGGAAGTCCCAGTTGCTGGTGTGGGGTGCTACGCAGATGATGCATTTGTCGTGGCGCGGCACAGTGACCTCCTCCTTCCAGCCGAGCAGGCCGAAAAAGAGGCGGTGGCAGAGGCTTTGAAACATGGCGTATGGTAAGGGTCGGCGCCAGGCGGGGATGCTTCCTGCCTGGCTCGCCGCCGGTTGTGGGAGCTGGGGTATGGTTTCAGACTTTGGCGATGCGTTCGGCCAGGCTGTTGGCCTTCTCGGTGAAGTCCGCGCACAGTTTCTTGTAGAATATGCGTTCCTTGCCCTTTTCGCAGTGACCTATGCGGCTGGTGAAGTCGCGGAGCACGTGGAGTGTCTCCGTCATGATGGCGTCTATCTCCCCGCGGTCGCAGCCTTCACAGAGGCTCAGCGCCACGCAGTCCGCCAGCAGGTTGTTGCAGATGTACTGGATGTTTTTCTTCAGGTCTCTCTTGTTAGCCATGATGATTGTCTGAGTGTTTGGAAATAATGTAGTCTTTAGGGGTGCGCCGGCAGGTGTGCCCCTTTATTCTTTTACGATAAGTTCCTCGCCCTTGATGATGGCTTGTTCGTTGACGGGGAGTAGGTCGTGATGGCGTTCGGGCAGCGTCTTCCGCAGCGCTTTCATTACGCTCTCAAGCGAGACGATGGGGTGCACCTTGAGCAGTCCGCCGAGGACGAACATGTTGAAGCACTTCATCATTTTCAGTTCGGCGGCTGTCTCCATGGCGTTGATGTGGAATACGTCAACGTCCGTGCGGCTGGGTTTGTCCAGGATGCCGAAACTGTCGTAGATGATGCTGCCGCCGGGTTTCACCTTGGGCTGGAACTTGTCGAGCGAGGGCTGGTTGAGCACGATGGCCGTGTCGTAACGGCTCAGGATGGGGGACGAGATGGGCTCATCGCTGACTATGACGGTGACATTGGCAGTCCCGCCGCGCTGCTCCGGGCCGTAGGCGGGCATCCATGTGACCTCTTTCCCTTCCATGAGTCCGGCATAGGCCAGGATTTTTCCCATGGAGAGGACGCCCTGCCCGCCGAATCCGGAGATGATGATTTCTAATTTCATGTGGCTTAGTCCTTGTCTTTCAGGTCGCCCAAGTGGTAAAATTCGAGCATGTGCTCTTCCATCCACTGGTTGGCCTTGATGGGCGACATCTTCCAACCGGAGGAGCAGGTGGAAACGATTTCCACGAGGTTCGAGCCCTTGCCCTGCATGGAGTTTTCGAAGGCGTGGCGAATGGCCTTCTTGGCTTTGCGGATGGCGGCCACGTTGTGGACGCTCTGCCGCGTCACGTAGGCCGTGCCCTCAAGCTGTGCGGCGAGCTCTGTGATTTTGAGCGGGAAGCCGTGGAGTTTCGGGTCGCGTCCGTAGGGGCAGGTCGAAGTCTTCATGCCCAGGAGCGTGGTGGGCGCCATTTGTCCGCCCGTCATGCCGTAGATGGCATTGTTGATGAAGATGATGGTGATGTTTTCGCCGCGGTTCAGGGCGTGCAGGGTCTCAGCGGTGCCGATGCAGGCCAGGTCGCCGTCGCCCTGGTAGGTGAAGACGAGGCGGTCCGGCCAGAGGCGCTTGCAGGCGGTGGCCAGTGCGGGGGCGCGGCCGTGGGCGGCTTCCTGCCAGTCGATGTCGAGGTAGCGGTAGGCAAACACGGCGCAACCTACGGGACTGATGCCGATGGTTTTGTCCGCCATGCCCATTTCCTCGATAACCTCGGCGATGAGTTTGTGCACCACGCCGTGCGAGCAGCCCGGGCAGTAGTGCATGTTCACGTCGTTCATGAGTTCCGGTTTTTGGTAGACCAGGTTTTCCGGGCGGATAATGTCCGCTCGCGTGAGCCCGCTGGCCTGTTTTTCCGGATGGTTCTTGTCGCTCATATTCGTGTCAGAGTAGGTCTTTTTTGTCAATATTCCGGCCTCTGCCGCGGGCTTGGGGCTTTCGGAGCAGTCCCGGCATGCGCAGCAAGGCTTCCACCATTTTTATCAGTACGGCCACAATGCCCACGCCGTAGGCCCAGGCGTATGTGTTGTCCGAACCCCAGGAGAAGCCTATGCCCGCCATGGCCACGACGGCCAGGAGGATGAACACTGCGTTGAGGATGTTGCGCACGAAAAGCAGGCGGTCCGGGCGTCGCCGGCGGCCTTCCTCCTCGGGGTGTTTCAGGCGTTCGAGTATGTCGTTTCCGTCCTCTTGCATGGGGCGTAGCCGTAATTAGAGTTTGTAGAGTTCTTGTACGATTTCGTCCGGATCGGGGACGATGCCGCCCAAGCGGCCGAAGTGGCGGACGGGCACGCTGCCGTCTACTGCGGCGCGCACGTCGAACACCATCTGCCCGGCGTTGATCTCGACGGTGAGGATGCCCTTGAGGTGGCGGGCCATCTCGCGGATTTCGCGCTCGGGGAAGGGCCAGAGCGTGATGGGGCGGAACAGGCCTACCTTCAGGCCCTGCTTGCGGGCCGTCTCCATGGCCTTGAGCGAGATGCGCGAGGCCGAGCCGAAGGCCACGATGAGAATGTCGGCGTCGTCGCACGAGGTGGTCTCGTAGCGCACCTCCTTCTCGCGGATTTCCTTGTACTTGGCCTGGAGATGCAGGTTTTTCTTCTCCATCTCTACGGGGTCCATCTCGAGCGAGGTGATGATGTTGGGCCGGCGTCCTTTCAGTCCGTGTCCGTTGGCGGCCCAGGGGCATTCGCGGGCTATCTCTTCCTCCGTGCGGCGGGGCTTGAAGGGCGGGAGCACCACCTTTTCCATCATTTGCCCGATGACGCCGTCGGAGAGGATCATGGCAGGGTTGCGGTACTTGAAGGACAGCTCGAAGGCCAGGTCGACGAAGTCAGCCATCTCCTGCACCGAGTTGGGCGCCAGGACGATGACGTTGTAGTCGCCGTTGCCGCCGCCTCGCGTGGCCTGGTTGTAGTCGCTCTGCGAGGGTTGTATGGTCCCCAGGCCCGGTCCGCCGCGCTGCACGTTGACGATGAGGCCCGGCACTTCGGCTCCGGCCATGTAGCTGATGCCTTCCTGCATCAGGGCGATGCCTACGCTCGAGGACGACGTCATGACGCGCTTGCCCGATCCGCCGCCGCCGTAGAGCATGTTGATGGAGGCCACCTCGCTTTCGGCCTGGAGCACCACCATGCCGGTGGTCTCCCACGGCTTCAGCACGGAGAGCGTCTCGAGCACTTCGGACTGGGGCGTGATGGGATAGCCGAAGTAGCCGTCGCAGCCGCAGCGTATGGCGGCGTGGGCGATGGCTTCGTTACCTTTCAGTAGGAGTATTTCATTTTCCATTTTGAGGCTGTTGAATGTTGCTAAGGTAGTGGCCGCGGCGGGCGTCCCGCAGCGGCGCTGCGCGGTGAGGGCCGGCGCGTCAGCGGTCCTCCGCCTTCGTGCGGTAGACGGTGATGCAGGCGTCCGGGCATACGATGGCGCATGAAGAGCACCCGATGCACGTGTCCGCCACCTCGCGGCAGTAAGTATAGCCGCGGTGGTTCACCTCGTTGGTCGTAAGGGCGAGTGTGTGGGTGGGGCACGCCACGACGCAGAGCCCGCAGCCCTTGCACCGGTCCGTATTCACGACGACGGCTCCTTTCATCTTACTCATGCTGGTATGGTTTGTATTTATTATGGTCGGTCGCGGCCTCTGCACGCTCCGCCGCGCGGCGTGTGCGCCCCGGGTCAGGGGTTGTAGAGGTCCTTGTTGTAAAAGTCCAGGATTCCGCTCAGCATCTGCCGGGCCTCGGCCGCGGGGCCGTTGCCGTCGAGGGCTTCGGACTGCATGAAGCTGTTCATGGCCTGCTGCCAGTCCCCGGCCTTCATGTAGAGGCTGCCGCGCAGGTAGAGCAGTGCTGCCCGTTCGCTCTCGCGGCCGTCGGCCAGCCCTTCCTCTATCATGGCCTGCGCCTCCGGCATTTGTCCGAGGGCCATCAGCTCTTTTATTTTGTCATACAGGCTTTGCACATCCAAGACTTAAGTCTGATGCGAAGATAATTTATTCCGGTTAAATACGGGCCCGTTTTGCCCCAAACCCGGTCAGATTTGCTGTTAAATATATTAAAGATTTTGGGATTGGATTTATAAGCGTTTGATTGTGAATTGCTTGTCGCGCCTGTGTAAATAGTTTTGATTGCAACTAATTATAGGCGCGCCGGTGCGTGCAATCGGCCCGGAATGCACACGCCCGGGGTCAATGTGCACAGAGTCCGATCCCGTGCAGTGCCGTCCGCTTTGCCGTCTGCCGCGCACGGTCCGTGTCCGCACGGGGCTAAGGCGTGTTCACACGGGGCTAAGGCGTGTCCGCACGGGGCTAAGGCGAGTGGCCGGCGCGCGCGGCGGGCAGGGCGCAAGGAGTGGCCGGCGGCTTCGCGCGACGGGAAAAAAGTTGTAACTTTGCAGGGAGATAGTTTCCTTCCTATGAAGACAGACTGCGAGAAGAAAGAGCCGGCCTACCGGACAAAGCTCAAGAGCGAGCGTGCCGACGAGATTTACGTGAACATCCTGAAGAGCCTCACGCGGGGCAAGCGCTATCGCGACCCCGACTTTACGGCGCGCCGCCTGGCGCAGGAGCTGGGCGTCACGCCGCGGAGCATTTCGGCCGCAGTGGCGCAGCGCACGGGCGACAACTATAACGCCCTGGTCAACAGCTACCGCTTGCGCGACGCCTGCCGCATGCTGCGTAGCCCGCGCTATGCCCACCTGTCCGTAGAAGAGATCGGCCTGCTCTCGGGATTCTCCTCGCGCCAGGCTTTCTACATTGCCTTCCACCGCGTCCACGACCTGACGCCCCGCGCCTACCGCCTGCAGGGCTGAGCGCGCGGCCGGCCGCTGGCCTGCGCATCCGCCAAACACCATCAGAACTACGATAACATGCTGCCTAAGTCAGAACGAGAACAAATCATACAGTTGGTGCGCCACTGGGTAGTCCCCGCCATCGGCTGTACGGAACCCATCTGTGTGGCCTTGGCCGTAAGCCGCGCCACGGAGGAACTCGGCGCGCTGCCCGCCCGCATCGAGGCGCGCCTGAGTGCCAATATCCTGAAGAACGCCATGGGCGTGGGCATTCCCGGTACGGGCATGGTGGGCCTGCCCATCGCCATCGCCCTGGGCGCGCTCATCGGCCGCTCCGCCTACGGACTCGAGGTGCTGCGCGACTGTACGCCCGAGGCCGTGGAGCGCGGGCGGAGCTACCTGGCCGAGCAGCGCATCGCCATCACGCTGAAAGACGACGCGCCCGCCAAGCTCTACGTCGAGGTGGTCTGCAGCTCGGCGGACGGACATACGTCCACCGTCATCATTGCCGGCGAGCATACACATTATATATATATAGCGCACGACGGCGAAGTGCTTCTCGACGAACCGCTTTCCGCTGCTGCCGACGACGCCGCGGCCTGCGCCCCCACGCTCACGCTGCGCAAGGTCTACGACTTTGCCACGACCACCCCCCTGGAGGAAATCGAGTTCATCAACGAGGCCCGCCGGCTCAACGAGGCAGCCGCCGAGCGCTCCCTCGAGGGCAACTACGGACACTGCCTGGGGAAGGCCCTCTCGCGGCCGCTCGGGCGCGGCATCATGGGCGACAGCATCTTCTCCCACATACTCTCGAGCACCAGCTGCGCCTGCGACGCCCGCATGGCCGGAGCCATGATCCCCGTGATGAGCAACTCCGGCTCGGGCAATCAAGGCATCTGCGCCACCAATCCCGTCGTCGTGTTCGCGGAGGAAAACCACAACACGGCCGAGGAAATGACCCGCGCCCTGATGCTGAGCCACCTCACCGCCATCTATATCAAGCAGCACCTGGGCACACTCTCGGCGCTCTGCGGCTGCGTCGTCGCATCGACCGGCTCCAGCTGCGGCATCACCTACCTTATGGGCGGCACCTACGAGCAGGTGACCTATGCCGTCAAGAATATGATAGCCAACCTCACCGGTATGGTCTGCGACGGCGCCAAGCCCAGCTGTGCGCTCAAGCTGACGACGGGCGTCAGCACCGCCGTGCTCTCAGCCATGCTCGCCATGCAGGGCAACTGCGTCTCCTCGCTCGAGGGCATCATCGACGACGATGTGGACAAAAGCATCCGCAACTTGGTGACCATAGGTGCCGAGGCGATGAACGAGACCGACCGCCGCGTGCTCGACATCATGACCCACAAATGAAAAAGAATAACGGAGAGACTGTTCCGCTATTGCCTGCATGAAATATAATTCGTAAATTTGCGCGCAGAATACACTTTTTGTCAAATACACGGCGCTTCGCTCTTATGGAAAGTGGGGTGCCGTCTTTTTTCAAAGTTACAATTTATGAAGAAACATTTACTCTTGGCGCTGGCCGTAGCCATGGGCGCTTGCGCCTCGCTCGAGGCGCAAGTCCCCGTAGTCAAAGGCCGCAAGTGGGACGCGAAGACGGAACAGTTTGTCCGCGAGGCGGCCTGTCAGCCTAAGGTTTCGGCCGACGGCGTGCAGCTTGCTCCCGACGTGCAGCATGTCATCATCTCCTGCTACGATGCGCAGGCCGTGGCGGAAGCCGTCGAGGCGACCGGCTATGAGGCCACGCAGATCACCGGGACCATCGTCACGGCCGACATCCCCGCCGCAGTCATCATGAAACTGTCCGCCATGGACGCCGTGCGCTACATCAACGGCCCTGTCCGGGTGAAGCCCACCATGAACCGTGCCCGCGAGGTCACGCACGTAAACCAGGTGCACAACGGCACGGGCCTCGAGACACCCTTCACCGGCAAAGGCGTTGTTATCGGTGTCATCGACCAAGGTTTCCAGTACAAGCACATCGCATTCCTTAACTCCGACAAGACCTCCCGCGTGCGTGCCGTCTGGAACCGTTACAAAAAGGATAACCCCACTACCACCGTGCCCGACGGGAGCGACGGCATGACCGGCTCTGGCGGCCACGCTACCCACGTGGCCGGCATCGCGGCCGGTTCGCGTATCGAGGGAAACAACTACTACGGCATGGCGCCCGACGCCGATATTATCATGATCCCATCGAACTTTGTCGACGGCGAGATCCTTGAGGACGCGGCCTACGTGAAGCGGGCCGCCGAAAGCCTGGGGCAGCCTTGGGTCATCAACATGAGCTTCGGCAACCAGTGGGGCCCGCACGACGGCACGACGGACTATGACCGCGGCATGAGCGAGCTTTGCGGCGAGGGCGGACTTATGGCCGCCGCCATGGGCAACGAGCAGGGCATCAAGCTGCACGCTTCCCACACGTTTACCGAGCAGGACGAGGTCGTCAACCTCCTGCTCACGGCGACAGAAGACTGGAACTTGCTCGACCTCTGGGAGCAGACGGCCGACGGGCAACAGCACCTGGAAGTCACGCCGTTTGTCTACAACCCCATGACCCGTGCGAAAGACTATAAGGACGACTCATTCTGGAACTCTGTGGCCTATATGTCCGGCGAGATCAACCCGAACAACAACAAGGAGCACTATCAGTTCCAGGTCAGCATGGGGACGTTCTCCTCGCTCTCCGGCGTCTTCGGAAGCCGGCAGCCTCAGTTCGGCGTAGAGATCAAGGGCCAGCCCGGAAGCACCTTCCACTGCTGGACAAACGGCAGCGGCGAGTTCACGCGCGGGCAGCTCGTGGGCGATGACACGCCCTTCATTGCCGGCGACTGGGACTACACCGTCGGCGGCGGCGCCGCCTGCATCCCGACGGCCGTCTCTGTCAGCTCGTTCAACTCCAACGCCCAGTCCGTCTCCCTCGTGGATGGCTACACGTACACCTGGAATGTGGGCGAGACAGGCGACCTGAGCAGCTTCAGCAGCATAGGCCCGTTCCTCGGCGAAGAGCCCAAGCCCACCGTGGCCGGTCCCGGCGCCATGGTCAGCTCGGCTGTCAGCACCTACGACGGCTTCTCGGCTACGGACGTCGCGCTGACCTCCGTCGTCGACAAGGACGGCAAGAAGGCCGACCTGTCCGCCGCCAGCCTCAACCGCAACGCCTACAACTTCTACGGCGTGAAGAGCGGCACCTCCATGGCCACGCCGGCCGTGGCCGGCATCCTGGCCCTCTGGCTCCAGGCCAATCCGAAGCTGGACTATGAGGATGTGAAGGAAATCCTGCGACAGACGTCCACGAAAGACAACTACACGGGCGATGAAGAGTGGAACGCCGACTTCGGCTACGGCAAGATCAACGCTTACGAAGGTCTCAAAATGGCGCTCGAGATGGCGGAAGCCTCCGGCATAAACGAGTCGCTCAACACCGAGGCGCCCGTCACACTGCTCAAGGGCGAACGGCAGTGGCGCGTACTCTTCAACAACGACGAGACCTATGCCGACATCAGCGTGTACAGCCTGGGCGGCGCCCAGGTGAGCCACGAGCGCCTTGACGACGTGCACCGCGGCGACGAGCGTACCGTCTCCTTCGCCGGCTTCGAGCCCGGAGTTTACCTCATCCGTATCAACACTACGGCCAGCACGCTCACGCGCAAGGTCGTAGTAGACTGACCGCCCGGCAGCCGGTCCCGTCCGGCCGTCCGACACGGCTTTATTCCTCAGCCCGCACGGTTTCCCGCCGCGCGGGCTTTTTTTCGTGCCCGCCGGCCGGTTGAGCGACGTGCTGCCCCGGGCCCGTTTTCCTGCTGCCCCGTCCGGGCTTCTACGGGCCTTAGCCCCGTAAAAACGCGGATAGGGCCCGTCGGCACGGGGCTAAGCCCAGTTTCCACGCGGCTAAGGCCCGCTTACGCCGAGGGCCGGACACGCTGTGCGCATGCCCGGCCCTCGGCCCGCCGTAGCCCCCGCGGCTGTTGCCGGCGCGGGGCGTCAGCGCTCCCCGGCCTGCGGCGCGGCCCCCGCTTGCGCGCCGCGGTTGGCCGCAGCCAGTTCGCGGAGCGCGGCCTCCTCGCCCACGACCCAGAGGGCGTCGCCGCGGAGAATTGTTCGCCGCGAGTCGGCCACGTCGATCACGTTTTCTTCCGCCTCGAAGCCTACGGCCATGCAGTGGAAACGGTCGCGTATGCCGCTCGCGCCGAGCGTGACGCCGCAGAAGGGCGACTCCGTTCCGACGATGAGGCGCCGCAGCTGCAAGTGGTGGTCCGCATCGTCCGGCGCCAAGGCATACACTTCGGCCCCCATGCGCTCCGCCAGCCGGCGTATGCCGTTGTCGTCGCCGATGGCTTCCAGCTTGTCGCCCGGGAAAATCACGGCCTCGCCGTCCGGAATGTTGATGCGGTGCGTGCCGCGCACGATGGCGGCAATCATAACGCTTTCCTGCCGGCTGAAGTCCAGCTGGCGCAGGCTCTGTCCGCCCCAGCGCGAATTGTCCGGCACTTCGAGCTGTGCCAGATGGACGTCGTGGCGCAGCAGGCGGCCGGCATACTCCGGCCCGGTGCGGCTTTCGCGGCGTGCCTTGATCTCGCGCGAGCGCAGGTTCTGGAGAAACGTGCGTTCCATCTTGATGCTCACGTACTTGATGCGGCGCGAGGCCACCATGGCGCCCACGATGAGCAGCGAGGCCGCCACGTGGTAGGGCCAGAAGAAGGGCGAGAGGTAATTGATGACATAGTAAACGAAGGCGGCCGCCAGGACATAGCGCCCGGCGAACGTGGCCCGGAGCAGGGCACGGTTGCCCGGTCCGCGGGAGTAGAGCGTGGCCCATTCGCGGGAGTGGTTCTTGCGCATGACGATGGCGCGCAGGAACGGCGCGAGGACCAGCAGCGTGAGCAGGCCGCAGACCGCGTTGCCCGGCCAGTGGCCCAGCAGGCCGCGGAAGGTGGGCAGCAGCGTGCCCAGCGAAAGGCCGACGGCCGCCACGCTCAGCACGCCGTAGGCCAGCAGCTGGCCGCCTAGGGCACGCAGCAGCTGCTGCCACGGCGACCGCGCCGCCGGGCGGTGGCGCGCCGTCCCGCGGTCGTCCAGCCGCTGCCGCACGCCGGCGGGCATCACGCGCTCCACCAGGGCGTAGGCCGGCCCCGCGGCGCGGATCATGTAGGGCGTCAGGAAGGTCGTGATGATGGATACGGCCACCACCACGGGGTAGAGGAAGTGGCTCGTCACGCCCAGCGAAAGGCCCAGCGAGGCGATGATGAAGGCAAACTCGCCGATTTGCGCCAGCGAGAAACCGCATTGCATGGCCACTTTCAACGGCTGCCCGGAGATCAGGAAGCTGCCCGTGCCGAAGACAGCCTGTCCCGCCAGGATGACGAGCGTGAGTACGCAGATGGGCAACCAGTACTCGGCCAGCACCGCAGGGTCCACGAGCATCCCCACCGAGACAAAGAAGATGGCGCCGAAGAGGTCCTTCAGCGGCGATACGATGTGGCCGATGCGTTCCGCTTCCACGGTCTCGGCCAGTATGCTCCCCATGACGAAAGCCCCGAACGCGGCGCTGTAGCCCGCCTTGACGGCGGCTGCCACCAGCAGGAAGCAGAGCCCCACGGCGACCACGAGCAGCGTCTCGCCGTTGAGCCACCGGCGCATCTTGCGCAGGAAGAGCGGGATGAGATAAATGCCGACGATGAAGCAGAGCACAAGGAAGAAGGCCAGTTGCAGGAAACTGCCCACCAGTTCGCTGCCCTCCAGATGGCGGGACACGGCGATGGCTGAGAGGAACACCATGAGCAGAATGCCGAGAATGTCCTCCAGAATCAGGACGCTGAGCACCTCGCCGGCGAACTTCTGCTGGCGCAGCCCCAGGTCGTCGAAAGCCTTATAGATGATGGTGGTGGAGGACATGGCCAGCATGCCGCCCAGAAAGAGGCTGTCCGTAGCGGACCAGCCGAAGAGGTGACCCACGCCGTTGCCCAGACTGATCATACAGAATATGACGGTGCAGGCCGCGACGACCGGGCCACTGCCCATCTTCAGGATTTTCTTGAAAGAGAACTCCAGCCCCAGGGTGAACATGAGGAAAATGACGCCAATATCCGCCCACGTCTGAACGGAGCTGACGTCCTCCACGGAAGGCGTCAGCGGCGAGTGGGCCCCGGCCAGGAAGCCGGCGACGATATAGCCCAGTACGAGCGGCTGGCGCAGGCGCTTGAAGATCAGTGTGACGATGCCGGCGCAGATAAGGATGAGGGCCAGGTCGGATATGAGTTGCGGGAGATGTTCCATAGGCAGTAGCGTGTGGGATTAGGGTGAAAAACAGCGGCCCGCTGACGGTGGCCGGTAGTCCGGTCGCCGTCGGGGCGGGCCGTATCATTGGAGCGGTCCGGCTACGGTGCTTCAGCGGCGCGCCGTCAGTTCGCAGATTTTCACTACGACCTGGCTCGCCTTCTCCAGTGACGGGATGGGCAGGAACTCATGCGGGCCGTGGAAGTTCAAGCCGCCTGCGAAGAGGTTGGGACAGGGCAGCCCCATGAACGAGAGCTGTGCGCCGTCCGTGCCGCCGCGTATGGCGCGGACCTTGGGCGTGACGCCGGCCTCGTGCATGGCTTCGACGGCCAAGTCAATGATGTGCATCACGGGCTCTACCTTTTCGCGCATGTTGTAGTACTGGTCGTTGACGCTTGCTTTGACCGTCCCTTCGCCGTATTTGGCGTTGAGCCAAGCGGCGGCTTGGGCGAAGAGAGCCTTGCGCGCCTCGAACCTGGCGCGGTCGTGGTCGCGGATGATGTAGGAGAGTGTGGCGCGCTCCACGTTGCCGTTGATGCCCAGCAGGTGGTAGAAGCCCTCGTACTCGGCCGTGGCCTCCGGCGTCTCGGCCTGTGGCAGCAGTCCGGCAAACTCGGCCGCCACGCGCGCGGCGTTGACCATCTTGCCCTTGGCGTAGCCCGGGTGGACGCTTACGCCGGTCACCTCCACCTTGGCCGAGGCGGCATTGAAGTTTTCAAACTCCAGCTCGCCCACTTCGCCGCCGTCCATCGTGTACGCCCAGTCGCAGCCGAACTTTTCCACGTCGAACTTGTGGGCGCCCAGTCCGATTTCCTCGTCGGGGTTGAAGGCCACGCGCACTTTTCCGTGCTTCACCTCGGGGTGTTCCTTCAGGTAGACCATGGCCTGGACGATTTCGGCTATTCCCGCCTTGTCGTCCGCGCCGAGCAGCGTGTATCCGTCCGTGACGATGAGGTCCTCGCCCACGTGGTCGAGCAGTTCGGGGAATTTTGCCGGCGAGCTCACGATGCCGCCTTCGGCGTTCAGTACGATGTCCTTTCCGTCGTAATCTTTCACGATGCGCGGGCGCACGTTCTTTCCCGAGCAGTCGGGGCTGGTGTCCATGTGGGCTATGAAGCCGATGACGGGCACTTCCTTGTCCGTGTTGGCCGGCAGTGTGGCGTAAAGGTAGCCGTTCGCGTCGAGCTCCACGTCCGTGAGGCCGATTTCCTCCAGCTCGTTCTGCAGGTAGCGGGCCAGGGCGAGCTGCTTGTCCGTACTGGGCGTCTTGCCCGTGTCCTCGGCCGACTGCGTGTCGAAGCTGACGTACTTCAAGAATCTTTCTACAATATCCATAGTGGTAAGTATAGGTAAGTTTGCTGCGGCGCTGGGGCCGGGCAGCGCCGTCTCCGTGGGGAGAAACGGCGCGCCGGGAGCCTTGCGGTCCGCTTTTCGCAAAGTTAAGCATTTCCGGCGGAATACATCCGGATTTAATTGCTACATTTGTGGCATGGCAACAACGAATTTTTCAGACAAAGAAGCGCTGATGCGCTTGGCGCTCTCGCTGGCGCAGGAGAATGTCCGCCGGGGCGGCGGCCCGTTTGGTGCCGTCATAGCCCGCGGGGGCGAAGTTATCGCTACGGGCGTGAACCGCGTCACGGCGGTGCACGACCCCACGGCCCATGCCGAGGTGCAGGCCATCCGTGCCGCTGCCGCCCGGCTGGGGACGCACGACCTCTCAGGCTGTGAGATCTACGCCTCCTGCGAGCCTTGTCCCATGTGTCTCGGGGCGATTTACTGGGCGCGTTTGTCCCGGCTCTACTATGCCGCCACCAAGGACGACGCCGCCCGGGCCGGCTTCGACGATTCGCTCATCTACCACGAACTTTCGCTCGATGCGGCGGCGCGCAGCCTGCCCTCGGAGCGTCTGCTGCCCGACGAGGCCGACGGCCCCTTTGCCGCCTGGCGCGGGCAGCCGGACCGCAAGCCCTACTGAGCGGCCGTGCCGGCACGTGCTCCAGCTGCGGGCTGACGGGCCTTAGCCGAGTCCCGACACTCCTTAGCCCAGTTTTTACGGGGATAGGCCCAGTTCCGACGGGCCTTAGCCCCGTGCCGCCGCGCCTTGGCCGAGTGTCGGCGGAGCTTGCCCCCGTGCCGCCGGAAAAGCAGTGCGCCGCCTGTCCCTTTCTTGGGGCAGGCGGCGCATGTGTGCGTAGCGGCAGTTCCGTTACTGCTGGAAGTAAACGCGCTTCACGCGGTTGCTCACCGAGGTGAGCACCTCATAGGGAATCGTGCCGAGGCGGTCGCTCAGTTCGGTCACGGGCAGCTGGTCGCCGAAGATCTCCACGCGGTCGCCCTCGCGGCAGTCGATGTCCGTCACGTCGATCATGCAGACGTCCATGCAGATGTTGCCCACGTAGGGCGCGCGTTTCCCGTTCACCAGGCAGAACCCTCCGCGGTTGCCCAGGCGGCGGTTCAGCCCGTCGGCATACCCGATGGGCAAGGCCGCCACGCGCGAGGGCCGCTCCATGAAGGTGCGGCGGCTGTAGCCCACGCTGTCGCCCGCCGGGACGTCGTGAATCTGCAGGATGGTGGTGTGCAGGGACGCCACGTTGTGCAGGCTGCGGTTGTCGATGGGATCCACGCCGTAGAGACCGAGGCCCAGGCGCACCATGTCGAGGTGACGCTCCGGGAAGCGCTCTATGCCCGCGCTGTTGCAGATGTGGCGCAGTATGTGGTGGGAGAAGGCCGCTTGCAGCTGGCGCGAAGCGGCATCGAAGAGCTCGAACTGCTGACGGGAGAAGTCGTCGAACTCCGCCGAGTCGCTGCCCACGAAGTGGGAGAAGACGGAGCGCGGGATAAGGGACGACTGCCGGTGCAGGCGGTCGATGAGCGCCTGCATGTCGCGGTGCGGATCGAAGCCCAGGCGGTGCATCCCCGTGTCCAGCTTGATGTGGACGGGGAAGTTGGTCACGCCCTCCTTCTCCGCTGCGTGGATCAAGGCCTCCAGCAGGCCGAAGCTGTAGACCTCAGGCTCCAGGTTGTAGGCAAAGAGCGTGTCGAACGAGCTCATTTCGGGATTCATCACCATGATGCCCGTAGTGATGCCGGCCCGGCGCAGTTCTGCGCCCTCGTCGGCCACGGCCACGGCCAAGTAGTCCACGCCGCGGTCCTGCAGGGTCTTGGCCACCTCCACGGCGCCCGAGCCGTAGGCCGATGCCTTCACCATGCACGTCAGCTTGGTCTGCGGCCGCATGAAGGAGCGGTAGAAGTTCAGGTTGGCGGCCAGCGCCTCGAGGTTGACTTCGAGCGTCGTCTCGTGAACGCGGAAGGATAGCGCCTCGGTGATTTGCTCGAAGCCGAAGGCGCGCGCCCCCTTGACGAGTACCACCTCGTCGTGGAAAGTGTCGAGCAGTCCGCTCGCCAGCAGCGCCTCGCTCGTGGGGAAGAAACTTTTCTTCATGGGGAACAGGGCGTGTGCCGCCGAGATGGCGGGCCCTACGCCGACAATGCGGTCTATGCCGCGGCTGGCAGCCATCTGTGCCACGCGGCCGTAGAGCTCCGTCCCGTCCATGCCCGTTTGCAGGATGTCCGAGAGGATGAGCGTCTTGCGCGGTGCTTCGCCGGCGGTGTCGGCATCGGCTGCTCCGGCCGTGGCCGGGCGGCGGTTCATGAAGTCGAGGGCGATGTCGAGCGAAGCCACGTCCGAGTTGTACGTGTCGTTGATAAGCGTGCAGCCCCTTACGCCCTGAATCACCTCCAGCCGCATGGCGACCGGCTCGAGCCGTTCCAGGCGGCGCGCCACCTCGTCCGGCGTCAGCCCCAGGTAGAGACAGGCCGCCAGGCAGTGCAGGCAGTTGAGTGCCGCGGCATCGTCGGTGAAGGGAATGCGGGCCTCGTGGGCCGCACCCTCGTAGCGGTAGCGGATGCACGTGCCCCGCGCGTCCTTCTCCAGGGCCTCGACGTAGAGGGGGCAGGAGCTGTCGCGGCGCGACCAGGCCAGCCGGCGGCCGGCGTAGCCCATCGCCTTGACGCCGCGGGCCACGGCCTCCTCGTCCGCATTGTAGATGAGCACGTCCGCCTCGCGGAAGAGCGAAAGCTTCTCCAGGCATTTCTCGTCCATAGTGGCGAAGTTCTCCTGGTGGGCGGGGCCGAGGTTGGTCATTATCCCGACGGTGGGGCGGATAATGTGGCGCAGAGCGGACATTTCGCCCGGCTGCGAGATGCCTGCCTCGAAGAGTCCCACCTGGCTGCGCGCGTCGAGCAGGAGCACGGAGAGGGGCACGCCGATTTGCGAATTATACGACCGCGGCGAGCGCGTCACGGCCAGCGTAGGCGAAAGCAGCTGGTAGAGCCATTCCTTCACCACGGTCTTGCCGTTCGAGCCCGTGATGCCTACCACGGGGATGTCGAAGGCCTTGCGGTGGGCTTCGGCCAGTCGTTGCAGCGCTTTCAGCGGGCTGGGGACGAGCAGGAAGTTGGCGTCCGGGAAGCGGCGGGCCGCGTCGGCGGGCAGCGTGCCTGCTACGAAACTGCGCACCCCGCGGCGGTAGAGGTCGGGGATGTATTTGTGACCGTCGCCCAGGCGGGTGCGCAGGGCGAAGAACAGGGTGGTCTCGGGGAAAGCCAGGGAACGGCTGTCGGTGAGCATCCAATCGATGGCCGCGTCGCCGTATTCCGAGCGGCCGGAGCCGGCGGGGCAGGTCGCCCCGATGATGCCGGCAATGCTTTGTAAGGTGTAGTGCATATATAAATAGGTACGATTGGTTCTAAGCGTCGGTGTCCCACTTGCGGCGGAACGCCTCGCGCTGCGCGGTGACGCGTTCGCGGAAGGCGCAGTCCTCGGGCGAGCCGGGATGGAGCGGGCGGTGGGCCGCGGCGCGGAGCAGGCGGGCGCGCTCGGCGGCGAAGGCCTCCAGCGCGGGGCTGAACGTCCACTGCCGGAAGCGCTCCCACACGTAGTCCACGGCCTGCGCCGAGGGGTGGAGCATGTCGCGGTCGAAGAAGCGGTAGTCCCGCAGTTCGTCCAGTACGATTTCGTAGGCGGGGAAGTAGGCGGCCTGCGGGACGGCGGAGACGATCTGCTCCACGGCGAGCAGGAGCACCGCCTTGCTGAGCTGCGAGCCGTGGAAGCCGTACTTGGCATACCGGTAGGGGCTCACGGTGAACACCACCCTGGCCCGCGGGTTCAGGCTGTGGAGGGCGGCGAGCGTGTCCGCCCAGCCGGCGCACGTACCCGCCACGTCGGGGCGCGTCTCCCGGAAGCGGGCGGCCGGCTCTTTGTGGCAGTTGGCCACGACCTGGTCCGTCCCGGCCAGGCAGTAGCAGACGGCCGTGCCGAACGTGAGGACCACGAGGTCTGCCTCGGCCAGCAGTCTGCCGGCGCGTTCCAGACGGGCCGCGATGCCCGCGCGGCACGCTTCGGCCGTGCGGGCGGAGAACTCGCCCGAGTGGAGCCAGCTGTGCCACAGGCCGTCGCGGCCTTGGAACAGGGCCGCGGCGTAGGGGAACGGGCGGCCCAGCAGGAAGTCGAGGCCCAGGCGGAGGCTTTGCGGGTTGTAGAGCACGCCGAAAGGGTTCGCCTCGACCTGTCCGGCGGGCAGGGCGTCGGCCATGTGCCGGCCTACGTGCTCGGCAAAGCAGGAACCCAGCAGGACCACACGGCTCGAGGGTTGCAGGACGGTCTGCCGCGGCGGCAGGCTTACTACGGTTCGGAAGTCCATAACTCCTGCAAAATTACGGCAACTTGGCCGACAGGCAAAGCCTTTCCCTCTCTTTTTCTCAGCCTGCCTTCGTGGCCGGCGGATGGTGCGGGCGCCTTCCCCGCCGGGCCGCGCACACGCCGCCGCCGGACCCGCGGACACGGGGGTAGGCCCAGTCGCGACGGGCCTTAGCCCCGTAAAAACTGGCCCTATCCCCGTGAGAAGCGCGCCTAAGGCTTGTCCGGCCGCTGCGGGGGTGGGGCGGAGCGGGCCGTTTGCCCGCGATGGCTTGCCTTTGAACGGGATTGGCTGCAACCTGGCAGGGCCGAACTTGAAAACTGCGTTTTCGTTTGTCTCTGCTCCCGATTTGCATTACCTTTGCCCCCGATACACGAACCAACAGACTTGACCGGTATGAAATACTTGATTCTTTCCGACATCCACGGCTCGTTGCCCGCCCTCGAGCAAGTATTGCGTTTCTACGAAGCGGAGGGCTACGACAGCCTGCTCCTGCTGGGCGACTTGCTCAACTACGGCCCGCGCAACGGCTTGCCCGCCGGGCTCGACGCACCCGGCGTGGCCGCCCGGCTTAATGCCCTGGCCGCACGGACCGTGGCCGTGCGCGGCAACTGCGACTCGGAGGTGGACCAGATGCTGCTTAGTTTCCCGATGATGGGCGACTACGCGCTGCTGGATGCCGGCGGGCGGAGGCTGTTTCTCACCCACGGCCACGTCTACGGCGAGGACCGGCTGCCGACCCTGGGCTGCGACGTGCTGCTTTGCGGCCACACGCATCTGTGGAAGCTGGAGCCCGCGGCGGACGGCCGCCCCGCGGTGTGCAACACCGGTTCGCCCACGTTCCCCAAGGGCGGCAATCCGCCCACCTTCGCCACGCTCGATGACGGCTGCCTGCGTGTGCGGCGCATCGACGGCACGACGCTGGCCGAACTGAGACTGTGAAAAGTGCCGCTGGCTGACAAAAAGGCAGGGCGCGGTGCCGTTTCTTACGGACGGCCGCGCCCTGCCTGTCATTTTGTCCACAGTCTGCCGCGCCGGGCCCGCTCCGCCGCTATTGGCAAAGTTTTCGCTCCTTTTTCGGTGAAAGCGCCGGCGGTGTGCCGCCTCCGGCTTTCGGTAACCCACATGTCAGACAAAAAAAGAAAGGAGATAACGATATGAATTTTGAGAACTTTACTATCAAGGCGCAGGAAGCCGTGCAGAAAGCGGTGGACCGCGCCACGGGCGGCGGCCAGCAGGCCGTGACCGCACTCCACTTGCTCTACGGCGTGATGGCCGTGGGCGAGAACGTGACGAAGTTCCTCTTCGGCAAGACAGGCGTCAACGATACGCAGGTGCGCTCGGCCGTGGAGAGCGAACTGCAACACCTGCCCCGCGTCCAGGGCGGCGAGCCCTACCTGGACCGCGACGCCAACGAGGCCCTGCTCAAAGCGCAGGACATCGCCCGGGGGGACGGCGATACCTACGTGGGGCTGGAACCCATCCTGCTGGCTCTGCTCGAGGGCAAGGGCACGGCGGCACAGATCCTGAAGGACGCCGGCCAGACCGCCGACGCGCTCCGCTCCGCCATCAAGGAGCTGCGCGGCGGGCAGAAGGCCACCTCGCAGTCCAGCGAGGACACGTACCAGGCGCTGTCGAAATACGCCCGCAACCTGGTCGAAGAAGCCCGCGAAGGCAAGCTCGACCCCGTCATCGGCCGCGACGAGGAAATACGCCGCGTGCTGCAGATCCTGTCCCGGCGCACAAAGAACAACCCCATCCTCATCGGCGAACCGGGCACCGGCAAGACGGCGATAGTCGAAGGGCTGGCCGAGCGTATCGTGCGCGGCGATGTGCCCGAGAATCTGAAGAACAAGCAACTCTTCTCGCTCGACATGGGTGCGCTCGTGGCCGGCGCGAAGTATAAGGGCGAGTTCGAGGAGCGGCTCAAGAGCGTCATCAACGAAGTGACGCGCTCCGAGGGTAATATTATCCTCTTCATCGACGAGATTCATACCCTCGTCGGTGCGGGAAAGGGCGAGGGCGCCATGGACGCTGCCAACATCCTTAAGCCCGCGCTGGCCCGCGGCGAGCTGCGCAGCATCGGCGCTACGACGCTCGAGGAGTATCAGAAGTATTTTGAAAAGGACAAGGCGCTGGAGCGCCGCTTCCAGATGGTCCGTGTGGACGAGCCTTCGCCCGAGGACGCCATCTCCATACTCCGCGGCCTGAAGGAGCGTTACGAGAACCATCACAAGGTGCGCATTCAGGACGACGCCTTGATTGCGGCCGTGCAGCTCTCTCACCGTTACATCACGGACCGCTTCCTGCCGGACAAGGCCATTGACCTGATGGACGAGGCCGCCGCCAAGCTCCGCATGGAGCGCGACTCGCAGCCCGAGGAACTGGACGAGATCACCCGCCGCCTGCGCCAGCTCGAAATAGAACGCGAGGCCATCAAGCGTGAACACGACGAGCAGAAGCTCTCCCAGCTCAACGCCGAGATTGCCAAACTGGAGGAGGAAGAGAAGGACATGCGCGCCAAGTGGGAAGGAGAGCGCGAGATACTGGGCAAGATCCAGCAGAAGCGGCAGGAGATGGAGACCCTCCGCTTTGAGGCCGAGCGCGCCGAGCGCGAGGGCGACTATGGCAAGGTTGCCGAGATTCGCTACGGCCGCCTGAAGGCCTTGCAGGACGGCATAGCCGCCTTGCAGGACGAACTGAAGCACCGCCAGGGCGGAGAGGCCATGATCAAGGAGGAAGTGACGCCGGACGACATCGCCGACATCGTCTCCCGCTGGACCGGTATTCCCGTGAGCCGGATGCTGCAGAGTGAGCGCGAGAAACTGCTTCACCTGGAAGAGGAACTCCACAAGCGCGTCATAGGCCAGGACGAGGCCATACACGCCGTGGCCGACGCCGTGCGCCGCAGCCGTGCCGGACTGCAGGATCCCAAGCGGCCCATCGGCTCGTTTATCTTCCTGGGCACTACCGGTGTGGGAAAGACCGAGCTGGCCAAGGCGCTGGCCGAGTACCTCTTTAACGACGAGAACATGATGACGCGCATCGACATGAGCGAGTATCAGGAGAAGTTCAGCGTCTCCCGCCTGGTCGGCGCCCCTCCCGGATACGTCGGCTACGACGAGGGCGGACAGCTCACCGAAGCCGTGCGCCGCAAGCCGTACAGCGTGGTGCTCTTCGACGAGATAGAGAAGGCCCACCCGGACGTGTTCAACATCCTGCTGCAAGTGCTCGATGACGGACGGCTCACGGACAACAAGGGACGGGTGGTAAACTTCAAGAACACCATCATCATCATGACGTCCAACCTCGGTAGCCAGTTTATCCAGAGCAAGTTCGACGAGATGAAGCGGAAAGCCGGGAGCGAGCGGCCGCAAATCCTGGAAGAGACGAAGAACGGCGTGCTCGAGATGCTGAAGAAGACCATCCGGCCGGAGTTCCTCAACCGGATTGACGACATTATCATGTTCGAGCCGCTGACGAAGGATCAAATCGGGCAGATAGTCCGCCTGCAGGTAAGCACCGTGCAGCGCAGGCTCGCCGCGCAGGACGTACGGCTGGAGGTGGGCGACGATGCCGTCGAGCTGATAGCCCGCGCCGGCTTCGACCCTGAGTTCGGCGCCCGTCCCGTGAAGCGCGCCCTGCAGCGCTTGCTGCTCAACGACCTGAGTAAGGCCCTGCTGGCCGGCACCGTGGACCGCACGCGGCCCATCGAAGTCCATGCCGAGGGCGACGCGCTCACGTTCCGCAACGCCTGACCCCGCGGAGTGAGGCCCCGGCCCGCCGGCCGCGGCGCCCTACCGCCGGAATAACACGCCTAAGCCCCGTAGCTACGGGGCTTAGGCCAGAAGAAACAGGGCTTAGCCCCGTTCCGTTTTCCCCTAAGCCCGCTGCCCGGCACGCGGTCCCTCGCGGACCTGCATGCCGGGCAGCGCTTTTTTTGTATCCCCGCGTGGCGGCGTCAGCCGTTGCTGTGCTGCCCGCGCAGTGCCGAGAGGATGTAGCGCGTCAGCATGCTGATGGCGCGCTCGTTCGCCCCGCCGTTCGGAATGATGATGTCGGCATACTGCTTGGTGGGCTCGATGAACTCGTCGTGCATCGGCTTCAGAATGTTACGGTACTTGCGCACGAGCATGTCGAGCGGATGTCCGCGCTCTACGATGTCGCGCTCTATGACGCGGAGCAGGCGCTCGTCCGCTCCGGCGTCGACGAATACCTTGAGGTCCATCATGTCGCGCAGGCTTTTGTCGTAGAGCGTCATGATGCCCTCGACGATGATGACCTCACGTGGCTCCACATGGACTGTACCGGCCAGGCGCGTGCACGTGAAGTAGGAGTATGTGGGCTGCTCGATGGCGCGCCCGTGGCGCAGCTCGCTGACCTGGTGCGCCAGCAAGGGCCACTCGAAGGCGTCCGGGTGGTCAAAGTTCGTGTGCTTGCGCACCTCGAGCGGCAGGTCGGACTGGTCGTTATAGTAGGAGTCCTGCGGGATGACGGCCACGGAGTCCGGCGGAAGGCTTTCTATGATTTTGCGGACTACGGTCGTCTTTCCGGACCCCGTCCCGCCCGCTATACCGATAATGAGCATGTCTGTAGAAATAAGGATGAGTTGAAATCGTAAGGAATGCTTGTCCGGCAAATTTAGGAAAAATAGCCGAGGGAGGGAAGTCCTCCCGTTTTTTATCGCTATATTTGCGCTGAAAGCTATCATTCATCCTCCGCCGCCGGGCACACCGGCGGCGCCGGCTCCGAACCTGTCCGTCCTATGAAGTCCACCGCTCTCTTGCTCCGGCTCCTCCCGCTCCTGCTGCTCGGCGCGCTGATTCGCCCCGCGGCCGCTTTCCCCGCCGATACGGCGCGGCTCACCGATCTGGTAGACCCGTTCATCGGGACTACGAACTACGGTGCCACCCACCCGGGCGCGCTCCGCCCGGGCGGGCTGATGGCCGTCATTCCCTTCAACGTGACCGGCGCCAAGGGCAACCGCTACGACAAGGACGCCCGCTGGTGGTCCGCGCCCTATGAGCGCACCAACCGCGTCTTTGTCGGTTACGCCCACGTGGGGCTCAGCGGCGTGGGCTGCCCGGACATGAGCTCCCTGCTCCTGATGCCTACCGCCGGAGCCCTGGATGTGGACCAGGCCACCTATGGCAGTACGTACACGGACGAATACGCCCGCCCCGGCTACTACCGCAACCGCCTGACAAAGTATGGCATACGGACCGAAGTCACGGCCACTGCCCGCGTCGGTGCGGCCCGCTTCACCTTCCCCGGGGGGCGCGGACACATCCTGCTCAACCTTGGCGACGGGCTTACCAACGAGTCCGGCGCCGTGGTGCGCCGCGTCAGCGACACCGAGATAGAGGGCATGAAGCTCCTGGGCAATTTCTGCTATGAAAACCCCGGCGCGGTCTATCCCCTCTATTTCGCGCTACGGGTAAGCCGAAAGCCCGCGGCGGCCGGCGCCTGGAAGCGGCAGCGCCCCATGACCGTCGAAGCGCAATGGGACTCCACGGCCGGGCGCCTCAAGCTCTATCCCGGCTTCCGCGCCGCGATGGCCGGCGACGACATCGGCTACTTCTTCTCCTTCGACACGGAGGAGGGTGAACAGATAGAGGTGCGCCTCGGCGTATCGTTCGTCGACCCGCAAGGCGCCTGGCGGAACCTCAATGCCGAGGCCGGCTCCACGGGCTTCGATGCCCTGCGCGCGGCGGCCGACCGCGAGTGGGAGGACATGCTTTCCCGCATCCGCGTCGGCGGCGGGACTGCCGACCAGCGTACGGTCTTCTACACCGCCCTCTACCATGCGCTCATCCACCCTTCGGTCCTGAACGACGCCGACGGGCGCTATCCGCTCATGAACGGTGCCGGCACGGGCCACACAACGGGCAGCCGCTACACGGTCTTTTCCCTGTGGGACACGTACCGCAACCTGCATCCGCTCCTGGCGCTCGTCTACCCCGAGCGCCAGTTGGAGATGGTCCGCTCCATGCTCGGCATCTACCGCGAAAGCGGCTGGCTGCCCCGCTGGGAACTCTACGGCCGAGAGGCCTACGTGATGGAGGGCGACCCCGCCATACCCGTCATCGTGGACACGTGGATGAAGGGCCTGCGCGACTTCGACGTGCCGTTGGCCTACGAGGCCATGCGCAAGGGCGCCTTCACGCCGGGACGCGACAACCCCCTGCGGCCCGACAATGACTGGTATCTGGAACGGGGCTACGTCCCGCTCGTCAACGAGACAGACAATTCCGTGTCCCACTCCTTGGAATACAGCGTGGCGGACTATGCCCTCTCGCTCCTGGCCGATTCGCTGGGCCATGCCGCCGATGCCCGTGCGCTCCGGCAGCGGGCGCTGGGCTACCGGCAGTACTTCTGTCCCGACTACGGCCTGCTCCGGCCGCGTCGCGAGGACGGCAGTTTCTACTCGCCCTTCGACCCGAAGCTCGGGGCCGACTTCGCGCCCAATCCGGGCTTTCACGAGGGCAATTCGTACAGTTACACTTTCTCCGCCGCCTTCGACGCCGAAGGCCTGGCCAGGCTCATGGGCGGGACGAAGGCTTACGTGGAGAAGCTGGACAGCATCTTCCGCCTCGGCAACTACGACCCGACGAACGAGCCGGACATTGTCTACCCCTACCTCTTCTCCCGGTTCAAGGGCGAGGAGTGGCGCACGCAGCTGCTCACGCAGGAACTCCTGGCGCGCTATTTCACCACCGGCGCGGCCGGTCTGCCGGGCAACGACGATACGGGGACCATGTCCGCCTGGGCCGTGTTCTCGATGATGGGCTTCTATCCGGACACGCCCGGCGTACCGGCCTATACGCTGACCACGCCCGTATTCGACCGGATAGAAATCCGCCTGGACCGCCGCTGGTACGCCCGCGACCGCCTGGTCATCGACGTGGACCGCCGCGCGGGCGGGCGCTTCCTGCGCCGCGTGGAGGTGGGCGGCCGGCCGTTGGACGGCTTCCGCGTAGGGCACGGCGAGTGGACGGGCGCGGGCCGTGTGCGGCTGACCGTGGACCGCTGAGCGCGCCGCCGGTTTCCGCCTTCCGCCGCGCAGAACCTCTCCGCACAAACGTATTGAACATAAACACGCTGAGATATGGACCCGATAGCAATCATAGAAAAGTATTATCCCGAGGAAAACGCCTTGCGCCGCCTCCTGCTGCACCACAGCCGGCAGGTGGCCCGCCGCGCGCTGGGCGTGGCCGAACGCCATCCCGAACTGCATTTGGACCGTGACTTCCTTTATGCCGGAGCCATGCTCCACGACATAGGCATCTTCGAGACCGACGCGCCCGAAATCTTCTGTTACGGCACTGCGCCCTACCTGCTTCACGGCTGGCTGGGCGGGCAGCTGATGCGCCGCGAGGGCTACCCGGACCTGGCCCGCGTCTGCGAACGCCACACCGGCACTGGACTGACGGCGGAGAACATCGCCGAGCGCGGCCTGCCACTGCCGCCCGGCGACTACCAGCCCGAGACCACGGCCGAGCAGGTGATTTGCTACGCCGACAAGTTCTATTCCAAGAGCCATCCCGACCGGGAACGCACCGTGGAGCAGGCGGCCGCGAGCCTGAAGAAGTACGGGGCCGAAGGCGTGAAGAAGTTCCTGGGCTGGGCCGCCCGTTTCGAGTGAAAGGCTGCAGGGCGCGGCCTTTACGGGCCTTAGCCCCGTAAAAAGCGTCCCTAGCCCCGTAGCGACGGGCCTTAGGCGCGTGTGCTACGGGGCTAGGGATTGTGGGCGCAAGTGCAGGGCGGCTGCGCGGCGGCCAGGACAGAGCGCGCATTTTTGTTAATTAGAAGGCTGCGCCGCGGCGTGTCGGGATTTTTGCGTACTTTTGCACGTTGCATCACCAGAGACGGATACCTACTTGAGAACATCTATATTCCTCTTGCTCTCGGCCCTCGTGGCACTGTGCTTTGCGGGGAAACGGAGCGGCGCATTCCGGCCGGCGGCCGGAGCGGCGCCGGACAGCGTGGCCGACAGCACGGCTGGCGCGCCCGACACGCTCCTGCCGCGCGACACGGCGGCGCGCCCCGGGGCCGCCGACTCGCTCCTGCCGCGGCCCGTCGTGGCGGATACGCTACTGCTACGCGACAGCCTGGCGGCCGACACGGCGCGGACGGACTCCGTGAAAAAGCGCGAGCCGGGCATCGACGCTCCCATAGAATATACGGCCGAGGACTCCCTGGTCTACGACGCCGAGACGGGACTGGCTTTCCTCTTCGGCAAAGCCAAGGTGAACTATCAGGACATGCAGCTCGATGCCGGAAAAATCACGATGAACATGGACAGCAGCCTGGTGCATGCCGAGGGCAAGCGCGACACGACGGGCACGGCCAGCGACGAGCCCGTCTATCAGCAGGGCTCGGACACGTATAACAGCGAGCGCATGTCCTTTAACTTCAAGACGAAGAAGGGATTCATTTCCAACGTGGCCACCACCCAGGGCAACGGCTTCCTGCAGAGCCGGCAGTCGAAGCGCACCGACGACGGCACGCTCTTCCTGAAAAACGCGAAGTACACCACCTGCGACGCGGAGCACCCGCACTTCTACCTCTCCCTCTCGCGCGCCAAGGTGCGTCCCGGAAAAGAGACCATCTTCGGCCCGGCCTACCTCGTGGTGGAGGACGTGCCTCTCCCGCTGGGCATTCCCTATGGCTTTTTCCCTACCAACAAGAAATATTCGAGCGGCTTCATCATGCCCTCCTACGGCGACGAGACAAGCCGCGGCTTCTACCTGCGCGACGGCGGCTACTACTTCGCTATCAACGACTACATGGACTTCAAGGCGCTCGGCGAAATCTATACGAAGGGCTCGTGGGGCTTGAGCGGTGAGATGAACTATAACAAGCGCTACCGCTACAACGGTAACATCTACGTGAGCTTCCTTCGCACAGTCGACGGGGAGAAGAACATGCCCGACTACTCCGTGACGAAGAGCCTGAAGGTGCAGTGGACGCACACGAAAAGCTCGAAGGCGAACCCGAACACTACGTTTTCGGCCCGCGTGAACTTTGCCTCAGAGAGCTACGAGCGAGAGAACCTCGAGAGCATGTACAACCCGCTCTCCTACACCCAGAGCACGCGTGCCAGCTCCGTAAGTTTCTCGCACACGTTCTCGAACATCGGGCTCAGCATCTCGGGGTCGGCCAACTTGACCCAGAACCTGCACGACTCCACCCTGGCCGTGACGCTGCCGGACCTGAGCATCTCCCTGGCGCGCTTCTATCCCTTCCGCCGCAAACGCTCCTCGGGCCGCGAGCGCTGGTACGAGAAGATTTCCCTGTCCTATACGGGACAGATTTCCAATAGCATCACGACGCGGGAGAACCTGCTCTTCAAGTCGAACCTTATCAAGGACTGGCGCAACGGTATGCGCCACCGCATCCCCATAGACGCCACGTTCCAGCTCTTTAAATATATCAACATCTCGCCCAGTTTCCAGCTGAACGACTATATGTACATGAGCCGCGTGCACAAGACGTGGGACGAGAAGAACCAGCGCGAGGTGGTCGACACAACGTACGGCTTCTACAACCTCTACGACTGGAACCTGGCCATCTCGGCCAACACGACGCTCTACGGCTTCTATACGCCGTGGAAGAAACTTTTCGGCGACAAGATTATAGCCATCCGCCACGTGCTGAAGCCCAGCGTCAGCTTCACGTACGCACCGGACTTCACCGCCTCGCGCTTCGGCTACACGGACTCTTATGTACGCACCGATGCCAACGGCCAGCGCTCCACGGTCACTTACTCGCCCTACGAGAACGGTATCTATGGCTACCCCACCGGGACCAAGCAGGGCATGATCAGTATGCAGCTCTCGAACAACTTGGAGATGAAAGTCAAGAGCGACCGCGATTCCACCGGCGAGAAGAAGATTAGCCTCATCGACGAGCTCTCCGCCTCGCTGTCCTATAACCTGGCGGCGAAGGAGAGGCCCTGGAGCGACCTGAGCACGCGCCTGCGCCTGAAGCTCTCGAAGAATTACACCTTCTCTCTGGCCGCTGTCTTCGCCACTTATGGCTGGGCCTTCGACAAGAACGGAAACGTCGTCCGCAATACCCGCACGGAATGGAGCTACGGGCGCTTCGGCCGCTTCCAGGGGATGTCGCAAAACCTTTCCTATACGTTCAACAACCAGACGTTCCAGAAGTGGTTCGGCAAGAAGGACCGCTCCTCCTCCGATACCGAAACCGACAACGCCGACGAGGAGTCGATGATCGACGCCGACGAGGCCAACGTGGATCCCACGCTCCGAGAGTCGCAGACCAGTACGAAGAAAAAGAAGGAGAAGGCGCGCGTCGACGAGGACGGCTATCTGGCCTTCTCCATCCCTTGGTCTCTCACCGTGTCCTATGGCATCACGATGAGCGAGGACCGTTCGAAGCAGATCAATGTGCGCAGCATGCGCTATCCCTATTCCTTCACGCAGACGTTAAACTTCTCGGGCTATATCCGTATAGCAGACGGATGGAACATTACTTTCTCCTCGGGCTACGACTTCGACTACCACGAGCTGTCCATGACCACGGCCTCCGTCTCCCGCGACCTGCACTGCTTCGAAATGTCTTGCTCCATAGTCCTGCGGCCTTACTCGTCCTTCAACTTCACCTTCCGCGCCCGGGCCAACGAACTGGCCGACGCCCTGAAGTGGGACAAGCGCAGTTCCTATAGTTCAAACATAGAATGGTACTAACCCTAAAACCTGTCCTAACGAAACGATTCAGCAAATGAAAACTCTGAGAAACTTGTTGTGGGCCGGCCTCGCGCTGGCTTTGATCTCCTGCGAAGAGAGCAGTTATGAAGTCCACCAGACCTTCTTCTATCCGCAGCAGCCCGGCGGCATGCAGCTCTACGCCGACCAGCCGAGCGACACCATCCATGTCTATTCGCTCGACTCCTGGACTGCCAGCACCACGCAGGACTGGATGAGCGTCACGCCCGACGCCTTCACCGTCTCGCCCACGACGAGCGGCGACACGCGCCTCACCGTCTCCGTCACGCCCAATACCACCGGCGCACTGCGCACGGGCTACCTCGTCGTGAATGCCCACGACGCCGTCAGCATGGCCGTGAACCAGTTTCCCTGGCTTAATGTCATCGTGCCCGAACCTATCTATTACACCGACGCGCCTGAGGGTGGCGATGCGGCATCTACGACACGCGCCCGCTTCGACCTACGCCTGAGCCCCACGACGCAGGACACTATTGCCGTGTTCCGCGTCTATCGCGACGGCGCCACGTTGCAGTCCGACGCCGAGTGGCTCCAGCCCGACCGCGCCACATTCAGCGCCGGCCGCGATACGGTGCGCCTCTCCGTCGAGCCCAATCTGACAGGTGCCGCGCGTTCCGCCCGTCTGACGCTGACTTCGGCCGGCGTCGCCACCGACATCACAGTGACGCAACCCGTAGCCCAATAAGCCGTCCGCCCCGGATGGCCGCATAGCCACTGCGCCCGCTCCGCGAGAGATCGCGGGGCGGGCGCAGCCTTTATCTCCGGCTGGGGGCGCGGACCCTTAGATGAGCGGGATGCCCAGGGCGGCGCACCGCTCGCGCATTTCGTCCGGCCAGATGCTGGCTTGGATTTCGCCGATATGCGCTTTCCGCAGATAGAGCATGCAGAGGCGCGACTGCCCGATGCCGCCGCCGATGGAGAGCGGCAGGGAACCCTCCATGAGCCGGCGGTGGAAGTAGAGCTGCAGGCGTTCCTCCTTGCCGTCCGCCTGGAGCTGGCGCTTCAGCGCCTCGCGGTCCACGCGGATGCCCATGGACGACACCTCGAACGCCCGGCCCAGCACCTCGTTCCATACGAGCAGGTCGCCGTTGAGCCCCGGCAGGCCGTTCTCCGCCACGGTGGAGTAGTCGTCATAGTCCGGTGCGCGGCGGTCGTGGGGAATCCCGTCGCCCAGCGGGCCGCCGATGCCGATGATGAAGACCGTCCCACACTCGCGCGCTATGCGGTTCTCGCGTTCCTTCGGCGGCAGGTCCGGGAAGCGGCGGCGGAGTTCTTCGGCGTGGATAAAGGTCACCTCCTCGGCCAGCGAGGCCTGCAGCTGCGGGAAGCGCTCGCACACCAGAAACTCCGTGCGCAGCATGGCCGCGTAGATGCGGCGCACCGTCCGGCGCAGGTAGTGCAGCGTGCGGTCCTCCGGGCGGATAACGCGTTCCCAGTCCCACTGGTCCACGTAGAGCGAGTGCAGGTTGCCCAACTCTTCGTCCGCGCGGATGGCGTTCATGTCCGTATAGATGCCGTAGCCCGGCTGTACGCCGTAGTCCGCCAGCGTCAGCCGTTTCCATTTCGCGAGCGAGTGGACCACTTCCGCCACGGCGCCGCCCATGTCGCTGATTGTGAAGGATACGGGGCGCTCCGTGCCGTTCAGGTCGTCGTTGATGCCCAGTCCGCGGCGCACGAAGAGGGGCCCGGTGACGCGCCTTAGCCGCAGTCCTGTGGCCAGGTTGTCCTGGAAGAAGTCCTTTATCACCTTGATGCCCTGCTCCGTCTCATACTTGTCGAGCAGCGGCCGGTAGTCCTTGGGTTCGATTAAATAGCTCATGTTATGTCAGATTGGTAATGCGCTGCAAATATAAATAATAATATGAAAGCAGGCAATACTTATAACTGTCTTTTTGATAAAATTCAATCTCATCCCGGATAAATCCGGCCGCTGTGCAAATAAATGGGGAATGATTTGGACGTTTCGGAAGAAGTTCGTAATTTTGCACGCGATAAAGGCTCCGTAGCTTAGCTGAATAGAGCGTCAGATTCCGGTTCTGAAGGTCCTGGGTTTGAATCCCAGCGGGGTCACAGCACGAAAGCCCTGACAGTCCGTATGGCTGTCAGGGCTTTTTGCGTGCCTCCGTCCCCCCAAGCGGCCGTCTCTCTTCGCCGCTTGGGCGAGCGGAGGTATCGGCCCGGGCAGAGCCCGGCGTTCCTCGTAGCTGAATGCCCGGGTTTTGTTCCCGCTGCGGCGGTCCTCGTTTTTACGGGGCTAAGCCCCGTGGCGACGCGCCCTATCCCCGTTTTTACTGTCCTTAGCCCCGTGGCGGTGCGCTTAAGCCCCGGGCGGGCGGGGAGCAGCCGGCTGCAAACGGACATCCGCCCCCTGCGCCGTGGCGCGGAGGGCGGACGCAGGCAGGCCGTGGTGAAGAGGGCCGCCCGGGGCTCACTGTCCGCTGGCGGGGTCCGTGTAGAAGCGTATCAGGCCTTCGAGCGCAGCCTGACAGACGGGGCAGAAGTCGCGCACGGTGTTCACCCGCATTCGGCAGTCGCGGCAGGCGCGGTAAACGCCCTTCGACTGATAGCCCGCACCCTCGAACACGCCCACGTGCTGCGTGTCGCCTTCGGCAAAGCGGTCCGCCGGCGTCGGGACGGGCACGCCCTCCGCCACCATGTTCTTCCACTTCAGGTCGAAGCGGGCCAGCGTCGTGATGTTCCGTTCCCATGGCTCCACGTCCGCCGTGTAGTAAGCGGCGTAGCCGTCGTCGTAGGCGTATTCGTCGGCCAGTCCGCCGAAGCTGTGGCCGAACTCGTGTACCACGACGGGCAGGAACCACTCGTTGCGGGCCGAGGCCAGCGTGTAGGAGTTATAGATGCCGCCGCCCCCGTATTCCTCCGTATTGGCCAGGATGATGAGGTGCTCGTAGGGGATGCCGCCCAGCGCGTCGTGCAGGCGCTTCAGGCGGAGTGTGGTGAGGTAGCGGTCGGAGTAGAAGGTGTCGAAGTGGCTTCCGAGCGCCGTCTGCCGCCACTGGTGCGAGGCGGGCAGGCTCACGCCGCTCTCGCGCGAGGGCAGGGCCACGGCCACCACGTTGAAGCGCTTCTTGAGCCGGCCGAAGGGCTCGTGGGCGAAGAGCGCGTCGGCGGCCCGCTGTGCAGCTGCGTAGAAGCTGTCAGCCTCGGCCGCCGTGTAGCCTTCCGCCACGATGGCGATGTCGATGCACTCCTCGGGGCTGCCGCCGCGCTGCAGGTAGCGGTGGGGCGGGCAGAGGGTGTCGGCCTGGCGTATGAGGATGTCCGCCGGGTCAATGCGGCAGGCAAAGCGGGCCGTGGGGCGGCGGTGCAGGTCGTTCAGTTCCACCTCCATGCGCACGGGCTGTTTGGGCATGGGCAGGAGAAACACGTTCTCGAACGAGCGGGCGCGCTGCGTGGCTTCCTTCGTGGCCTGCCATTCCTGGAACAGGGTGGAGAAGGACGTGCGGTAGAGAGGCTCGCCCGTGGCGTCGTCGAAGAGGCAGATGCGGCCGTTGCCCGCCAGGTAGAGGCTGTCCAGGCGTGCGCGGCGGCCGGCCCAGCCCGAGCGGGCCGACAGTTCGTCCAGGTAGATGGACTGGTGCGCGCTGTCGCCGGCGAAGGTGAGGTCCACGCGCAGGGTCTGCGGCGCGAACCAGCGGTCGAAGTCGTCGCCGGCTGCGGCGGGCAGTGCGGCGGCCAGGCAGAGGGCCAGGGCGGCCAGGTGGCCCAGAGCCTTGTGAAGCATTTGTTTCATGTCGGTATGTGTTTGGAGTGATAGGTTCCCGCGTGAGCGGGTCGGGGCAAAAGTACGAAAAATCCGGCAAAGCGCCTTTGCCCCGTATCCCCTTTCGCTCCGGGCGCGGCCGGAAACAGACGGGGCGGGGCGCCCTCCCGTGGGAGAACCGCCCCGCCCCTGAACGGATGGCGCGCGCGTCGCGCTGGCTCATGGCCGGCTGAACTTCAGCACGGCGCCGTCCGCCGTGGCGATGCCCGCTCCGGCCGGCAGGCGTCCCGGGGCGATGCGTCCGTCCGTGCGGAACGGCTCCGCCAGAAGCAGGCGCCCGTCTGCCGCATAGACGCGCACGGTGACCGGCCGCCGCACGTTCTCCACGCACAGTCCGCCCGCGGCGTCGAGGCGCAGGCGCGTCCCGTCGGCACTGACGTGCCCGATGCCCGTAAGCGGACCGGCCTTGACCGTGGCCACGGCCGTAGCGCCCGAACCGTCGATGGCCGTGGCCCTCACCGTGACGGCGCCGCCCTTGCTGCCGGGCAGCAGCCTTAGCAGTCCGTCGGCACCGACGGCAGCCAGCGTGCCGCCTTCCTCTATCGTCCAGTTCACTTGCCGGAACGTGGCCCTTACCGGCGCCACGAGCGCCACGAGCTGCAATTCCGGCCGCGCTTCGTTAAGCTCCAGTCCGCCCTCGGCGGCCTGTATCTCGATGCTTTCCACCGGGGTCACGCTCCCGGCGTCGGTGGAGCAGACCACGTTGGCCCGCCCCTTGCTGTCGCCGTCCGCGGCGTAGGGTGTCGCGCCCTGCAGGGCGTCGTAGCTCAATCCGTAGTAGACGGGGCCCTCGCCAGGCTCGGTGTCCGTGAAGCTCATCTCGTGTCCGCTCAGCCGGGCAAAGGGTACGAGCGCCTCGGGCGACGGGCCGCGCAGTAGGGTGTATTGCGTCACGGTCCCGCCCTCGTAGGGCGTCCAAATCAGGTTGTAGCCCCCGCCAGCCGCCTTGTTGATCATCAGGTGCACGCTGGCGTGCACTGCGCTGGGCGCCGTCTCTCCGGCCAGAAACGTCCCGACTGTCAGGAAGTAGCGGCTGCGGCATACTTCGGGGGTGGAGGTCGCGTCGACAAAGCTTTTGGCGTCCACGTCCGTCTGTCCGATGCGGACGAAGCGGTCCGTCGCGCCGGTCTCCTTATAAATATATATGCTGTCGAAGAGGTCGCGGTCGGCGTCGGGGATGGAGAATGTCCAGGTAATCAGGTTGCGTCCGCTCTCGGGGTCGGCGGTGACGAGACCTATTTCCGGGCGGAATCCGTAACCGCCCACGGTGAATCCGTTACGGTTCATGAGCGGCGTCTTAAAGATGTCGTCCTGGTAGGTAACGCCGAGGTTGAACCCGCCGCTCCCTGTCTCCGGGATGTGCAGGGTGACCGTCGCGCCGCGTTCGTCCACTTCGCCGGCCAGAGCCTCCGGCACGGTGAGGCTTACCCGCTCCGGTGTCGTCTGGAACACGCTGGGCAGCGCGGCTGTCAGCGTACTTCCCGCCGCTACCTTCCAGGGCAGCTCTATCTCAAGGTCGGGCTTTGCCACTACGCGCACGGTCCGTTCGAGCACCGTCTGGCCCACCGTGCACCGCACGGTCTTGATGCCCGGCTCGTCCCAGACCACCGTCCATGCGTCGCCGTCGGCTGTTGGCCGGCCGCCGTCCCAGTCCCATGCCGGCGTACCGGACAGGTTGCCGGCGTAGCGCACCGTTGTCTTGACGCCCTCGCCCGTTTCGGCAGGCAGGTCAATGTCCGCAGCGGCCTCCGCGCGGAACGTATAGACGGCCGAGAAGGGCGAACGGGCTCCCCACGGGTCGACCGCCTGCACGGAGAGCTCGTAGGTAGCTCCCGCCTCGAAGCGCCCGAGAGGCACCGTCATCCGCGTAGCCTCGCGGAAATAGCGCCAGTAGGGCTCGGTCGGGCGCGCTTCCTCGCGGCCGCAGGTCATGGGCGAGAGGATGTAAGCCCCTTCGCCCTCGGCGCCGGAGCGCTTCAGACTCACGTTGTAACGCAGTGCCGAACTGCGGCTCTCGGCGTCGGTGGCCGCGTCCCAGGTGAGCAGGACGCCTTGCGGCGTGGTCACGGCCGCGACGTTTTGCGGCGTGGCGGGCGGCGTATTGGCGATGCCAGAGAGCAACGGTGTGCCGTTATAGTCCGGCCGTCCGTCGCCGCTCATGTCTGCGAGAGTGGCCGGCTGGTCGGACGTCAGTGTGGTCGAACTGAAGGGATGGGGCAAGCGGCCCGCGGCGTAAGGTTCGGCGCGCAGGCTGCCGTCCGCCTGCAAGTAGTACAGGTTGTGCTCTCTGTCCGCCAGTTCCATGCGTCCGTCGCCGTCGATGTCCAGGCCTATGGGCCGCAGCCACGTGATGTCCCAGCGGTCGGAAGGCTGGAAACCGTCGGCCGCGTAGGCAGCCTGCAGGTACTTGTTGCCGTAAGGTGCCGTGACGGCGTCCAAGGCCCCGTCGCCGTCCAAGTCAGCAAATTCCAGGTAGTTCAGGCTTCCCAAATCCGGCAAGGCGACGCGTTCGAAGCGCAAATTGCCCAGGTTGCGGTAGATGCAGGCCCCTTCGGCGTCCTCGCCGTAGAGGTCCACCCATCCGTCGCGGTCGTAGTCCGAGGCGGCATAGGCGCGGAAGTCCGGGTCGGGAAAGTCGCAGCGGGCCCAGCGCTGGTCGCCTACCCAGCGGAACAGGCCGTAGTCCGGGTAGTCTCCGTTGTAGAAGTCCGGATGCCCGTCGTTGTCGGCGTCGAGCAGTACGTTCGTGCCGGTGAACACGTTCGCCTCGCCGCCGTACTCTGTCCACTGCCCGTCGCCCAGGTCCACCATCGGCGTGGTCGAGGAGAGCGTGAAGTTCAGGTCGCCGCTGCCGTACGCGGCGCTGTAGTACGTCCCGTTCTTGTTGATGCCTCCGGCCAAGTCCGGGTATCCGTCCAGGTTAAGGTCGATGACCGTGCCCCCGACGTAGTTGACATCCGCGTTGAAGAGCGACGGCAGGCGCGTATAGTTGCCCCGCCCGTCGCTGGTGAAGATGCCGTTCCTGTACGCTTCCGGCCGGCCATCGCCGTTCAGGTCCGTGACGCGCTGGGCGTTGTAATTGAATTTCCCGGGGCGGTAGGCCGTCACCTCCACCTCGCGCGTGGCCGACGCTTTCGTCTGTCCCTCGGCGTCGAGGGCGGAGACCGTCACCTGCCGGCGGCCATGTTTTGAAAAGACGATGCAGGCGCTGCCTCCGTCCTGGCTCACCACGTGTCCGCCCTCGACGCTCCAGGCATAGGCCGGGTTGCCTGCCTGTCGGTCCGACGCGACAGCCCGCAGCGTGTCGCCCGTCGCGAGCCAGACGCGGTCCAGCTCCAGCCCGACGCTCTGCCCGCGGTGCGTGTAGGTGGCCGATGCGGACCACTCGCCGGCGCGACCCATCGCGTCGACGGCCTGCACGCGCACCTGGTAATCGCCCTCGGGCCAGCCCGCCGTGCGCAGCCACAAGGCGCGCTCGTAGCGCGGCGCCGTCGTTGCGAAAGGTGCTGCCGCACCGTCGGCGGAGGCTTCGCCCGCATAGTGCGTGCCGTCCGCCCGCTCCACGCGGTACCGGTACGTGTAGTTTGCCGCCCGTGCGCCGTCGGCCGCCGGAGCAGTCCATTCCACGCGCAACCGCCCGTTCGCGCCGTCGGCGTGCAGGCTCGGCGTTCCCGGGACGGACGGCGCCGTGCCGGGCGTGTGGTCCGCATAGCGCAACACTGTGCCGGCGTTTACCGCGATGCCTTCCAGCACGCCGTCCCCGTCCAGATCGGTGAAAAAGTCATTCTCCTCGCCGCCAGATTTCGGCAACGCCGTGTGCCGAAGGTTAAAGGAACTGTCCCAGGAGATGAGCGTGCCGGCGCTGGCGGACGAGTAGTCGGGCCGGGCCGTCACGCCCCAGCCGTCGCCCAGCCAGTGGCATCCCGTGAACAGGTACTTCTCCGTGAAGAACTTCTCCACCGTGCGGAACGAGCCCTTGCCGTCGTTCACGAGGAACACGAGGAAGGAGTAGTCCATTGTGTCCTGCCCGTTGAGCGTGAGGAGCACGTCTGCCGCCCCGTCGCCGTTGAGGTCCTGGCAGTAGACGCCCGTGATGCGCCCGTTTGTGAGCAGCGTGCGCTCCTCGAAGCCGGCCGGCGAGGAGAGGCGCGCGCTCACCTCCTCCGTCTCCGGGTTGAACACGAGGAAGTCCGTCGCACCGTCGCCGTTCAGGTCGCGCGCGGCCACCCGTCCGCCGAAGTCGGCCGGGTAGAAACGTCCGTCGCCCACGGAGAGCATGACGCCGCCCGCCTCCGTGTCCACGAGGTCCTCGTAGCCGTCGCCGTTCAGGTCCATGGCCAGCCGCAGGTTGCCGAAGGCCGCCGCCGCCCCGTAGTTCTCGTCGGCCAGCGCAGCCCCGCTCATGTTGGTCCCGTCCTGCCAGGGCGAGCTGAAGGCGTTGCTCAGCGGCGCGGCGCCCACGGCAGTGGAGTCCGTGGTCACGGGCAGGTCGCTGTAGAGCCAGGAGCCGTCGGCCTGCTGCAGGAGCAGGCGGTGCTCGCCGTCGTAGACGTAGAAGTCCGGCCGGCCGTCGCCGTTGGCATCGAAGCGCACCGGAAGCCGGGGCATGTCGCCCGGCAGGGTGAAAACTGTCGCGAAATCGCCGGCCGCCGTCTGGGCCAGCAGGGTGCACCGGCCGTCCACCGCGGCCACCAAGTCCATGCGGCCGTCGCCTGTGAAGTCCGTCGCCGTGTAGTCGTCATTATAGTTGTAGTCAACTTTGGCGAGCGGGCGCAGGAAGTTGCCCTGCAGGTCCACGAGCACGAGCAGGCCCAGTCCTTTGGCGTTTTCGGCATCGTGTCCCCAGCGGATGCAGACTTTGCCGCCCATCATGCGATAGTCAGGCAGGCGGCCGCGCGTCACGGCGTCGAGCACGTCCTGCGTGTCCACGCGCACCAGCTCCTCGCCGTCCAGCGTCAGGTCCGCCTCGAGCCCGCTGCCGGAGGGGATGCGCGCGTAGCACACGCCGTCCACGATGCGGAAAGTGGCGTCGTCCCACGTCTGGGCCATGTAGAAGTTCTGGTTCGAGTAGGTCAGACCCAGCTCAGCGTTCCCCCGCTCGTAGAAGGTGAGTTTCTTCACGACCTCCCAGCGGCCGTCGCCGTCGAAGTCGTAGAGCAGGTCGGCGCGTTTGGGCGGCTCCAGGTCCGTGGCTGTCTGAGCCGTAACAGAAGCAGTGACTGCCGCCACGGCAGCCACTGCGCAGAATCGGTAAAGATAGTTTCTCATAATGTGAAAGTTTTTCCGTGTAAGAGCGCGCGTGCGGCGCTTATTGTCCGGCCGCCGGAGCCGGCGTCTCGCCCCATTGGATGGGGACATCGCTGAATTGCAGGAATTTGCGTTCCTTTCCGTAGTGGGCGGAGGAGTCAAGGTACCACGTGGCCTGTACCAGCCGCAGCGACGGCGTGCCGGCCGGTACGCCGGCTATCTGCCTGGCCATTTCCACCTTGACGGGCACGCCGACGGGCAACTGGACGTTTTCCTTCATGCCCGACTTGTCCTCGTACGTGCCCCCGTCGCCGTCAAAGGCCTTCACCGTGTTGCCGAAGTTGGCCTGTGTGTACTCCGACTTGAGCGCCGTGACGGCGATGACGATGCTGACCTCGCCCGTGGCGGGGTCGCCGGTGCAGCTGACGAGCTTTACCTCCATAAGTCCCGGGGCAGGATTGGCCTGTGCGCCGGTGCCGTTCAGCCCGAGTGCGTTGCGGGCCGCGGCGGCAGGGTCGTCCACGGCTTCCTTTACCCGTCCGAGCACCTGTCCGAGCTTTTTCAGTTTGCTCTGCGCATGGCTCTCCGCCGGGACAGCGGCCGCGCAGACAAGCAGCAGAAGAAGTGCTGCAAACCATCGGATTGGATTTTTCATAAGTTAAAGTGTTAAGGGGTTAAACAATGCTTATTGGGCAAATTTCGGGGAAAGATATGACATATGGCTCACGGTTTTCCGTGATATTCAGAACGGAATGAGAAAAAAGAGGCTCATTTCCGGCCGGCGGTGCGTGGCGCCCGCTGCCGCCACGAGCCGGCCACCCGTCGTCGCGGCCAGGGCAAGCCTCCGCAGGCCTTAGGGGAGAAAATACGGGCCCTAAGGAAATTTTTACGGGGCTAAGGGGAGTTTTTACGGGGCTAAGGCCCGTTTCTGCGGTACGACGGGACGCAAATAGCCGCCCTCTGCGGGCATTTTGCCGTCCGCGGGGCTGAAAACCGCCGCCCGGTGCGCCGCGCCGGCGCGATTTTCGTATATTTGCACGTGGGAGGGCGGCGCGATTCCCGCCCCGTGTGTTCACCTTCACCGGCCTTTCGCGGCCGTCCGCGGCCCGCGGGCGGGCATGGGGCCATAAATCTGATTGCTATGAAAAGATTCTTCCTGTTCATCTTCTTGCTGTCCGTGCTGGCGCAGGCCAGTGCGGCAGCCGACGGCGAGCCCCTCCGCGGCGCGGCTGAACTGAGCGCGCGGGCCGATGCCTTGTATGCTGCCGGCCGGGCCGATTCGGCCATCGTCGTGGCGCGGCTGGCCGTGGCGGAAGCCCGGCGCGCGGCCGACCGCGCGGCCGAACTGGGCGCTCTGGCCTCGCTGGGCGTCTACCAGCGCTCGTCCGGCCACCCCGACGAGGCGCTTCGCACCTACGAGGCCGCCCTCCGCCTGGCCGTCGGGGCCGACCTGTCCGACTCGGCTATGGCCGAGAACGTGGCCACCCTTTACGTGAACCTCGCCACCCTTTACGTGGACGAGCAGCAAAAGGAGCAGGCCCTGGCCTACGCGCGGCGCGTGGCTGCCATGCGGCCCCGTCTGCGCAGCGCGGACTTTCTGACGCAGACCGACCCTGTGCTGGGGTCCGTATTCCTCGTGTGCGGCCGCAATGCCGAGGCGGAGCCGTTCCTGCGGCGGGCCGTGGCCTCGGCGCGCGCGGCCGGCGCGGCGGACCAGGAGCTGCAGGCCTTGTGCTACTACGCCGTCGTGCTGTGGCGGCAGGGAAAGACGGCCGAACTGCGCGCCGCGCAGCGCCGGGCCGTCGGCCTGGCCGCGCGCACGTCCGACTTCATGACGCTGGTGAACTACTATCAGACCTCGGCGCTTATCTTCATGCAGCAGCAGGAGTGGGGCCGCACGGCAGAAGTCTTGCGCCGGTTGCTCGACCTGCCGGCCATCGACGCCTATCCCTACGTGGTCTATGACGCCTATAATAATCTGCATCGCTGCTACGCGGCCCGGGGCGACTGGCGCCAGGCCTACGCCACCTTGGAACAGGCCACGACGCTGCGCGACTCCATCTTCGCGGCCGAGAAGTCCACGGCGATGGAGGAGATGGCAGTGAAGTACGAGACGCGCGAGAAGGAGTGGCAGCTGAAGGAGAGCGAGGCGCTCCGTGCGGCCGAGGCCCGCCGCTTCCGCCGCCGGCTGGCCGCGGCAGGCGGCGTGGCGGTGGTGCTTCTGCTTTTCGGCGCGGTGGTCTACCTGCGCGGACGGGTGCGGACGGAGCGCGAACGGCGCCGCGCCGAGGAGCTGGCGCGCGAGTATGCCGAACTGGAGCGCACGGCCGAGCAGCGGGCCACGCGCCGCTACCTGGACGGCCTGGAGAGCGAGCGGGAGAGGCTGGCAGGCGAACTGCATGATGGCGTGCAGGGCGACCTGCTGGCGGTGGAGATGGGCCTGCGCGACGCTTTGCCCGCGGGCAGTCCCTGGACGGACCGGCTGCGGAGCGCGCGGGAGAATGTGCGCGACATCGCGCACGGGCTGCTGCCGCCCGTGTTCCGCGAGGCGACGCTCGATGACGTGTTGTGGGACTACCTCGGACAGCTCGACGGGCGCGGCGGCGTGGCCGTGACGTACCGCTGCGTCTGCCCCGACGCGCCGTGGACGGAACTGCCGCGCACGGTGGCGCTCGGCGTGTACCGCATCGTGCAGGAGACCGTGACGAACTGCCTGAAGCACGCCGGGGCGCACAGCGTGGACGTGACGCTGGACTGGGCGGCGCCCGCCGCGCTGCACCTCACCGTGGCCGATGACGGGCACGGCATGGAGGGGCGCCAGCGCGCGGCCTCGGCCGGACTGGCGGGCATGAGGCGCCGCGCCGCGGCGATGGGCGGAGCGCTGGACTGCACGACGGGACCCGAGGGGACGAGGCTGGAGCTTCGCGTGGACGATTTCCGGAGCGTACGGGCGTAAAATCACGGAAAACCGTGAGACTTCGGTGACGGCTATTCCTTAATTTTGCACATAACAAGTGTTTCCCTTACTGAATGAATGTTACGCCGAATCAAGAGCCGCACGGTGCAAGCCTGGTCATCGTGGACGATCACGGACTGGTGCTGGAGGGCATGCGAAGCCTGCTGTCCACTCTGCCGGGCATAGAGACCTTGTCCACGGCGCGTACGGGATCGGAGGCGCTGGCCCTGCTTCGCACGGTGCGCGCCGACGTATTCATCATTGACATCGAGCTGCCGGACATGGACGGCTTCGAGCTGATACGCCGCATACGGCAGGTGCGGCCCCGGGCGCGCATTGTGGTGGGTACGATGCACGAGGAGATCTGGACACTCTGCAAGCTGGCGGACTACAGTGTGGACGCCGTGGTGTTGAAGGCGTCGGACCCGCAGCTGCTGCGTCACGCCGTGGCCAGCGTGCTCGAAGGGCAGCGCTACTTCTGTCCGCGCTTCCGCGAGGTGTACGACCGGCTGAACCGCCGCCGCCGCGCTGCGGGCCAGATGTACGAGGCGCCGACCGTGCGCGAGCTGGAAGTGCTCAAGGGCATCGCACGCGGATGGACCACGACGGAGATTTCGGCACGGCTCTTCATTTCAGACAATACGGTGGAGACGCACCGCAAAAGCCTGATGTTGAAATTCGGCGCGCGCAACTCGGCCGACCTTGTGATGAAGGCGGTGGAGAGAGGGTTTATCAACGTGCCGTGCGAATGAGCGGCGACGGGCCGCCCGATACTGTAGAGATGAGAAAAGAGAAGCGGGCCGCATCCCGGTGTGGATGCGGCCCGCTGTATGTGTGCCCGTGGCGGGGGATTATTCCTCCGTGGCTTCCTCGGGAGCCTGGTCGATGAGGTCGAGGAACTGGTCGAGCTTCGGAGTGATGATGATCTGCGTGCGGCGGTTGCGCTGACGGCCCGTAGCGGTGTCGTTCGACGCGATGGGGTTGTACTCGCCGCGGCCGGCGGCGCTGAGGCGCTTGGGATCGACGCCGAAGTCGTTCTGCAAAGCCTGGACCACAGAGGAAGCGCGCAGGGCGGAGAGGTCCCAGTTGTTGCGGATGTTCGTCTGGTGGATGGGAACGTTGTCCGTATTGCCTTCGACAAGAACGTCGTAGTCCTTATAGTCAAGGATTATCTTGGCTATCTTGGAGAGGGTCTCGCCGGCGCGGTCGCCTATCTCGTAGGAGCCGCTCTTATAGAGCATGTTGTCGGCAAGGGAGATGTAGACTACGCCCTTAAGCACCTGTACGTCGACGTCGTTCATCTCTTCGCGGGTGAGTGAGCGGGTGAGCTTGTTGGTAAGGGCCTGGTTGAGCGAGTCGCTCTTGGTCTTGGCGTCGACAAGCTGCTTGATGAATTTGTTTGAGGCGTTGATTTCATCGACTAACTTGGAGATGTTGACGTTGCCTTGCTGGACGTTGCTGGTGTAGGAGCCTTGGAGCTGGGCGTAGGCTTCGCGGAGCTCTTTGTTGCGGGCCTGCTCTTCTGCCAGGCGCTCTTCGAGGCTCTTGGAGTTGGTGGTGCAGGTGGCCAGGCGCACTTGGGCGTCGTTGTAGGTGCGCTGCAGGTCGGCGTGCTCGCTCTGGAGCTGGTCGTAGTTGGTCTGTAGCTCGGCAAACTTCTGCTTGCTGACGCAGCTGGTGAGGGCGCCCGTGGCCAGGAGGGCGGTGATAGCTAACGTGTACTTCATATCTTGTTGTTTTGGTTTTGTGGCGATTTTGACTGGTTTTGTGGCTTTTGGGGCGCAAGTTACGCATTTCTGCCGGGTCGGCGCGGCTTTTTGCCTTTATTAACTCCTTCGGCGGTCTGGTCCGGGCCTTCGGGGCCGAGGGCGCGGAGGAATGCGGGGGGGAGGGGTGTCTCGAAGGCGAGAGGCTCGTCGGAGATGGGGTGGCGGAAGAAGAGGCGGAAGGCGTGGAGGGCGAGGCGGCCTAAGGGGTCATCGCCGTTGCCGTATTTCGCGTCGCCGCAGACGGGGCAGCGAAGGCTTTGCATGTGGACGCGGATCTGGTTCTTGCGGCCTGTCTCGAGGCGGAACTCGGCGAGAGTGTGGCGGCCGTCGGACCGGAGCTGGCGGTAGTGGGTGACGGAGTATTTGCCGCCGTCGTCGTATGGGGTGCTGAGGGTGTAGCAGGCTTTGCCCTCGTGGAGCCAGCTTTCGACGGTACCTTCCGCCTGGGGGAGGTGGCCGCTGAGCAGGGCGACGTAGCGGCGGTCGGTGACGATGCAGTGCCAGTTGTGCTCGAGTATTTGCTCGGCTTGGAGGGTCTTGGCGTAGACGAGCAGGCCGGAGGTGTCGCGGTCGAGGCGGTGGACTACGTGGGCGGTGCATTGCTGGCGGCTGCGGCGGAAGTATTCGTCGAGCAGCGTCTTCACGCAGAAGGAGTGGTGGCCGGTGGCCATGGAGAGGATGCCCGGGGCTTTTTCGACGACGATGAGGTCGCGGTCCTCGTAGACAAGGCGGAGAAAGCGGCTCGTGAGGGTGGGGCCGGGCTTGCGCCGGCTGATGTGGACGGTTGTCCCGGGACTGAGGGGATAGTCGTACTGCCGGCAGATGGTGCGGTTCACCGTGACGCCGCCGCCGCGGAGGATTGCTTTGGCGCGGGTATGGCTGATGCCGTCGAGGGCAGACTGGATGAAAGGCAGGAGTGTGGTAGCCTCTCTGACGGTAAAGGTCGTCGCGGGGGGCTGTAGGTTGCGTTGTGGCATGTCTGTTTCTGGGTTAAGGGGAAAAGAGGGCGAGGCGGCGGGGGCTACCGGCTGCCCCACGGCGAAGGTTTGTCGCCCATGAAAAATTCGAGATGTCCGCCCTGTGTCAGTCTCTCGTGCGTCAGGAAGGGGCGGCGGAGGGGCTGGCCGTTGAAGCGGACGTCCTGGACGTAGGGCGCCGCAGGGCCGCCGCCGTGCGCCGTGACGGTGAGCACGCGGCCGCCGGGCAGGCGCAGGGCGGCGCGCCCGACGAGGGGGCGGCCGAGCGTCCAGACGGGGCTGCCGGGGCAGACCTGGTAGAGGCCGAGGGCGCTGAGCACGTACCAGGCGGACATTTGCCCGCAGTCTTCGTTGCCGGCTATGCCGTCGGGGAGCGGGGCGTAGAGCGAGCGGAGAATGCTGTCGCAGAGGGCCTGTGTGCGCCAGGGCTGGCCGGCGTAGTTATAAAGGTAGGCCACGTGGTGGCTGGGCTCGTTGCCGTGGGCGTACTGTCCGATGAGGCCGGAGATGTCCGCCGAGACGCTTTCGCCCGAGATGTCGGAGGGTGCGCTGAAGAGGCTGTCGAGCCGGTCGGCGAAGGCTTCGCGTCCGCCCATGATGCGCATGAGGCCCTCTATGTCGTGGGGCACGAACCAAGTCCACTGCCAGGCGTTGCCCTCGCAGTAGTCGTCGTTGCGGTGTTCGGAGCGGCGCGGGTCGAAGGGGGTGCGCCAGGAGCCGTCGGCCCGTCGGCCGCGCATGAATCCGGAGGCGGCGTCGTAGTATTGCCTCCAGGCGGCGGACAGGCTGTCGTAGCGTGTGGCGCCGGTTTCGTCGCCCGCGGCCCGCGCCAGGAGGGCTATGCACCAATCGTCGTAGGCATACTCCAAGGCCTTGGCCACGCTCTCGCGGTCGCTGTCGCAGGGCACGTAGCCGAGCCGGCTCTTCAGCCGCCGGGCCGGCGGCAGCAAGTCACGCCGCTTGTAGGCGGGGACTATGGCGGCGATGCCCGTCGTGTCGCCCTCGGCTGCCTTGCGGCTGGCGCGGTAGGCCGCCGCCACGTCGAAGCCGCGCAGGCCTTTGCTCCAGGCGTCGGCCGCCAGCGAGGCGAAGTGGTAGCCTATCATGCAGCCCGTGTAGTTCGAGGCGCAGTCCCACTTGGGTACGATGCCGCCCTCTTCGGCCTTACGCAGCAGCACGCGGATGTAACGTTCGTTGGCTGCGGGGTCGACGAGCGAGAGCAGCGGATGGAGTGCGCGGAACGTGTCCCACAGGGAGAATACCGTGAAATATGGCTCTGCCGAACGGTGTATGCGCAAGTCCATGCCGCGGTAGCGGCCGTCCACGTCGCAGTAAAGCGTCGGAGCGAGGGCAGTATGGTAAAGCGCCGTGTAGAACACGGTGTCGCGGGGCGAGATGTCGACGCGGCCCAGCCAGTCGTTCCACTTCTTCCGCGCGGCGGCGCGCACGGCCCCGAAGTCCCAGCCGGGCAGTTCGGTCTCCAGGTTGAGCCGGGCACCGTCGTAGTCCACGGCGGATATGGCGGCGCGCACCATCACCTGCTCGTCGGCGGCCGTGGCGAAGCGCACCACGAGTTTGCAGCGCGGCTGCGGTCCGGCCGTGGTGCTCACCGTGTCGCGCAGCACGGCGTAGCCGGCGAAGGGCTTGGAGAAGCGTGCGTAGAAGTAAAGCTCCTGGTCGTAGGCCCACCAATAGGTGCGGCGGTGGGAGCGGACAGTCACCGAGTCCACCACCTCTACGTCCATCTCCAGCGGCGTCTGTTCCTGGATGCTGTAGTCCATGTCGAGGATGAAGCCCGCCTCGCTGCTGGCGGGGAATGTGTAGCGGTGTAGCGCGGCGCGCTCCGTCGCCGTCAGTTCGGCGCGTATGCCGTAGCGACTGAGCCTTACGGCATAGTAGCCCGGCTCGGCGCGTTCCTCCGCATGGCTGAAAGGCGACGCGTAGGGCATGGCCTGGTGTCCGGCCTCCTTCTCCCCGGCGTAGTCCAGGCTGGGCCGTCCCGTGAAGGGCATAAGGAGAAAGTCGCCGAAGTCGGCACATCCCGTCCCGCTCAGGCGGGTGTGGGCGAAGCCGTTGAGCGTGGAGTCGGCATAGTGGTAGCCCGAGCAGGCGTCCCACCCGCTCCAGCGCGTGTCCGGACCGGGCTGTATCATGCCGTGCGGCACGACGGCCGCCGGGTGCGTATGTCCGTGCCCTCCGGTCCCTATGAACGGGTCCACCCATCGGGCATAGTCGTCCTGCGCGGCGGCGGTCGCTGTCGCGCAGCCCAGCATCAGGGCGAGCAGGGTGCGTCCCGGCCGGAGCGTCCGGCGGCGGAGTGTGCGGTCCATGCCGCAAAGGTAATTCCCGCAGTCCGATTTTCCAAATTTATCCCTCCGAAAATGAGTCCCGGCCTGTGGCCACTCTCTCCGCGAAGCTCTTTTTCGGGCTGGCGGGGTTGGCTGTCAGGGCAGAAATCTCTATCTTTGCATAGTTTTTCGAGTGTCGAGTGTTTCGTGCTCATCATCGGAGGGCCGCTGTGCCGGACAAGATGACTTGGGGGAACCAGCCATCTTGTCCGGCATTTTGTATGCCGCGGGCACATCGTTTCCGCGTGCCGAGAAGGAAAAAGTGTATGAACATAATAATATAGGTGTATGAAGGAAATGACTATCGATTTCGGTTCGGGAAAGGTGTCCCAGCTGTTCCGGAAACTGTTTTTCCCTACGCTGCTGGGCATGCTGGGCATGTCCGCCATGACTGCCATCGACGGCATATTTATCGGCCACTGCATAGGCAGCGACGGCATTGCGGCCATAAATATCATCTGTCCGCTGCTCATGCTGCTCACGGGCGTAGCGCTCATGGTGGGCACGGGCTGTTCTGTCGTGGCGTCCATCCACCTGTCGCGCGGACAGGAGCAGGTGGCGCGCTACAACGTGACGCAGGCTCTGCTGCTCGTGACGGCGGTCATTGCCGTCCCTGTGGCGTGGATGCTGGCCGCGCCCTGCCAGGCCGGCCGCTGGCTCGGTTCGTCCGAACACTTGCTGCCGCTCGTGACGGAGTACATGGTGTGGTACGTGCCTTCGTGGATATTCATGGGCTGGACGGCCGTGGCGCTCTTTGTCATCCGCCTGGACGGGCAGCCGGCCTATGCCATGGCGTGCAGTTTGACAGCAGCCGTGCTCAACGTGTTTCTGGACTGGCTTTTCATGTTCCCCTTGGGTTGGGGCATGATGGGGGGCGCACTGGCCACGTCGCTCAGCACGGCGGCGGGCGGCCTGATGGCCGTGGCCTATCTGGCCTGCCGCGCGCGGCGGCTGCGCATAGCCCCCATTAAGCTGAATGCCAAGAGCCTGCGGCCCACGTTGCGCAACGTGGGCTACCAGTGCCGCATCGGCTCCTCGGCCTTGCTGGGGGAGGCCACGCTGGCGGTTCTCATGTTCATGGGCAACCTGGTGTTCATGCGCTACCTGGGCGACGACGGCGTGGGCGCCTTCGGCATAGCCTGTTACTACACGCCCTTCATCTTCATGGTGGGCAACGCCATTGCGCAGTCGGCTCAGCCCATCCTGAGCTACAATTTCGGCCTTGGCGACCGGGGCCGCACGCGCCAGGCCGAGCGCGCGGCCGTGTGCGGCCTGGCCGTGACGGCCGTTTTCCTCCTGCTGCCCGCGGGGCTTGTTGGCCTGTTTGTGGACCCGTCCGTGCCCGCAGCGCGGATAGCGGCAGCGGGCCTGCCCTTGTTTGCCGCCGGCTTTTTGCCTTTCATCTTTAACATCACGGCCGTGGGCTACTTTCAGAGCGTGGAGCGCGTGCGCCCTGCCGTGGTGTTTGCCCTGCTGCGTGGCCTGGTGCTGCTGGTGCCCGCCTTTCTGCTGCTGCCCCGCTGGCTGGGCGCGCAGGGCATCTGGCTCGCCATGCCGGCGGCCGAGCTGCTCACCGCCTTTTCCGTCGTGGCGTTCTACGCCTGGGGCCGCCGTGGCCGCCCCAGGCCGGTACGGGCCTTAGGCGCGTGAAAACAGTCCCTATCCCCGTCGCCACGGGAATAGGGACTGTCGCTACGGGGCCAGGCCCCGTCTGCGGCTGCGGCAGAGCGGCGGCCTCAGCGCGTGCGCCGCAGGGTGTAGTCCAGTTCAGAGGAAATCCTTTCGCCCTGCTCGTTCAGCAGGACCAGCACGGAGTCCGACTCGACAAGGAAGTTGAATTTCTCTCCGCTACCATCTGCTACGAGTTGCCAGATGGTGGCGTCATTGTTCCCCGGCATGCCGCGCTGCGTCCAGCGGCGGCCCGAGTAGCGGAAAGTCCGGTCTTTCCCGTCTTCGGCTTCCAGGTACGTGAGGCTGAGGTCGAAGGTGCCGTCGCCGCTGTGGCGCGGCGTGCGGACGGTCAGCGTGTAGCGGATGCCGGGACACGATGCGGCCGGAAGCACGCCCTCGTAGGACCGCACTTCGGCGGAGTCGGGACGGTCGTAGCGGAACAGGCTGTCGGCCGCCATGCCGGCGCTGTATTTCCCGTGATAGTACACGCAGACCGAGTCACCGGCCTTCAGGTCGCCGGCGATGTTGCGGCCAGCCTGTGCGGTGTTGAAGGTGAGCGTGTCTCCGGAAGACGTAGCCAGGCTGATCGAGGAGGACGTGGCGGCGGCGACCACGCCGTCTGTGCGGGCCGGGCTTTGCGGTGAAGAGCAGGCTGCCAGTGCGGCCAGCGCGGCAACCGGGAGGATAGGAACGGAGTGTTTCATGACAGGTGGATATGAAAGTTAGACGAGGCGAATTTAATGATTTCCCCTCGTTTCACCCAGTCCGTCGAGGCTGCGCGGTGTGGGGTTAAGTTTTTTTTTCGTTTCTCGTATTCCGCCGGTCCGTTATCCTGTGTGGCGGTAGCGCGTCCGCAGTCCCGGGCGGCTTTCTTTCTGTGCCGCGCGCGGGATCCGAAGAAATTTCGTACCTTTGCCCTTGGTAAAGACAAAGGGGTGTCCTGTCCGGGCTGCGACGCGGGCGGGGCTGAGATGATACCCTCAGACCTGATGCAGGCCATGCTGCCGTAGGGATTGTATTTCCGGCCGGACGTGCGTTCCGGCCTGTCGGCCGGTGGGGCATTCTACTTTTGGATTTACTTTCAGAACGGTTGTTTTCTGTAATAATTAATAGGAATGAAAGTAAAAGTGAACCAACAGGAAGTGGAAACCGCGGCGACGAGCCTTTCCGAACTTCTGCAATCGCTGGGCCTGCCGGCCAAGGGCGTAGCCGTGGCCGCGGACGGCCGGCTTGTGCCCCGCGCGGAGTGGGACCGCTTCGGGCTGGCCGAGGGCCAGACGCTCGTGGTGGTGAAAGCCGCCTGCGGGGGCTGAGACTGCCCGCCGCGCTGGCGGGACAGAGTGTGAAACGAACAACGCTAATCCTTGAGAGATATGGAAAAATTAGTCATTGCGGGGCGCGAGTTTTCGTCCCGCCTGTTTTTGGGTACGGGCAAATTCAGCTCGAACGAGCAGATGTCGGCGGCCATCGAGGCGTCCGGCACTGAGATGGTGACCGTAGCCATGAAGCGCGTGGAGCTGGGCGACGCCGAGGACGACCTGCTGGCCCACGTGCGCCGGCCGGGCGTGCAGCTGCTGCCCAACACGAGCGGTGTGCGCGATGCCGAGGAGGCCGTGCTGGCCGCCAGTCTGGCCCGTGAGGCCTTCGGCACGGAGTGGCTCAAGCTGGAGATTCACCCCGACCCGCGCTATTTGCTGCCCGACTCGGTGGAGACGCTTAAGGCCACGGAGCGGCTGGTGAAGATGGGCTTTGTGGTGCTGCCTTACTGCCAGGCAGATCCTACGCTCTGCAAGCGCTTGGAGGAGGCGGGCGCGGCGGCCGTCATGCCGCTGGGCGCGCCCATCGGTACGAACCGCGGACTGCGCACGCGCGACTTCCTGCAAATCATCGTGGAGCAGGCCGGCGTGCCTGTCGTGGTCGACGCCGGAATCGGCGCGCCGAGCCACGCCGCCGAGGCCATGGAACTGGGTGCTTCGGCCTGTCTGGTCAATACGGCCATTGCCGTAGCCGGCCAGCCCGTGGAGATGGCCCGCGCGTTCCGCATGGCCGTCGAGTCCGGCCGCGCCGCCTACGAGGCCGGACTGCCCGTCAGCGCGGCCTCGATGGAGGCGCAGGCCAGTTCGCCCCTGACGGATTTTCTGGGCTGAAGCGGCGGCGGGCGGCCGGAGAGGGTGCCGCCGGCCGCGCCGCCGCGCCGCTGCAAGCATGGCACCGCAACCTGGCCCTGCCCCGGCAGGGCGGAAAACCTTAAGAAAATGTTTTCGGAAGAACTGAAGAATTACGATTGGGAAGAGACGACGGCGCGCATTCAGGCCAAGACGGCCGACGACGTGCGCCGCGCACTGGCCCGGCGGCGCTGCGACCTGGACGACTTCATGGCGCTCGTCTCGCCGGCGGCCGCTCCCTTCTTGGAGCAGATGGCGCGCCTGAGCCGGCTATATACGGAGGAGCGCTTCGGGCGGACGGTTTCCATGTTCGTGCCGCTCTACATCACCAACTCGTGCACGAACTCGTGCGTATATTGCGGTTTCCACGTGGCCAATAAGATGAAGCGTACCATCTTGACCGAGGAGGAAATCGTGAACGAGTATAAAGCCATCAAGCGGCTGGCGCCCTTCGAGAACCTGCTCCTCGTCACGGGCGAGAATCCGGCCAAGGCCGGCGTGCCTTACATTGCCCGCGCCCTTGATCTGGCAAAGCCTTATTTCTCTAACCTGAAAATCGAGGTGATGCCCCTGGCCACGGAGGACTATGCCAGCCTGCGCCGGCACGGGATGAACGGCGTCATCTGCTTTCAGGAGACTTACAACCGGGCGAACTACAAGACGTATCACCCGCGGGGCATGAAGTCGGACTTTGAGTGGCGCGTCAACGGTTTCGACCGCATGGGCCAGGCCGGGGTCCACTCCATCGGCATGGGTGTGCTTATCGGCCTGGAGCCGTCCTGGCGCACGGACATTACGATGATGGCGCTTCATCTGCGTTACCTGCAACGCCATTACTGGCGCACGCGCTACAGCGTGAACTTCCCGCGCATGCGCCCCTCGGAGAACGGCGGTTTCCAGCCGAACTGCGTCATGACGGACCGGGAGCTGGCGCAGGTCACCTTTGCCATGCGCATCTTCGACCACGACGTGGACATCTCTTACTCCACGCGCGAGCCGGCGGACTTCCGCGACCACATGGCCACCCTGGGCGTGACGACGATGAGCGCGGGCAGCAAGACGGAGCCCGGCGGCTACTATACGTACCCGCAGGCTCTGGAGCAGTTCCACGTGAGCGACGAGCGCTCGGCCCGGGAGGTGGAGGCCGCCCTGCGGCGCGTGGGCCGCGAGCCCGTATGGAAGGACTGGGATGCCGTGTTCGACCGGGCTGTGGCCCAAGCCGCCGTCTGACGCATGGAGACCGGAGTTCTTGCGCGCTATGCCCGGCAGACGGCCTTGCCGGAGATAGGGTCGGCGGGCCAGCGCCTGCTGGGGCGCGCGTCGGTCGCCGTGGTGGGTGTCGGCGGTCTGGGTGGTCCGGCGGCTCTCTCCCTGGCCGCAGCGGGTGTGGGCCGCATCGGGCTGATAGACGATGATGTGGTCAGTCTGACGAATCTGCAGCGGCAGGTGCTTTACGACGAGTCCTCCGTCGGGCAGCCCAAGGTGCTGGCCGCAGCCCGGCGTCTGCGGGCACTGAACGGCAGCGTGGAATGCTTGCCCCGCGCCGTCCGTCTCGGGGCGGACAACGTGGCGGAACTGCTTGCCGGCTATGACATCGTAGTGGACGGCTGCGACAACTACGCCACCCGCTATCTGCTCGACGACTGGACGGCCGCTCAGGGCATCCCCTACGTCTATGGCGCCGTGGCGGGCTTCGAGGGCCAGGTCAGCGTGTTCAACGCCGGCGCCGCGCCGCGCCGCTACCGGGACTTGTATCCCGAAGAGCCCGACGGCGAGCCTGACCGCCGTATTGTCGGCATGACGACAGCCGTTGTCGGTGCCGTGCAGGCTCATGAAGTGCTGAAGCTGGTTTGTGGCTATGGCGACTCGCTGGCTGGCCGTCTGTGGACGGTGAATCTGGCGACGATGCAGTCCCACGTCCTGGACTTCTGACCTTATGGCCGCAAACCGTAAATCGGCCGGCGCAGGGGCTTCCTGCGCCGGCCGATTGCTTGTCCCGGGGCCCGGCCGCATGGGGGATTAGGGCAGGGGGAACGAGCCGTCTTCTCCTGCCAGCTGGGCGAAATCGTCGATGATGAAGTCGGCTTCTGCGAGCTGCGTGCGGTCATGGTTTCCGTAGGTGACGCCGCATGTGGGGCACCCGGCGGCGCGGCCCATCTCGATGTCGTAGCTCGTGTCGCCGACCACAAGGCAGTCTTCGGGCCGCGTGCCCGTCTGCTGCAGCAGGAGCAGCACGGCGTCGGGGGCAGGCTTCTTGTGGCGGACGTTGTCCTCGGCGACGTAGTAACGCACGTAGGGCGCGAGGCCCAGCTGTGCGCAGAGCGCCCGCACGGAGGCGCTTCCGCGGCTCGTGGCGATAGCCGTGGTGATGCCGGCGCCGCAGGCCCGGCGCAGCGTTTCGATGACGTGGGGAAAGGCCGATACGGCCTGTGTGCCGATGGTCTCGAAGAGGCGGCGGTAGGTGGCGGTGGCGCGGTCGAGGGCCTCGCCGGGCTGCAGGCCTGCCAGCAGGCTGATGCTTTGAGGCAGGGGCAGGCCGATGGTGCGGCGCACCGCGGCGGCGTCGGGGACAGGCAGACCGCATTCGCGGAAAGCGGCCGTCATGGTGGCCACTATGCCGGCGGCCGTGTCGGCAAGGGTGCCGTCGAAGTCGAGTATCAGCAGACGCAGACGGCGAGGCGGAGCAAAGCGGCGGGCCGTCAGCGTGACGGCTGCGCCGCTGCAGTCGGCTCCCATCGGCGGGTTGACCTTGCGCACCGCTACGCTGGCAGCCTCGATGCGTGGGAATGTGTCGAAGAGGACCTGGAGGATGCGCCCGGCAACGTGTTCCAGCAGGGCGGATGGCCGGGCCATCTCGCGGCGCACCAGGCGGAAGGCCTCGGCGTAGTCTACGGTGCCTTCGAGGCGGTCGTCGCGGACGGCGGGCGCCGGCGCGGTCAGTTGCAAGTCAAGGCTGACGGTGTAGTCGGCCCCGACGACGCGTTCCTGGGGCAGGACGCCGTGGTAGGCGTAGCAGCGGACATCGTCCAGGCGTATGTGGGTTTCAGTCAGATACATGGTTTTTGAAACGTATGGGTGGGAAAAGGGAGCGGCCGTCCGGCCGGCGGGTGGCCGGGCCGGACGGCCGCTGCGGTGGGCGGGCCGCTCCGCTGCGGGAGACTATCCGCAGCGGCTGGCGCCGCAGTGCTTGCAGATGAGGCAGCCTTCCTGGTAGACGAGCGTCTCGTGTCCGCAGTTCGGGCACTTCTGTCCGTGAGCCTCGGTGCCGTCGCTGATGTACTTCTTCAGGGCGCGTTCTACGCCGACCTTCCACGTGTTGATGTTCTCGCTTTCCAGCTGGAGTGAGGCCACGAGCTTGATGACGTTCTCCAAGGGCATGCGGTAGCGGAGCACGCCGGAGATGAGCTTCGCATAGTTCCAGTATTCCTTGTTGAACTTCTCCGAGAGCCCCTCCACGGTGGTTTTGTATCCGCGCTTGTTCTCGAACTGGAAGTCGTAACGCTTCGTGCCGTCCGGGTTATAGTGCTTGATGATGCGGCCTTTGGTGACGGTCTTGGGCAGTACGATGCCCTCCTCGTCGTCTTGGAGTCCGGTGAAGATCTCGTAGGGTCGTCCGTCGAGCAGGCCGACGAAGGCCACCCACTTCTCTTTGTTGTTCTGGAAGCGTACGACGTCGCACTCCAGCACGTCGGGGCGCCGCTCCACGACTTCGGGCGGCTGGCAGGGCGGCAGATTCTTTTCCTCTTTCTCCTTGTCGTCTTTCTTCTTGACGCTGATCATGACGCCCGAGCGCGAGCCGTCGCGGTAGATGGTGCAGCCCTTGCAGCCGCTCTTCCATGCCTCGACGTAGAGGTGGTTGACGAGCTCCTCGTCCACCGAGTTCGGCAGGTTGACCGTTACGCTGATCGAGTGGTCCACCCATTTTTGTATGGCGCCCTGCATTTTCACTTTCATGAGCCAGTCCACGTCGTTGGCCGTGGCCTTGTGGTAGGGCGAGCGGGCCACGAGGCGGTCTATCTCCTCCTGGGTGTATTTCTTCTCGGTGTCGATGTGGTTCACCTTCATCCAGGTGAGGAACTTCTGGTGGTAGACGATGTACTCCTCGAAGGCGTCGCCCGTTTCGTCCACAAAGTCCACGTGCACCTTCGGGTCATTGGGGTTGACCTTGCGGCGGCGCTTGTAGACGGGGAGGAATACGGGCTCGATGCCGCTCGTGGTCTGCGTCATGAGGCTGGTAGTCCCGGTGGGCGCTATGGTGAGGCAGGCGATGTTGCGGCGGCCGTGTTGGCGCATGTCCTCGTAGAGTTGCGGGTCGGCTTCCTTGATGCGCAGGATGAAAGGGTTGTGCTCTTCCCGTTGCGCGTCGTAGATTTCGAAGGCACCGCGTTCGCGCGCCATCTCTACGGAGGAGGCGTAGGCGGCCAGCGCGAGCGTTCGCTGCACGGTGACGGCGAAGTCCGTGGCCTCCTGCGTGCCGTAGCGCAGGCCCATGGCGGCGAGCATGTCGCCCTCGGCCGTGATGCCCACGCCCGTGCGGCGGCCCTGTCCGGTCTTGCGGCTGATCTTTTCCCAGAGGTGGCGCTCGGTGTGCTTCACTTCCTCGCTCTGCGGGTCGCTGTCTATTTTCTTGAGAATGAGTACGATTTTCTCCTGCTCCAGGTCGATGATGTCGTCCATGATGCGCTGTGCCAGCCGCACGTGCTTGCGGAACAGATCGAAGTCGAACTCAGCCTCCGGCGTGAAGGGATTTTTTACGTAGGAGTAGAGGTTGATGGCCAGCAGGCGGCAGCTGTCGTAGGGGCAGAGGGGAATCTCGCCGCAGGGGTTGGTGGACGTCGTGCGGAAGCCCAGGTCGGCGTAGCAGTCGGGGATGCTCTCGCGCAGGATGGTGTCCCAGAAGAGCACGCCGGGCTCGGCGCTTTTCCATGCGTTGTGTACGATTTTCCGCCACAAGGCCTTGGCGTCGATGTCGCGTGCCACCATCGGGTTGTCGCCCGTGATGGGATATTGCTGGCGGTAGGGTTTGCCCTCGATGGCGCAGCGCATGAATTCGTCGTCTATCTTGACGGAGACGTTGGCGCCGGTCACCTTTCCTTCCGTCATTTTGGCGTCGATGAAGGCTTCGGCGTCGGGGTGCTTGATGCTGACGGAGAGCATCAGGGCGCCGCGGCGGCCGTCCTGTGCCACCTCGCGGGTGGAGTTGCTGTAGCGTTCCATGAAGGGGACGAGGCCCGTCGAGGTGAGGGCCGAGTTCTTCACGGGCGAGCCTTTGGGGCGGATGTCGGACATGTCGTGTCCCACGCCGCCGCGCCGTTTCATGAGCTGCACCTGCTCTTCGTCCTCCTTCAGGATGGCGCCGTAGGAGTCCGTGTCGCCGTCCAGGCCGATGACGAAGCAGTTGGAGAGCGAGGCGATCTGCTGGTCGTTGCCGATGCCCGTCATGGGGCTGCCGGCGGGAATGATGTAGCGGAAGTGGTCCAGCAGGCCGAAGATTTCTTCCGTACTGACGGGGTTGGGGTAACGGGACTCTATGCGCCCGATCTCCCGCGCCAGCCGCCAGTGCATGTCCTCGGGCGACTTCTCGAAGATGTTGCCGAAGGAGTCCTTCATGGCGTACTTGTTCACCCACACGCGGGCGGCAAGCTCATCGCCGTTGAAGTAGTTCAGCGAGGCTTGGAAAGCCTCGTCGTAGCTGTAGTGTTTCTGTTTCACGATATGGTATATATAGAAATGTTTTTTCTCGTTGTCCCGTGGCTTCGGGCGCCCCGGCGGGCCGCCCTTCTGGAAGCGGTTGCAAAGCTACGTATTCCTCCCGTCTTAGCCAAAAAAGAAATAACAAACTTTCTCTCCAAGGGGAAAGTTTTCCGAACTTGAATGTTAATCACTTGAAGGTGAGGTGATTAACTTTTTGTACTTGCATAAAAGTTGTCTAAAACGGGCGACTATGCTTTAGACTATCAGCTATTTACGTGCCGTAGTCCGGCGGCTCCGCGCCGCCTCGCGGCCGCGCGCTCCGTGCCTCCGGTGCGGCCGGCCGCGAGGCCAGGTACGGACAGGGCGGGGCGCCGCATGGCTGCGGTCGCCCCGCCCTGGATTTCGGCCCCGTGGGCGCCTTGCCGGCTGGAGACGGCCGCACGCGCCGCACACGAGGATAGGGGAAGTTTTTACGGGGATAGGCCCCGTGGCGAGGGGGCTAAGCCCCGTCGGCGCGGAGTCTGGACTTGTGGCCCGCGGGCGGCGTGCGGCCTGTTGCGGCCGCGGGGCGCGCTGGCGGCGGGCTTAGTCCAGCGGATACTGGTTGCGGATGGGGTCGTCGTACTCCTCCTGCAGTTTCCGCAACTCGCGGCGCATCTGCTTCGTCACCTTCTCCATGCCCGGCTGTCCGTACAGGTTGTGCAACTCGTGCGGGTCGTTTTTCAGGTCGTAGAGTTCCCAGGCATCAATGTCGTTATAGAAGTGGATGAGCTTGTAGCGGTCCGTGCGCACGCCGTAGTGGCGCTTCACCATGTGCTCGGCGGGATACTCGTAGTAGTGGTAGTAGACGGATTTGCGCCAGTCGCGCGGGTGCTTGCCCTCGAGCAGGGGCACGAGCGAGCGGCCCTGCATGTCTTTGGGCGGTTTCACGCCGGCCAGCTCCAGGAAGGTAGGCGCGTAGTCTATGTTCTGCACCATCTCCTCGATGTCGCCGCGCGCTTCCAGTCCTTTGGGCAGGCGCATCACCAGGGGCGTGGAGAGCGACTCCTCGTACATGAAGCGTTTGTCGAACCATCCATGCTCGCCCATGTAGAAGCCTTGGTCCGAGGTGTAGACCACGAGCGTGGAGTCGAGCATGCCTTTCTTCTCCAGGTAGTCCAGCACGCGGCCCACGTTGTCGTCCAGGCTCTTGAGCACTTTCGCGTAGTCGCGCATGTAGCGCTGGTACTTGAACTCGGCGAGTGCCTTCCCCTCGAGGTGGCGGCTGAGGAAGTCGTTGCTGATGCTGTCGTAGACGTAGCAGTAGCGCATCAGGTCGGCCTTGTCCATGCGGCTGAGCATGCCCAGGTGGGTCGGGCCGAGCGGGCTCTCCATCCCCGGGCGGTAGATTTTCACGTCGTCGGTGCGGTCGATGTCGCGGGCGATGCTCATCTGCTGCTGCTGGGCGGCGATGCGGCCCTCGTAGTCGTCGTAGAACGTCTCCGGCAGCGGGAAGGTCTTGTCCTCGTAGAGGGTGAGGTACTTCATCTCGGGGAGCCAGTTGCGGTGGCAGGCCTTGTGGTGGATGAAGAGAATGAAGGGCTTGCTCTTGTCCCTCTGGTTCTCCATCCAGTCTATGCTCTTGTCCGTAATGATGTTGGTCAGGTAGCCGCGCTCTACGACGGTGTCGTTGTCCATCGTGATGAAGTTGGGGTTGTAATAGTCGCCTTGTCCGGGCACGATGTTCCAGTAGTCGAAGCCCGTGGGCAGGCTCACCAAGTGCCACTTGCCGATGATGGCCGTCTGGTAACCGGCCTTTTGGAGCAGCTTGGGCATGGTCTGCTGCGTACCGTCGAAGATGCCGTGCTCGTTGTTGGTGAAGCCGTTCTTGTGGCTGTGCTTGCCCGTCAGCATGCAGGCGCGGCTGGGCCCGGAGAGGGAGTTGGCCACGTAGCTGTTGACGAACTTCACGCCGTCGGCCGCGATGCGGTCCAGGTTGGGCGTCTCGACGTAGCGCTTGTCGTAACAGCTCATCATCTGCGCCGTGTGGTCGTCCGTCATGATGTAGACGATGTTGTACCGGCCCTGTCCGGCGACGGCTGCGGGGAGCAGCGGGAGTAGGTAGAGTAGTTCTTTCTTCATGTAAGGGAATGTTTGGGGTGTCTCGGCCGGCGCTGCGGTGGCCGCGGGGCTGCGGCTTGCCGCCTTCGGGCGGTCCGCGCGGGCGGCCCTGGCCGGTTGATATAAATAAAGTTCCGGGACTGCGGGCTTACCCTGAGATCCCGGAACTTTTAGTCAGCCCCGCCCTTGGCCGGCACGGGCCTCACGGTTCGTATCTTCCGGCGAGGACTTGGGCGTAGGCGGTCGGCGGCGGCTCGCGCTGCGGCCGGCTGCCACTCCCTCCGCGTTCGCTGGCGGCTGCCTCACGGCGCGGCCGGCGGTGCGGGCGGGTTTTTCCCAAAGGGGAGATTAATCACTATGAAAAAAATTATCAAATCTTCGCTTTAGGGCGAGTGTGCCCCGGATTGGAGGGAATTATTTTTTCGTCATGGAATAGACGATGTCCATAATCTGCTTGCCCAGCGCATCGGCCTCCTCCATGGTGTGAGCCTCGGAGTAAACGCGGATGATGGGTTCCGTGTTGCTCTTGCGCAGGTGAACCCACTTGTCGGGGAAGTCTATCTTCACGCCGTCTATGTCCGTCACCTTCTCGTCCTTGTAGAGTTCCTTGACCTTTTGCAGGATGGCGTAGATGTCGGTCTTCGGATCGAGGTCGATACGGTTCTTGGCGATGTAGTACTTGGGGAAGGAGTCGCGCAGCTCGGTGGCTTTCATCTTCGTCTTGGCCAGGTAGGTCAGGATGAGGGCGATGCCAACGAGGGCATCGCGGCCGTAGTGTGCGGCCGGGTAGATGACGCCGCCGTTGCCTTCGCCGCCGATGACGGCGCCGGTCTCTTTCATCTTGGTCACTACGTTCACCTCGCCCACTGCGGCGGGATTGTAGTGGCAGTTATATTTCTCCGTGACGTCGCGGAGGGCGCGCGTCGAGGACAGGTTTGACACGGTGTTGCCCGGCGTGTGCTGCAGCACGTAGTCGGCTACGGCCACGAGCGTGTATTCCTCGCCGAACATGGTGCCGTCCTCGCAGACCATGGCCAGGCGGTCTACGTCCGGGTCTACGCAGAAGCCTATGTCGTACTGGCCGTTGTGCATCAGGCTGCAGATGTCCGTGAGGTGCTCCTTAAGCGGCTCGGGATTGTGGGCGAAGTCGCCCGTCGGCTCCAGGTTGAGGCCTTTCACCTGCGTAACGCCGAGCTGGCCAAGCAGTTTCGGCAGGATGATGCCGCCTACGGAATTGATGGTGTCGATAGCCACGCGGAAATTGGCCTTGCGGATGGCTTCGACGTCGACCAGCTCGAGGTATTTCACCACGTCGATATGGCGCTGGTCGAAGTAGAAGTTTTTCGTATAGCAGCCCAGGTGGTCCACGTCGGCGTATTCAAAGTTGCAGCTGTTGGCCAGGCGCACTACCTCGCTGGCTTCTGCGGGGGGCAGGAACTCGCCGTGCTCGTTGAGGAACTTCAGGGCGTTCCACTGGCGCGGGTTGTGGCTGGCTGTGATGATGATGCCGCCGCAGGCGCGCTCCATCGTGACGGCCAGTTCCGTAGTCGGCGTGGAAGCCAGGCCGATGTTCAGCACATCGAAGCCCATGCCCATAAGCGTGCCGCATACGACGTGCGACACCATTTCGCCGGAGATGCGGGCGTCGCGGCCTACGACAATCTTGCGGCGGTAGGGACCTACCACGCGCTCGCGCAGACTGGCGAATGCCGATACGGACTTGGCGATGTCCAGCGGATTCAGCGTGTCTCCCGGCTTGCCTCCGATGGTGCCGCGGAAACCTGAGATGGATTTGATTAAGGTCATGGTATTATTGTTTTGGAATCCTTTGTTGATTTGCTTCGTTCGCTTTTATTCGCTACAAAGATACAAAACATTCGGCTGAAATCTGTGGCGCCGCGCCGAAAAAAATTCGTTCGCCGGGGTTTGCTGCTGCCGTTTCGCGCGCTCCGGCCGCTCGCGGAGGGGTTTCGGGCGGGCAGGCGCCCCGGTTTGCCGATTTTTCCGTAAATTTGCGTTCCGGTAAACTTACAGATTCGGACGTATGGACTTCATCAAAAATCGCAGGTCGGTGCGCAGGTTTGCCGCCCGCCCCGTGGAGGAAGGCTTGCTCCGTTCGCTCCTCGAAGAGGCCGAGCGGACGCAGACCATGGGAAACCTCCAGCTGTACAGCGTCGTCGTGACGCGTTCTGACGAAATGAAGCGCCGCCTGGCGCCCTGCCATTTCAATCAGCCCATGGTGACGGGGGCTCCCGTCGTGCTTACTTTCTGTGCCGACTATCACCGCACCTCCGAGTGGTGCCGCTGCCGGCAGGCCGACCCTGGATATGACAACTTCCTCTCCTTCCTCAATGCGGCGACGGATGCCCTGCTTTATTGCCAGACGTTCTGCACCCTGGCCGAGGCGGCCGGGCTGGGGCTGTGCTTCCTGGGGACCACCGTCTACCGGCCGCAGGACATCATCGACACGCTGCGGCTGCCGCAGCTGGTGTTCCCCGTGGCTACCATCACGCTCGGCTGGCCGGACGAGGCGCCTGCGCAGACGGACCGCCTTCCCCTTTCCGCCATTCTGCACGAGGAGACGTATCAGCCGGTGACACCGCAGACCATCGACCGCGACTATGCCGCGAAAGAGGCGCTGCCGGAGAACCTGGAGTTCCAGCGCATCAACCACAAGGCCACGCTGGCCCAGATTTTCACGGACATACGCTACACGCGCCGCGACTGCGAGTCTATGAGCCAGGGCCTGCTGGATGCGCTCCGCCGCCAGGGCTTCCTGTCCTGAAGTCTGCCGTCCGCGCCCCGCGGCCTCAGGCGCCGCGCACGGGCCTAAGGCGAATTTTCACGGGGCTAAGGCGAGAATTTACGGGGCTTAGCCCCGTGGCGCACGAGGTACAGGCCGGTCCGGGCGGGATGGAGTCACGGGCGGAAGGCAATAATCATTGAAAACAAATATTTTACAGCACGAGCGCCCGACTTTGCAGCTGGACATGCAAAGCCGGGCGCTTTTCTTTAGGATGAAGCAAAAGTGGAGGCGCCCCTTGCGCAGGAGTCTCTTGCGCAAGGGGCGCCGCGCATACGGGGCAGGGGCCTTTTTCGCGCCGCCGCCTGCGGCGTTGCGGCGAAAGGAGGCTATTTCTCGGTGTGTATAGCCTGTGGCGTTTCCTCACGCAAAACCTCGCGGCGAAGTCCGGGTGGAGCTTCGCCGCGAGGTTTTGCGTGAGGCCGGAGGGGCTGCTTCGGGACGGTCAGTCCGCTTCGGCGCGGGCTATGCGGGTCAGCATGTATTGCCGCATGGCCTCCTGTATGCGTGCGATGGCTTCCCCGTCGCTTTTCAGTTCCTGCAGTTCGTCGGCGTGTTCCTTCTCGAAGTCGGCGAACTGCCTGTCGTACTTGTCGCCTTCCTCCTGGGCGGCTTGGGCGGTCGGCGCTTCGCGCACGGCTTCCGTGGCTTCGTGGATCAGGTCCACGTATTGCGCGTCGGCGCTGCCCTTTCCGCATCCGGCAAGGGCCAGTGCGGCCGCCAGACACAGGACATGCTTCTTCATTTTCATACTCTTACGCTTGACTGTCGGTTCTCTTTTCAGCCTGCGGGCGTGCCGCGGGTCAAGGCTCCTCGCGCAGGGCTTCCATGATTTTTACTTCCAGCTCCTCGCACAGCTCGGGGTTGTCCTGGATGACGCGCTTCACGGCGTCGCGTCCCTGACCGAGGCGGGTTTCGCCGTAGCTGAACCACGAGCCGCTCTTCTTGAGGATGCCGAGCTCTGTGCCGAGGTCCACGATTTCGCCGATGTGGGAGATGCCTTCGCCGAAGGTGATTTCAAACTCGGCCTTGCGGAAGGGTGGAGCCACCTTGTTCTTTACCACCTTGACGCGCACCTGGTTGCCGATGGGCTGGTCGCCGTCCTTGATGGTCGAGACGCGGCGGATGTCGAGGCGGACGCTGGCGTAGAATTTGAGCGCGTTGCCGCCCGTGGTGGTCTCCGGGTTGCCGAACATGACGCCAATCTTCTCGCGCAGCTGGTTGATGAAAATGCAGGTGGTGTTGGTCTTGCTGATGGTGGACGTGAGCTTGCGCAGTGCCTGGCTCATGAGGCGGGCCTGGAGGCCCACCTTGTTGTCGCCCATGTCGCCCTCAATCTCGGCTTTGGGGGTGAGTGCGGCCACGGAGTCGATGACGATGATGTCGATGGCGGAGGAGCGGATGAGCTGGTCGGCTATCTCGAGGGCCTGTTCGCCGTTGTCGGGCTGGGAGATGAGCAGTTCGTCCACGTTCACGCCCAGCTTGGCGGCGTAGAAGCGGTCGAAGGCGTGCTCGGCGTCGATGAAGGCTGCGATGCCGCCCGCCTTCTGCGCTTCGGCAATGGCGTGGATGGCCAGTGTCGTCTTACCCGAGCTTTCGGGGCCATAGATCTCGATGATTCGGCCTTTGGGGTAGCCGCCTACGCCGAGGGCGGCGTTGAGGGAGATGCTACCCGTGGGGATGACTTCAACGTTTTCCACCTGCTCGTCTCCGAGCTTCATGATGGAACCCTTGCCGAAGTCCTTTTCTATTTTGGCCATGGCGGCCTGGAGCGCCTTGAGCTTCTCGCTTACGGCGGTAGTCTGTTCTTCTTCTTTCTTTGCCATATTGATGTTGTCAGGGGTCGTAGGGCGCGGCGGTCAGCGCTGCGGAGCGGCGGGGTCGCCGCCGGCAGCGGCCTGCAGGTCGTGGAGCAGCTGCTCGCCGTGTGTCTTGGTCTTGATTTGCTTGGGGCCGTAGACGCGCAGCACGCGGCCGTCCGGCCCTACGAGAAACGTGGTGCGGGCCATGCCCATGTAGGTGCGGCCGCACATGCGCTTTTCCACCCATGTGCCCATGGCTTCCGAGAGGTGGTGCTCCGTGTCCGCGATGAGGCGGAAGGGCAGGCCGTGGCGGGCGATGAAGCCCTGATGGGAGCGCGCGCTGTCGGCGCTCACGCCGACTACGTCCCACCCGGCGGCGCGCAGCGCCTCATAGTGGTCGCGCAGACTGCAGGCCTCGGCCGTGCAGCCGGGCGTGTTGTCCTTCGGGTAGAAGTAAAGCACGAAGGGACGGCCGGCAAAGTCGTCCCGCCGCAGTTCGCGGCCGGACTCGTCGGTGCCCAGCAGTTCGGGGATGTATTCTCCGGTTTCCATTTGTCTGTATACGTTAGGGTTAGGGTCGCGTTGCGGCGGCGTTTCAGAGCTCCAGGTCGCCATCGAACACTTCGTGCCAGGGCAGGCCCTGACGGTTCAGTTCGGCCATGAAGGGATCGGGGTCGAACTCCTCCACGTTCCATACGCCCGGGCGCTTCCAGAGGCCCAGCATGAACATGCGCGCTCCGATGCAGGCGGGGACGCCTGTGGTGTAGCTGACGCCCTGCATGCCCGTCTCGACGTAGGCATCGTGGTGCGAGCAGTTGTTGTAGACGTAGTACGTGCGCTCCTTGCCGTCCTTCAGTCCGCGTATGCGGCAGCCGATGCTCGTCTCGCCGGTGTAGTTTTCGCCCAGGTCCTGCGGGTTGGGCAGTACGGCCTTGAGGAACTGCAGCGGTACGATTTCTTTCCCCTCGTAGTTGATGGGCTTGATGCTGGCCATGCCGATGTCCTGGATGACGCGCAGGTGGGTCAGGTATTCCTGCCCGAAGGTCATCCAGAAGCGTGCGCGGCGGATGGTGGGGTAGTTCTTCACGAGGCTCTCCAGCTCTTCGTGGTGGAGCAGGTAGCTCTCGCGCGGGCCGATGTTGGGGTAGGTGAGGGGCTTGTGGATGGAGAGCGGCTCCGTCTCTATCCATTTTCCGTCCTCCCAGTAGAGGCCTTTCTGCGTGATCTCGCGGATGTTGATTTCGGGATTGAAGTTCGTGGCGAAGGCCTTGTGGTGGTCGCCGGCGTTGCAGTCCACGATGTCCAGGTACTGGATTTCATCGAAGTGGTGCTTGGCCGCATAGGCGGTGAACACGCTCGTCACGCCCGGGTCGAAGCCGCAGCCGAGGATGGCCGTCAGTCCCGCCTGCTCGAAGCGCTCCTTGAAGGCCCACTGCCAGGAGTATTCAAAGTGGGCCTCGTCCTTCGGCTCGTAGTTGGCCGTGTCCAGGTAGGAGCAGCCGCAGCGCAGGCAGGCTTCCATGATGGTCAGGTCCTGGTAGGGCAGGGCGAGGTTCATGACCAGGTCGGGGCGGAACTCGTTGAACAGACGCACAAGCTGCTCTACATCGTCGGCATCCACTTGTGCCGTGCGGATGTCCGGGCGGCCTATGGCTTTCACGATGGCGTCGCACTTCGACTGCGTGCGGCTGGCTATCATGATTTCGCTGAACACGTCCGTATTCTTGGCTACTTTGTGTGCGGCCACGGTGGCTACGCCCCCGGCGCCGATAATGATAACTTTACCCATGATGATAGATTCGTTGAGGTTTTGAAATCCTGTCGCTTGACAGTCGTGCAGCAAAGGTACGGATTTATTGCGAAACGGCTGCCCGTGCGGCCGAAAAAATGCCTGCCCCGCCCGGCGCGGCCGGTTTCTCCGCAGTCGTGGCTGCACACCTTTATTTATATATGGAGCGCCGCGCCCGCATGGCCCTGTGCCCGTTTCTCGGCTTTCGATAATTCCGCTTTTAGCAATTTTTGTGCTGAATAATGGGGCTACAGATAATTCGCATCGGATTTTGTGTTAAATTCATGAAGAGACTTGCGGGTGAAACTTAAAGTGAGTATTTTTGCAACGAATGTTAACGGGGGGGGTAAAATAGATAAAGTATGTAAACCCCTATCCCCCTGCGCTTCAAGCGATGAAGGCAGTCCCTGCCGCGGGGCAACGCGGCGAAGGATACGAGAAACAAAAAGAGATGAAATTTCGGGAAATTGACCGGCGGCCCAGGTAGGAATAACAATGTGGCGGTCCGGTTACCCCTTTAGCTGGAACGGCCGCGCTTGGAAAATCCGACGCGTAGGCATTACGGTGGTGATGTTGTGTCGTGTATGTTTACTAGGCAACAGCTGTTCTTTTTCAGCGGGCTATGATTCGTCCGTGCCGGCGCGCGGCGGGTCGCGGCATTCCCGGGGTGCGAAAGATTATAACAACAAGCATATTATGAAAAGGAGATTAGCATTACTGACATTCATGCTCCTGGGGCTGGCTTCGTTCTCGCTCCATGCCCAGAAATTCGCGTTGAAGACCAACGCACTTTACTGGGCTACGGCAACGCCGAACCTCGGCGCCGAGATGTCGTTCGGGAAGAAGCACTCCGTCCAGCTCTTCTACGGCTACAACCCGTGGAAGTTTTCTGAGCGCAAGAGTCTGCGCCACTGGGTGCTTCAGCCGGAATACCGCTATTGGTTCTGCCAGAGCTTCAACGGCCTGTTTCTCGGTGTGCATGCCATGGGTGGCGAGTTCAACGTGGGAGAAATCGACCTTCCCTTCGGACTCTTCGACCAGCTCAAGGACAAGCGCTACGAAGGATGGTACATCGGTGGCGGTGTGACCGTCGGCTACCAGGTGCCCATGTCCAAGCACTGGAACTTTGAAGCCTCCATCGGCATCGGCTACGACCACTTCAAGTTCGACCGCTACGGCTGCGGCGTCTGCGGCGAGCGGCTCGGCTCCGGCCACAAGAACTACTTCGGACCGACAAAGGCCGCGCTGAGCTTTCTTTACATTTTCTAATCAACACAACAGGAGGAAGATATGAATCAGAAATATATGATATTCGCTCTCTGCGCCGCCCTTGCCGGGGCTGCCAGCGCCCAGGACAAGGCGACAGCCCAACTGGCTGCCCGCCAGGTGGCGGTGCGGAACACGACGGTAGAGCACACGGACAACAACCTGGTTGTCAACATGGACCTCGTGCTTGACTCCCTCGACATGCCCTCCAACATCCGTTTCGTATTCACCCCCGTGGTGCGCGGCGACGGCCAGGAGCGCTTCCTGCAGCCCGTCGTGATCAATGGGCGGAAGCAGCAGATCATGTTCGAGCGCAACGACTATAAGCAGTACGACGAGCAGGCCACAGTGGTGCGCCGCAAGAACAACGAGCCGCAGACCGTGCGCTACGCCGCCGTCGTGCCCTACGAGGACTGGATGAAGAACGCCGATGTGGCCATCTACGAGGACCTCTGCGGATGCGGTGACCTGCTCGACCAGAGCCGCACCGTCGTGCGCCGTCTGCGCACTCCGCTCTACGCCTTCATCCGTCCGCAGGCTGAGGCAGTCAAGGCCCGCGAGCTTTCCGGACAGGCTTATATTGACTTCCCCGTTGACCGCATAGAGCTGCACCCCGACTACCGCAACAACCCTGCCGAGCTGCAGAAAATCATCCAGACCATCAACGTGGTGAAGGAGGACAAGAACACCAGCATCACCGGCATCGAGATTCACGGATACGCCTCGCCCGAGGGTACTTACGAGCACAACACCTGGCTCGCCGAGAACCGTGCCCGTACGCTGACGGACTACGTGCGCCAGCTCGTCAATCTCGACAACAGCCTCTTCCACGTCACCTCTACGCCTGAGGACTGGGACGGCCTGCGCCAGCGCGTCGCGGAAGGTAACCTCGCTCACGGCAAGGAAATCCTCGCCCTCATCGACGATGTGAGCCTTGAGCCCGACCCCAGGGAATGGAAGATAAAGAGCACATACCCCGAGGACTATCGCTTCATGCTCGACACGTGGTACCCCGCGCTGCGTCACTCCGACTACGTCATCAGCTACAGCGTACGGCCCTTCAGTGTGGAGGAAGCTAAAGCTCTGCTCCATACCAAGCCGCAGCAGCTTTCTCTGGAAGAGATGTATCTCGTGGCACAGACTTACGAGACGGGCAGCCCCGAGTTCAACGAAGTGTTCCAGATAGCGGTACGCATGTTCCCCAACGACCCGACGGCCAACCTCAACGCGGCCTGCACCGCCCTGTCCCAGAAGGACTACGATGCAGCGCGCCGTTACCTGGACAAGGCCGGCACGACGCCTCAGGCCAATAATGCCCGCGGTGTGCTGGCCATGCAGGAGGGCCGCATCGACGAGGCCCGTGCTTACTTCCGTCAGGCCGCCGATGCCGGGCTGCTCGAAGCCGCCGACAACCTCAAGAACTTAGACAATTTCTAATCCACAAATGTTTTATTAATCACTTACACGATGAAAAAAATTTATTTTATTCCGGCAGCTGCTATGGCCCTTGCGCTGGCAGCTTGCTCCAGCGACGATGTGCTCGCTCCAGAGGGCAATGGTCCTCAGTGGAACGCTGACGGCAAGGGCTATGTCAGCCTGGCCATCAACCTGCCGCAGGAGAAAAGCACGGCCTTCCGTGCCAACGACCAGTTCGAGGACGGTACGCCCGAGGAGTACGACGTGAAGAAAGCTGTCCTGCTCGTTTTTGGCGGTAACAGCGAGGCAGAAGCTACGCTCAACGGCGGCTATACGTTGACCCTGCCGACATTCTCGGACGACCCCTCCGAACAGATCACGTCAACCGTAGAGCTGGTACAGGCCATCGACCAGGCCCCCGCCAACAACCTCTACGCGCTCGTTGTCCTCAATCCCGATGGTGTCCTGACCGTTGGCGAGGATCACACTGTGAGCATCGGCGGCACGCCCTTTGCCGGCACGTTCGCAGACCTCAAGGAGAAGACTATGACTATGGCCAATGGTGATGTCACCAGCATCGCCGGCGGCGACAACGGTTTCCTCATGATGAACGCCCCGTTGGCCAGCAAGGTAGGCGTGGCAAGCTGGGACGGTACGGTGAGCACGTTGGCTTCGTTGGACGGAAAGGTCTGGTCCACGGAAAAGGAGGCTGCTTCCAACCCTGCTGCTGAAGTGTACGTAGAGCGCGCCGTAGCCAAGGTAGAGCTTACGGCTAATGCTACGACCGGTACGCTGGGCGCCGAGGAAGGCGCCATGGCGTGGACTATCAACGGTTGGGTACTGAACAACACGAACACGACATCCTACCTCGTCCGTAACACGAATACGGCAGACGCATGGTGGGGCTACCAGAACGGCGCTAACGGCTTCCGTTTCATTGGCACAAGCGAAGTGAAGACTGGCGCCGGCTACCGTACTTATTGGGCTCAGGACCCGAACTACGGCGCTACGCAGGTTGGTCTCTATTCTCCTTGGTACGACGCCAATCCCAGTGCGGGCGATCTGAACGAGGTAGGCGGTGTCGCTTACTGCCTGGAGAACACGTTCGACGTGGCTCAAATGATGCAGAATTATACGACGACTGTCGTCGTAGCCGCAACGTTGGGCGACGGTTCCGATTTCTTTACTCTTAACGGTACGACAGGTACGGTTTACGATAAGGAAAATGTTGACAAGGCTGTGAAGGAGGCCTTCCTGAACACCTCCGCAGTGAAAGCCGCGCTCACGGAGAATGCCGATGGCGAGCAGACCTTCAACGAATCCGATATAGCATCTGTTACTTACAGCCAGACCGGTGCCGGTGAATGGGCGGTAACAGGCGTTACTTACTCTGATGACTTTGCCGGCAAGTTTGTCGGTGATGCGGTTCCTGCTGCACTGCAGGCCGACGGCGCTGCCTACAAGGCCGGTCTCTCGAATGCTACCGGACTCAAGATTAACTGCTATGCTGGCGGCGTGGCCTATTATCCTGTTCTTGTTAAGCACTTTGGCGACGACCAGACGCCTTGGACCCAAAACGGAACGACGGCTTATCCCGGCCAGGATGCAGCCAACAACTGGCTCGGCCGTTACGGTGTGCTCCGTAACAACTGGTATAAGGTCAACGTGACCGGTATCTCCAACATCGGTTATTCCGAGGTTCCCGAGATTACGACGCCGGACGACCCGACGCAGTCCTACATTGCTGTCGAAATCAACGTTCTCTCTTGGGCAGTCCGCTCGCAGAGCGTAGAACTTTAAGCGTTACAGACGATACACATGCTTTCACAGGAAGGAGCGGCGGAAACGCCGCCGCTCCATTCCTTTTCAAAGAACCGAAGCGGGGCACGGCCCCGGCAGCTCCCGGCGACCGGGAGGCGTCGCCCGCCGCGGCGCAAAGAAGAGCGGCGGAAACGGTGATACTACGGCCGGAAAGGCCGGACACACCCTCAAAAATCGAAAACTCAACAGGGCGCAGCCCTACACCATAATTAATAATACAAACCCGCACGAGCGGCGCGTCCGCCGTATCGTAGTCCCGCAGGCCCAGCCTGCATCCTGGCGAGGAATCGAGATACGAACAAAAAGTTTAGTCCTATGAAATATTCTTTTCCTAAATGGCTGACGTGGCTTTGCCTGGCCCTTTTTGCCGGAGGGCTCTCCACGTCCTGCTCGCAGATGCACGAAGACATGGACGATTGCCCCTACGGGCTTTACCTGTCATTCAAGTATGATTACAACCTGCAGCGTGCCGACATGTTCTCCGACCATGTCGGAGCGGTTACCGTCTACGTCTTCGACAAAGACGGCCGCTACGTCACGAAGCAGGAAGAGGCCAATGTCGGCACCTACCGCCCCTTGGCCGCGCCGCTCTACCAGATGCACATGAACCTGGAGCCCGGCACGTACAAATTCCTTGTCCTCGCGGGGCAGAAAAGCTACGATGCCCAGCTTGAGGGCCGCGGCGCCCGCTTTGTTCGCACGGAGCCTTCCGTCGGCGAGTCCATGGAGAGCCTCCGCGTGCAGCTCGAGACGCTCCAGCAGGGCGACCGCTTCGACGTGGTCAACAACGGCCTGCCGCTCGACACCCTCTGGCACGGCATGCTCCTCGAGGAAGTCTCCGTCTCTGACGCCCGGCCTACGTATAAGACCATCTCGCTGGTTCGCGACACGAAGAAAATCAACGTGACGCTCCGCGAGCTCGACGACCCCACGAAGATGGACATTGCCAACTACGACATGTACATCGTGGACCGCAACGACCAGATACGCTGGGACAACTCCCTCGAGGAAGCGCACGACGTGGTCTACACGCCCCACCAGACTTGGAACACCCTGGACGACACGCCGGCCTTCGACGTCAGCGGCCATCCCATTGAGGGCCAGGGCCAGATGGCGCACGCCGACTTCATGACCTCGCGCATCCTCATCCACGACGACCCCGCCGACGATGCCATCCTTTCCGTCACCAACCGCGAGACCGGCATCGAAGTCATCCGCGTCGACCTGCCCAACCTGCTCAGCCGCCTCCGCACGAGCGAGGACATCTATCGCTACACGCCGCAGGAGTTCCTCGACCGCGGCTACGACTACCAGCTCGAGTTCTTTCTCAAGGGCGACCGCCTGGCCTACGTCAACATCAGCATCAACATCCTCGGCTGGTCGCAGCGCGTTCAGTTTGAAGAATTGTAACCCTTAAACGGAGCAGCCATGTACAGCAAACACCTTTCACCATACCGTCGTAGCGGACGGCTGCCGTTCCTCCCCGCAGCGGGCTTGGCCCTGCTGACGGCCCTGAGCGGCTGCTCCGGCGACGAACTGCCCGGTCCCGCGGACCCGGCGGCGCCCGGCGGCGCGCCGGTGTCCTACGTGCGCCTCGATTTTGCCATGCCCTCCGCACCCGCCGGCCGGGCCGCCCTGCGGCCGCTGGACAATCCTTCCGGCGGCGAGAACGGCGACGGCCTTGAGATCGGGCAGACCGCGGAGAACGAGGTCCGTTCGGCCGTAGCCTTCTTCTTCCAGCCTGCCGGCGATGAGAACACAGGCGTCAATGCCGATGCTTCCACGCCCGTCACGGCTGTCTATTTCCCCACTTGCACCGCCACGGCGGGCCCCGGAAACGGTGGCACGTCGGCGGGCAGCCCCGACGCCGTCTACACCACCGGCAGTACCCCCACAGAACTTAAAAATGGTACGTATCAGGTCCTCGTAGTCGCCAATCCTGGCGAGGACCAGTGGTGGACCGCGGCGGCCGGGGCACTTACACTCGGCCAGGTCCGCGACCGCATACAGGCCGCGGCCTGGACCGAGTCGGCCGGTTCCTATTCGGATTTCGTCATGACTTCCGCAGCCGATGCCACGCTCACGCTGAACAGCAATACGAAGGAAGAGCCTGCCACGACGACGGTCAGCGTAGAGCGCATGGCCGCCCGCCTGGATTATGCTGCCGGGCAGGAGGAGTTCGGTTGCACCGACCCGACTTACAGAGGTGCGACGGTCGTAATTACAGGTGCGGCCGTTGTCAATAATTTTACCGCCGGCAGCTATCTGCTCAAGCGCGTCACCGCCGGTACGGACGACCTGTCGACCTACACCTATCTCGGCGCAGAAACGGCCGACGGCGCCGGCGCAGCGACCAACTACGTGCTCGACCCGTGGACGGCCTACAAGACAGAGAACAACCATTCGTTCACCGTAGGCAGCCAGTCCGTCGACCGCGCCGGCCTTTACGGCGTCTATCTGCCGGAAGGCTCGCAGGATCCTAACGACTGGGCCGCCTACGTCACGGCCGGCACGCCGATGACCGGTACTTGGGACGGGCGCACATGGAACCGTGCAGGCTACACCCTGGAGAACGTGGCAAAGGCCGAAGCCAGCGGCCGGGCGTACAGCACCGCCGTGGTCTTCAAGGCCAAGTTCCACCCCGTCGGACTGAGCGGCTATGCCGACGGCAGCACCTTCTTCGCCTGGGGCTCCGCGCTCTATCCCTCCATGGAAGCCGTTATGGCTGCGGCCTACGGCAGCAATTGGCAATCCATACAGGACGCCTTTGCAGCGGCGACGACATGGGACGAAGTCCGGGAAACGGCTAAGCGTCTGTTGACCAACGACCCTTCCGGCTACGATGACTATATAAACGGTTTGCTGGGGTCGGGTTACGCTGAGGGCGAGCTGGACGAGGCCGAGCGCTCTACGCTGGCCTGGACATATTATATGAGTCACGTCTGTGGCTATACCTGTACGACAGACGGCGGGACGGCCCATGTCACGCTCGACCAAACGCAGGACGGCACCTCCACACGCGAGAAGCTGGAGCCCTACGGCATCCGCACTTACGAGGACGCCACGTGCTACTATACTTGGTTCGTCCGTCACGCCAACGACGGTGACGACTACGCCAATGGCCCGATGGAGTACGCCATTGTCCGCAACAATATTTACAAGCTCCTGGTCACCGGCGTCTACTCCTTGGGCGACGACGTGCCGGGCGACGAGACTCTTCGCGTACACCTCTACGTCAACGACTGGCTCTTGCTCCCCCGTGAAAACATCGAGATGTAAGGCCGGACTACACTGAACGAATTAACACAGTGCGTATATGAATAGCATTAAGAATATAATGACGAAATGGGCGCGCTTCGTCTTACCGGCCTTTTGCCTGTCGGCACTGACCGGCTGCCTTTCGGACGCGGACGAGCTGACGCCCGACCCGTCGGCTCCCGTCAGTCTGCAGATCCGCCTTGTGGCCGAGCAGGAGGGCGACCTCAACGATACGCGCGCCACCGAGGCTGGGACAGACGGCGAGTATATGAGCGATGAAATCTGCGTGCTCATTGTCAACTGCGAGACGCAGGCCGTGACCAAGAAATTCTTGCCGACGGACGAGTTGCAGGGCGATGCGGCCGCACAGGCCGGCAATCTGAGAGAATGGTCCTCAGAAGCCTTTACCCTGCGCCCTGGTGATTATGACGTCTACGCCTTTGCCAATTGGAGCACTGCAGACAACACGCAGTTAAACAGTTTCGTGGGTGTAGGCGTAAATGTAAGTTTGCCGGAACTGGAAAGCAATACAGGCATCGACATCCGCAACATCGTCCTTGACGACCCCGCCTCGAAGCTCGACTTCGACAATGCCAGCATCTCGTCGCGCCGCTTTATTCCCATGAGCGGCTATGTGGAGAAAGTCCACGTTACGGCCGCCACGCGCAGCATCGACGTCGGTTTAGACCGCCTTGTCTCCAAGGTACGTGTCCAGGTTGACCTCAGCGCGTTCGAGGGAAGCGATGTGAAACCCCGGCAGCTCACGTTCAGCAACGTGGCGGACCGCATCGGCCTCTTCCGGAAACAGGACGCAGTGCAGGATATTCAGCGGGATAAGACTTACACCGTGGATCTTAGCGATTTGCAGCCCGTATCCGGCATGTCGAACGTTTATTTGGTCCCCGATTTCTATGTTAATGCTACGGAGGGCGCTGGCGATCAGCCTTTCACCGTCACACTCACGACGGACCAGTTCGGCGGGACGGTCTACGAGGCCAGCACCCAGCGGACGGACATGGAGCGCAACGCCATCCTGCCGATCAACCTCACGTTCAACGACTACGTGCCGCAGCTCGACATGCAGGCATGGCTTGCACCCATCGGCTCGTTCCCCGTGCCGGTAGCGGTACAGTGGGACGATAGCTACGTTGTGGAAGTCCCCGAAGGCTGCCAGTTCTCCTTCTCGGCGGACGGGCTGGCCGGCAACGGATTGGAGAACGTAACGTGCCAATGGACCATTCCCGAAGAGGCGCAGAACGTGGCCGCCATCGAAACCGGATCGAACGGGACTACCGTCAAGGGTCACGTCACGGCGCAGGCCGGTCTGCAATTCCCGCTCCAGCTCTACATTCAGTGGGACGAAGGCGACCGCCACTACGCCCGCACCTATCCCATTACGGTTCAGGTGAAGGACATGTTCTCTTTCGACTGGCTCAACGCTCCTTCAGTCGGCTACATGCGCCAGCTCTTCCCCGAGTCCGTGCAAATATTGATAAAAAAGTAAAGGAGGAATCAAGATATGAAACCTATACATCTTTTTACCCGTCTCCTTCCCGCCGTGGCCCTCGCCTCGCTCTCCCTGCTTCCCGCGCAGCTCGTGGGGCAGGAGAGAAGCAATCAGTACGAAGACTCCTACATGTCCGGGCGCAATCGAATATCCACGTCAGACAAGACGATCCGCCATAAGACGACGAAGTGGTGGCACATCCGCGAGAACAGCGGATTGAGCCAGGCTGCGAAAGACATGGATACCTTCGACGACGAGAACGAAATGTCGAGAAACCGGTACAGCGGAATCGAAATCCAGCCGGCTCACGTCTATGTGGATACCATATATATGCGGAAAGGCTCGTCAATCGAGCTGACGATGCCTACCAGGCATGGTACAACAGTTACGAGTATCCGTTCGTATCAGCGCTGGTACAATTATCGCACGGAGGGCACGTTCCGGACCAATCAGGGTGGTCGCAGCGGAGCTTACGATCTGCTGACCCCTGCGGGTAATCGCACGGCCTACCGTTTCCAGAATGGATATGTAGGTAATCCTCTAGTACCAGTGGAAACAGCCAGCAGCGGCGGAAGCGATTTTGCTAATGGCTTGATGGCTGTGGATTTCTATTTTCCTACAGACAATCAGTTTAACAGCTGGGGAGGAAAAGATATCAATCCAGACAATAATCTGTATATCGTAGCCTGCGACGCCTCCAGCTATCTGGATTTTCGCGGCGACGGGGAGCCCGGTTATGCAGCTTTCCTGAATGGCAATAACAATCCGTACGAGCCGACTTTGGGCCATCGTGTGATCTTTTATATCTACGGCACAGATTCTAATGAAGAAGCCAGCCAGTGGCCTGGAAATTTCAGCCTGCTCAGCGATCCGGCTTATCAGAGTACGGGTGACGATGCCAAATATCTGGAGGAGTATGACATCGTATTCCCCTACACCCGCACCTGCAACAATACGAACGATGTCCTGGCTTTGTCCAAGGATGCGCAGGCGTGGTATATTGCCGGGGTGTCGGGCAATATTACGGTTTCCCTTGAGGACAATACAGCCGGCATCGCATTAACGCGTTATAGGCATGGAACCACAGTGCAGGATGGTGTCAGTCAGAGCGGAGAGAGATTAACCATGACCGGAGAAGCCCGCAGTATACATTTTACGTATCCAAATCAGCGAAATGACGGGACGAGTTATGTAGATACCCCCCGAGATGGCAGTACCCCGACGGCTACGGTCGTTGTGCGCAAGGGCAGGTACAATCTGGCCCGTTATCGTCTGACATTCCTGTCAGAAACCCAGGCAATCACGCAGCAGCAGGTGGCCAATCTGGATGCGGGAACGGTCGCTGAGAATGCTTATTGGAATTACCCGCAGCGCACACCGAAATATCTGCGCGAGCACTATCGTCTGCTGACCAGCCTGGATTGGGACTATGATACGGCGGCTGCCGATGTTTATTATGGCTCCCGCGGATATTATCCCTTCCCCATGCAGTGGGACTACAGTAGCTATGCCTTTTATGACGGAAGTACGAAAGCGAGCAGCTATACCCGCGGAGACTTTGTAGGTCAGAGCAACACACCGCAGTGGGGTTATTATGCCATCATGGATAGGTACGACGGCGTTAATTATGCAAGCACAGTTGAGCCGCCGACGGATATGGGTAAGGATCCCAGCAGATATCATGTGTTTGTCGACGCATCCGACCGTCCGGGAACTATTGCCCGCTTGACTTTCCCCGAGAAGCTCTGTTCTGGTTCCGAACTGTTTGTTTCCGCCTGGTTGCTGAGTTCCTCTTCGCGCGATGGTAATAATATAAATAACGACGATGCCGGTGTACTCTTTACCATCATGGGGGTGAACACGGCTGCAGACGGTCAGAAAGTCTATACGCCGATCTATCGTCACGCATCAGGGCAGATTTCCAACACAAAATATCTGAACCGCAGCATTCCGGGTTGCGGTGAAGGCCAAAATCAGTGGATGCAGGTGTATTTTTCCTTCATCAACGAGGTGCCGGAGAATGCCCGCGTGTTTGAAGAGTACTGCCTGCAGATAGACAATAACTGCGCCTCTACATCAGGTGGCGACTTCTTCATAGACGATATACAGGTTTACATTCAGGACCCGACAGCCGAAGTTGCCCAGTTGCGTGCTACGTGTACCGGCGAAAATACGCTGATGACTGTGGATATGGATTGGGACCGTCTGGCCTCGCGTATGGGCGACACTGACGCCACCAGCGGCGAGGATGCCATAGACTTCTGTTTTATCGACAAGACGGTCTACGATAGCTATCTGGCAGAGCATCCGGGCGAAGAGGCTGCTGCGCTGCAGTCCGCCGTGGTGGAACTCGGGCCCGACTCAACCAACCTGAAGGAAGTGACCACGTTCTATTTCCGCATGCCATTCACTGCCAATGCTGAGTACAACACGGAAAATCCGCGCGACCCGGCCAACCTTGCTGCACAGAATGTGGCCGACGGCAAATACTATTTCCGCCGTATCGGTTCGGCCGCGAGAAACGACCGCGCGCTCAAGCTGAATTTCTTCTCCGCGTTGTTGCCCTACCGGCCCTATTATATGCTCATCCGCGAGCACAACACCAACAGCACCCCCGCGCTCTCCGACTTTGTGGGTGTGCTGAACGACGCCTGCGGCATGTACGCTACATTCAACGTCGGCTCAGAGACCTTGCTCAAAGTGAACGGCGAGGTGATGAACCCGACGACGGACTTCTGCGTGGGCCAGATCTTCAACTTCTCGGCGCAGCTTCGCGTGCCCTATGTGAATGATGCCGGTGAGGAAACCTACTTCACCGTAGAGCAGGGAGCATACTTCGACTGGTTCTTCGGAACGGGTCCGGAGTTCCTGGCACCTCATGAAGAATACGGCGGCGCATCTCTTCAGTCCGCCTTGCTGGACTTCCGTGCGGCCTATCCCGACGCCGAAGCTGTGGACGAGACGGCGACCCCTTGGGGAATTGTGCCTTCCGCGCTCGATCCGACAGACAATGTAGAATTTACGGAGCAGGAATTTAACCTTCTCAAGTATTATTCGACCTCCGTTTCTGAAGGACTCAACGCGCCGCTGGTACTCCACGAGGAGCGGCTGGACATCAGCATACAGGAAGACGGTCTGGAACTCGTGGTATGCCCCATCCAGACGGTGCTCCCGCCTGCCGGCTTGCCCGAAGACATCACGCAGGATGAGTGGGCGGCAGTCTGCTGGAATTATATCCCCATGGCGCTCAACGTGACGGGCGAGGCGCCCGAGCTGCATGCCGGCGTCAACACTTTCTATCCGTCTCCGGACTTTAATCCGGCCCTGCGTATTGGCCTGCGTCAGTTGGAGGCGATGAGCAGTGAGGGAAAAACGTTGCGTGTCAGCCTGCGTGGTGCCAAGCTGGCTTCCGAGTCCGCCGACAATCTGCAGGAAGTGACGTCGCAGCCCGGTTACGACAAGATATATCTCGTCTGGACCAACGACCCGAATTACAGCAGCTACTTCACAGAAGACTTCGACCAGATGAGTCTGCCTATCGGTGAGGTTAAAAACCTCTTTGCTGAACCCTACAGAGGCGGATCATCATTGAATGACCATGCGGACATCAGTTTTGACCTTACGACCCGGCTGGAGAACGGTTTCCAGTTCACACCGCGCGAAGGCTATACCTATACGTTCAGTGTACACTTCGAGGAGCGCAGTGCGGATCCTTCCGAAGCTGTCGGCACGGCTTGCTATGGACAGTTTAACGTGGACATGAAGGTGGTGCCAGAGTATGTAGTCTGGAAGGGTGAGGTCACGGACAACTGGAACAACGATCTGATGTGGCGCCGGGCCGATGCGGCCGACTTCCGGCACACTGGCAGCGGCTACACCTCGAACGCGGACAACGGAACAGACAATGCCTTTGTGCCGATGCTCTTCACGAAGGTCATCGTGCCGCAGGGCAAACGCGTGGAACTTTACCGCGCCGGCGTTTCGGGACAGCAAGAGGACGGGCAGTACGTCTGGGACTCCAGCCGGCCTGACTACATGGGTCCTGCTACGGAAAATATTGAGTATGACTTGATGACCTACGAGAACGCGAGCGGGGATTGGACCACTGAGCGCTACCGCGTGACCCTGTGCGACCAGATTCACTTGGAGTCGGGTGCGGAACTTCTCCATGGCGAGCAGCTTATCCATAACAAGGCTTGGACCGATGTGGAACTCACGCCGCAGCAGTGGAACCTTGCCAGCACACCGCTGATTGGCGTGCATGCAGGCGACTGGTACACGCAAACTACCGGCCGGCAGGCCACGGAGTATTTCCAGCCCATCACGTTCACAGCAGGAGACTATAACCGGGTGAATCCGGCTGTGTTCCAGCGCACCATGAGCGACGGTGCGCGGATAGTGGAGGAGGACAACGGCGGAGAGACGCCCGTTTCCTTCGGCGCAGCATGGAGTTCCGTTTATAATGACGCATCTGTATCCTACGCCGCCGGCGCCGGCTTCTCGCTGAGCGCGATGAAGGCCGAAGGACAGAGCGGCAGCCTGCTGTTCCGCCTGCCGAAGGACGACAATAACTACGACGTGGCCACGGGCAGCATTTCCCGCCCGGCCGATGCCGGAAAGCTGGCGGTCAGCCGCATGCTCGACCGCAGCAATCCGAACACGGTGCCCAGTGTGCAGACTGCAGATCTAGAGGTCACGCTGACCCCGTCGGCCGACGGGCGGTACTTCCTCGTGGGTAATCCGTTCCCGGCACATCTCGATGTGAAAGATTTCTTAGAGGCTAACCGCGAAGTGCTGGCCCAGAAGTATTGGATGGTCAACGATAACGGCCCGATAGCCGGCAGCGCGGACGCTGAAGGCAACTGGACGAAAACGGTGCGGGAGGAGACGCTCCTGCCGCCCTACGGTGCCTTCTATGCCGAACGGGCCGAGGGCAACGAAGAGACGGGCCCCGTGACCGTACGCTTCACGGCGGACATGCAGTCCTTCGCCCCGACAACGGGCAACGACTCCGGCCAGAGCGGCACGACGACGACCGGCGTGCGCGTCACGGCACAGTCCGAGGGCGGACAGAGCACGGCCGTAGTGACCTTCTCTGAACAGGCCGACAACGGCTTTGCCGCCGCTGAGGACGCGCAGCTGCTGCGCGACGAGAGCCTCATGGGGGCGGACCAGCCCTACGTCTACACCGTAGCCGGTACGATGGCGGCCGCTGTGAACCGCGTGCGCGATCTGGCGCAGATTCCGCTCGGCGTCTTTGCCGCCGAGGGCAAGTCGGTGATGCTGACCTTCACCGGCCTGGACGCCACGGAGCGTGCGGCGCTCTACGACGCCGAGCTGCAGAGCGAGCGGCCGCTCCACGAGGGCGACCAGCTGAGCCTGACGGGGAGTTCGCACGGCCGCTACTTCCTGCGCCTTGTCCCGGCCGAGCCTACGGGTATCGCGGGCGTGACGGACGGAGAGGAGAGCATCACGGTGTACAGCGTGACGGCGGGCGAGGTGATTGCCTCGGCGCCTGAGGCCCTGACCCGCGTGGAGGTGTACGACACGGCCGGCCGGCGCGTGCGTGCCCTGAACGGTACGGGCGACACCGTGCTTCGCGCGGACGGCTTGACGGCCGGCACCTATGTGGTGCGCGCGGCTACGGCTTCGGCGCAGCGCACGGTGAAGCTGGTAGTGGAATAATTTCCGCACCGGGACGCTTGATCCCGGGCAAGCTTAAAAATAGTTTCTTTCATGTTTTCATGCCGCCCGTGGTCTTCGTGAGAAGGCTGCGGGTGGCGCTTTTTTGTCCGTCCCCCGTGCGCCCGTCCCGGTCGCCCCAGCACTCGGTCGCCTGCGCGTTGCCGCATTCGGGCCGTCGTCCGCTTCTGTGTGTGCGCCGAGCGGAACGCGGCGCCTGTCAGTGCCGGCATGAGCCGCTCGTCTGCCGCCGCGCGCCTTTCTGGCCGCGCTAAGGCGCGTGCGGACTGGGCTAAGGCGCGTGCGGACTGGGCTAAGGCGCGTGCGGACTGGGATAGGGCGCGTGCGGACTGGGCTAAGGCGCGTGCGGACTGGGATAGGGCGTGTGGAGGCTGACAAAATGGCAGAGGCGTGGCGCACGGCAGGGGTGTGGCTTCCGTTTGGCACGGTAGTTGCTACATATAGGGCGTGGAGCGCAGGCTCCGCAGAAGTTCAACTTAGATAAATAAACAATTAAAAGCATACAGTCATGGGAAAGATTATCGGTATTGACTTAGGTACTAC